>CAZTHE010000056.1:7597-25798 GCA_964613495.1 uncultured Acidobacteriota bacterium | reverse complement strand
TTGGTTGCAACTAACACATTACCACCAGAGGGGCGCCCTTTTATTATGCGTGGCTGCTTCTCTGTCATTCGGGCGGACCCGCGAGCGGGGGATTCCTGACGCAATACGGGCTAGGACAGGTGGAACTCGATCTCTCGCACGTCACCGAAGGATTCGATCATGTACTTCTTCAGCTTCGCCACGAGCTTCTTTTCCGCCACGCGGATCGCCTCGCGTGAAATCCGGTACTGATCGGCCAGCTGCTGGAGCGTCTCCGGCTCCTCGGCGATGAGCCTGCGGTTCAATATCATGCGCTCGCGTTCGCTGAGCGTTTCCGCGAAATCGGCAAACTTCTTTTCCAGCAGTTCGCGGAATTCCCCGTGCGCGATCTTTTCGTCCACGCTCTGTTCCATCAGGTTGAGCGTATCGATGTAGCGCGTGTCGGAATTCTCGTCGCTCAGCGGTGCGTCCAGCGAGATGTCCTGGCCCGACATCCCCTGTTCCACTTCCAGGAGTTCCGTCTCATCGACTCCCAGGTTTTCGGCGAGGAGCTTCGAGGTAGGCACGATTCCTTTGGCCTCCAGTTCCCGCTTTTCGCGGTTGAGGTTCATCAGGATCTTGCGCCGGGTGTTGGTGGTGCCGATCTTGACCATCCGCGTGTTGTCCAGGAGGAACTTCAGGATATAGGCCTTGATCCACCACGCCGCGTAGGTCGGCAGGCGCGTGCCCCGGTCGGGATCGAAGCGCCGGACGGCCTGGATCAGTCCCAGGTTGCCTTCCTGGATGAGGTCCAGAAGGTTGCGGTAGACCTTCTGGTATATCATGGCGATCTTCACGACCAGCTTGAGATTGGAGGTTACCAGGCGATAGGCCGCCTCACGGTCTTCCGTTTCGCGGTAATGGAGGGCGAGCTCGTGCTCCTCCTCCCGGCTCAGGGGCGTGAATCGGCTGATCTCCGCCATGTAGCGCCGCAGCGGGTCGTAAGGCGCGATTTCGGTGGGACCGACGATCTCGACATCCGCACTCTCGACATGGGATTGCTCGAGGACCAGTTCTTCGCCGGCAGCATCTTCCATATCCATCATGCAAGCCATTATAGGGGAACGCCGCGAAACAAGCAAAAGTCCTGAAAACTCCCGCGTCTCCTCGGGATCGATCCCTGCGGGCCAGGCGCGGGATCCCGGGCCGGATCGCCCCGATCCCGCTTCCGGCGCCGGGATCGGGAACCCCTACTTCGCCGCGCCGCGGCCGACCATCAACTCCAGGTCTTCCTGGAGCGCCTGCAGGTCTTCCTCGTGCTCCACCTCCTGCTGCAGGATGGTAAGCGCCATGTTGTACGTCACCATGCCTTGGTCACGTCCATGAGGTTCTTATATGCGGAGATGGCGCATTGCTCGCCGGCGATGTTCTGGTCGAGCAGCACCGTCACGTAGGGATCCTCCGGGGCGTCGTAGGCGCAGGGGCTCAGCCCGAACCAGTCGCGGGGATTGGTCACGGGGGTGCCGCCGAGCTGCACGATGCGGTTTGCCAGCAGCACCGCGTGATTCAGCTCTTCCGTGGCGTGCAGGTTCAGTTCGGCCGCGACGGCGTCCTTCATGGGCCCTTTGATCACTTTCGCCCCGAGCCAGTACTGATAGTAGGCAAGCCATTCGCTCGCGAACGCCCCGTTCAGCAGCTTCAGCAGTTCGTCCACATTCATCCCGACAATTTCGCGTCCCCTTGTTCCCATAGCTCCCCCTTATCAGGTTTTTGTGTCCCGGGGATCGAATCGATACCCGGCGCGATCCAGGCTAATATATCACATCGGCAGGGCGCCGATTCGGGCATCCGCCCGAATCGGCGGCTGGCAGATGGCAGATGGCAGATTCCAAATTCCAGATTCCAGATGAGATGATGCGAAATCGACGATGCGAGATGCGGGATCCCCGATTCATCGCATCTCGCAGGAAGCTTCAGGGGGTGGCGGTGAACCCGGAACCCGATCTCGGATTTCGGATCTCGGATCTCGGATTCCCCCATCTGGAATCTGCAATCTGCAATCACGGTGTATCCCCATTTCCCCTTGTGCGCTCGTGCGGATTGGCCTATAAGTTTAAGGCCCGGTCCCGGGTGCGCCGATGCGAAATCCCGGGCCTGAAGGAGACCTTTCGCCATGCACCACTTCAGTTACGAGGGCGGGGAGCTATACTGCGAAGGCGTTCCGCTGCGGACCATCGCCCGCGAGGCGGGAACGCCCTGCTACATCTACAGCTGCGCGACCCTGCGGCAGCATTTCACCGTCTTCGACAGCGCCTTCGCCGGCATGCCTCACCTGACCTGCTATTCGGTCAAGGCCAACGGGAATCTCTCCATCCTCGGGCTGTTTGCGGCCCTCGGCGGCGGGGCGGACATCGTTTCGGGGGGAGAGCTCTTCAAGGCGCGGCAGTCGGGAATCCCCGCCGAGCGGATCGTCTATTCAGGGGTGGGGAAGACCCGCGAAGAGATCGATTATGCGCTCCGGGAAGACATCCTGATGTTCAACATCGAATCCGCGCAGGAACTCGAAGCGATCGACCAGCGCGCCGGGGCGATGCGGGCGCGGGCACGAATCGCTCTCCGGGTGAATCCCGACGTCGATCCCAAAACGCACCCGTACATTTCCACGGGCCTCAAGAAAAACAAATTCGGCATCGACATCGAACAGGCGATGCAGTCCTACGAACGGGCGCGGACCCTGGAGCACGTAGACGTGGTCGGTATCGACTGCCATATCGGCAGCCAGCTCACGGAAATCCCCCCGTTCGTCGAAGCCCTCGAGCGGTTGAAGGTGCTCGTCTGCCGGCTCGGCGAAAACGGGATCGGGATCCGGTACCTGGACCTCGGCGGCGGCCTGGGCATCTCCTATCATGAGGAGGAGCCGCCGCATCCCCGGGAGTACGCCCGGGCCATTCTCGAAGGGCTCGGGGATCTGCCCTGCAAGCTGATCCTGGAACCGGGACGCGTCATCGTGGGGAACGCGGGCGTGCTGCTGACCGAGGTTCTCTATACCAAGAAGACGGCGAGCAAGGAATTCATCATCGTGGACGCGGGCATGAACGACCTCGTGCGTCCGAGCCTGTACGGCTCTTACCACGACATCCGGCCGGTGGTGCCCCGCAGCAGGGAATCGCGCCCCGTCGATGTCGTGGGGCCGATCTGCGAATCTTCCGATTTCATTGCGCACGACCGCATGCTGCAGGCCATGGACGCCGGGGAACTGCTGGCGGTCATGAGCGCGGGGGCCTACGGTTTCTCGATGTCCTCCAACTACAACGCGAGAGCGCGGGCGGCCGAGGTCCTGGTGGACGGCGACAGCTTTTACGTGGTCCGGAAACGCGAGTCCCGGGAGGACCTGATCCGCGGCGAGTCCATCCCGGAATGCGTCCGGCGGAAGGGAGGCGCATGAATCACCCCGAGCAGCGGATTCATTTCTACAAAATGACCGGAGCCGGCAACGATTTCATCGTCATCGACAACCGGGAAGGGCGGATCGATGCGGATCATTGCCGCGACTTCGTCCGGTACGCCTGCCGCCGGAAGCTTTCCGTCGGCGCCGACGGCGTGATATTGATCGAGAAGGATCCGGAAGTCGATTTCAAGTGGCGCTTTTTCAACGCCGATGCGAGCGAGGCCGAGATGTGCGGCAACGGCGCACGCTGCGCCGCGCGGTTCGCATCGCTGGTGGGAATCGTCCGGGTGCCCCGCATGGCGTTCCGCACGCTGGCCGGCGTGATCCGGGCCGAGCTGCTGGGCGACCGGGTCAAGGTGCAGATGACGCCGCCGCACGGCCAGAGCCTGGATCTGGAACTGGAGGCGGAAGGGAGGGCGTTTCGCCTCGATTCGCTCAACACCGGAGTCCCCCACGCGGTCTGGTTTGCGGCGGATGCCGCGGCGCTGGAATCGATCGACGTACGCCGCTACGGGCGCGCCCTGCGTTTCCACGGGCGCTTCCAGCCTGCCGGCACCAACGTCAATTTCGTCCATGTGCGGGATGAAAAGACCATGGCGGTGCGCACTTACGAGCGCGGCGTGGAAGAGGAGACCCTGGCGTGCGGCACCGGCTGCACGGCGTCCGTCCTCATCGCGGCGGCGCGGGGGCTCGTCGTTTCCCCGGCGGATGTCCGGACCAGCGGCGGCGAGATGCTGCGCGTCCATTTTGAAATGATCGGAGAAAAGGGGAATCCGGCCGGCGTCCGGTTCCAGGAGGTTTTCCTCGAAGGCGAGGCCCGGATTGCCTATGAGGCCGATCTTTGGACCGAGACCCTGCGAGCGTAAAGAATTCCAGATTCCAGATTCCAGATAAAAGCTCGCCGGATCAGAGCCGAGGTTCGTATTCCGCCTTCATCTCCGATACCGGATCTCGGATCATCCCATCCGGAATCCGGAATCCGGAATCTGCAATTTTTCCGTCTATGCCAGATGCGGCCCGAAACGCTCGAGCAGGGCGTTTTTGGACATCGCTCCCACCACGGTTTCCACGGCCTGCCCGTTCTTGAAGAGGATCAGCGTCGGGATGCTCTGGACATTGAACCGCTCGGCCGTAGTCGGATTCTGATCCACGTTGATCTTGACCACCTTGACCTGGCCGGCCTTGTCGCGCGCCAGGTCGTCCAGGACCGGGGCCGTCATCCGGCACGGCGCACACCAGTCGGCCCAGAAATCCACCAGGACCGGCGTGGAAGTCTCCAGTTCCTTGCGGAAACTGATGTCGGTCCCGTTGACGATCCAGGGGAGCGAGCCTTTGCATTTGCCGCAGACCGGGAACTGGTCCGTGACCGCCGATTTGATCCTGTTACTCGTGCCGCACTGAGGGCAAGAAACCACAGACTCTTCCATGTCGCATCCTCTCCGGGCCCGGGCCTTCCAGGCGCCGTCTCCTGGAAGGCCCCGGCTCTAACGCTTGAAAAAATTGCGTGCCAGAAACGCCACGTTGGCCGGGCGTTCGGCAAGCCGCCGCATGAAATAAGAATACCACTGCCGGCCGTACGGGATATAGACGCGCACGCGGTATCCCTGGTCCACGAGCCGGGCCTGCAGGTCCCGGCGTATTCCATAGAGCATCTGGAACTCAAAATGATCTCTGGAAATGCCCTGGGCCGAGGCGAAGTCCCTCGTGGCGGCGATGATGGATTCGTCGTGCGTGGCGATGGCGTGGTACGGCGCGCTGGCGAGCAGCACCCGCATCAGCTTCATGTAATTCGCGTTGGTATCCTCCAGCCTGCGATAAGCCACGCTTGCGGGTTCCAGGTAGGCGCCCTTTACGAGACGTATGCGGATGCCGTCGGCAAGAAGCCGGGCCACGTCCTGTTCGCTTCGATAGAGGTACGCCTGGATGACGGTGCCTACATTCCCCATCTGCCGGTGCGCCTGCGTGACCAGTTCCAGGGTGGCCTGCGTGTACGGGCTGTCCTCCATGTCCACGCGCACGAAATTGTCCCGGTCGCGCGCGTGCCGTGCGATCTGCAGGAGGTTCTGCGCGGCGACCTCCCGGTCCAGCGCGAGCCCCAGTTGCGTCAGCTTGACCGAGACGTTGCAGTCGATATTTTCGTCCCGGATCCTGTCGAAGAGGCCCGCGATTTCCCTGCAGGCGTTCGCGGCGTCCTCGCGGGTGCGCGTATTCTCGCCGAGCAGGTCCAGCGTGCCGCGGATATTCTGCGCGTTGGCCTGGCGCACCGCGCGAACGGCGTCCTCCAGCGTCTCGCCGGCGACGAAACGCAGCGCCGTTTTGCGGAAAACGCCGAATCGCATGGCAAAGTCCTTGAAGCCCTCCAGCCTGGCAAGGAAGAGGAAGAATGCGCGCATATCGGGCCTCCGCGGCAGATGCCTCCATTATATGCCAAAAGCGTCCGATCCGCAGGCGCCAGTGATCGGATGGCCGGCTGCTGCCGGGAGGAGCGGGACGGGCCGTTGTTGACTGCCGGACTGCAACTGACTAATATCGCTCTGACATGATTGTGCCACTGTTTCCTTTGCCGAATGTCGTGTTGTTCCCCAAGACCCCGATGCCCCTCTACATATTCGAGGAGAGGTACCGGACCATGGTCGGCGAAGTGATCGCCGGAAACGGGGAACTCGTGATCGCGCTGCTGCAGGGCGGCCCGGAACTGTCCTACTCCGGCCTCGATGCGGTCCACGATGTCGCCTGCCTGGGCAAAATCGAGACGTACGAGGAGCTCGAGGACGGCAAGTACAACATCGTCGTGGTCGGAATCCACCGCGTTCGCATCGTGCGCGAGATCCAGCATTCTCCGTACCGCATGGTCGAAGTGGAAAGGATCGAGGGGCCGGCGATGGAGGAACGCTCCGCCGAAGCGGTGGAGCGCCAGAACCACCTGGGAGGCTTGTTCGCCAAGTTCACCGAGCTGGCGACCGGCGTGGCCCAGCAGGCGCTGGAACTCATGCCGCAGCTGGATTTCGAGTCCCTGGTCAACATGGTGGCGATGACGCTGAACCTCTCGATCGAGCAGAAGCAGGCGCTGCTGGAAATCGACGACCCTCTCGAGCGGTGCGATGACCTGATCCCGATCCTGCAGCAGCAACTGGAAACGCTGGAGCTCGTGCGCAAATTCGAGCACATCAAGCCGGAAAACCCGCATTTTAACTAGCGGATCCGGGCAGCATCGGGCATGAATTATCGGATCCGGGCCACGAATCGCACGAATCCGCAAATCAAAACGTCGTGTTTGCGGGCGGACCTCCGGCCGACCATGATGGAGAGACGCAACCGATGGCGCAGAGGGAGGCCGTAGATTCGAAAGTGGCGCTGGTGACCGGGGGCGTGCGGGGCATCGGCCGGGCCGTGGCGCTCGGGCTCGCGCACCGCGGCTGGACGGTCGCGGCAGGCTACCGGGAAAGCGAGGCGGCCGCGGCCACGCTGCAGTCGGAACTGCGGTCCCTGGACGCACGGTCGCTGGTGGTGCGTGCCGACGTTTCCATCCCCGGAAACGCAGAGGATCTCGTCCGCCGGGTCGAGGAGTCACGCGGCCGCATCGACGCCCTCATCAACTGCATCGGATCGTATCACCGGGTGCCTCTGACAGAGGAGAGCATCGAAGGCTGGCACGCGATGTTCGACCACAACCTGCACCCGGTATTTTATCTGAGCCGCGCGGCGGCCCCCGGGATGATCCGGCGCGGGTGGGGCCGGATCGTCAACTTCAGCATGGTCAACGCGGACCGGCAGTCGGCGCAGCCTTTTGTCACCG
This sequence comes from uncultured Acidobacteriota bacterium, assembly GCA_964613495.1. GTDB lineage: Bacteria > Acidobacteriota > UBA6911 > UBA6911 > UBA6911 > UBA6911. The sequence continues at coordinate 18,596 of CAZTHE010000056.1, read as the reverse complement.
CCCACTACATCGCCAAAATCGGCGTGCTGGTCCTGACGCGGTCGCTGGCCAGGACGCTCGCCCCGCACGGCATCACGGCCAACTGCATCTCTCCGGGATTCATCGACACCGGAGGCGTGCCTGCGGAGGCACTGGCCGAATCCTTCAAGAGCATTCCCGCCGGATATATGGGAAGCCCGGAGGACGCCGCGGGCGCCGTGCTCTACCTGCTTTCCGACGAGGCCCGTTACGTCAACGGAGCCAACATCCAGGTGAGCGGGGCGTGGGGAGTGTGAAAGCAGTCGGCAGTCGGCAGTCGGCAGTCGGTAGTCGGCAGTCGGCAGTCGGTAGTCGGCAGTCGGCAGTCGGCAGTCGGCAGTCGGTAGTCGGTAGTAAAAATCCCGCATCAAGTGATTTCGGACTTGCCGGGGGCTTCATCTGGAATCGGAGATTTGATCTCGCATCTCGGATCGTCGATCTCGGATCATCTCAATACGGATATGAGGTCGGAGAAGAGTGCGAATGCGGTCTGCTCGACCGACGGGTTGTATTCCGCGATGACCAGTTCGCGCATGGTGTCCGTGTTCAATATGAGGATGTTGCTCAGGCCGCGGATGGCGGCGAGCGGATCGAAGACTTCCAGTTCCTGCAATTCCACTTTGCCGATGACCCGGCCGCCCTGGCGGTAGGCCCTGGCCACCTGCCGGAGGCGGCGGTCGCGGCGCACGGCGGCGCGGACGACGCGTCCGGTCTCTTCGTTGATGCCGGTTTTCTCGATGTCTTTCGGTTTCATGTGCCCGCCCATCATGGCCTGGATCAGGACGGACAGCTTGGTGGCCGCGTCCCACCCTTCCAGGTCCAGCGTGGGGTCCGCTTCCGCGATGCCCGCATTCCTGGTGTATTCCAGCGCCTCCTCGAACGGGGTCCCCTGTTCCATCTGGGTGAGGATGTAGTTCGTGGTGCTGTTGAAAATCCCGCGCAGCGAACGGATGCGTGTCGCCGGCAGCGTCTGGCGCACCAGGTTGAACACCGGCGCGCCGTCCATGACGGTCCCTTCATACAGGAACCGGACGCCGCGCAGGCGGGCCAGGGCCGTCAGCTGGCGGAAATGCGTCGCCACCGGTCCTTTGTTGACGGTGATGACATGCAGGCCCGCGCCGAGCGCTTCGCGCATATAGGTCGCCGCAGGTTCGCCGCTCAGGTGCAGGACGCTCATCTCGAAAAGGATGTCGGCGCCGCACTGGCGGATGAAGTCGGTGTGCGACGCGCAAGCGGGGCCGTCGTGGAACTGGTCCAGGTGGGAGTGGCGCTTCCAGGAGCTCAGGATCTTTTTGACCGGGAGGCCGTTGTGGTCGATCGCGGTCCCGTGGTTTTTGGTCGCGATGCCGGTGACCTTCCACTCGATGCCATATTCTTTCAGCAGCCACTTCCGGTGGTCGAGCAGGATCCGGGCAAAAGCCCGTCCGACATGTCCGAATCCCATAAACGCGAAGTTGATCTGTCGAGGTTCCTGTTCCATCGGCCACCTGCGCTTTCCGCTGAAAATCACCGTCGCTCCCCATTGCGCGGCCCGCCGATATTACATCAACATGGATTCCAGATTCCAGATTCCAGATTCCAGATTCCGGATTCCAGATTTTGATCGCGGATAAAGCGAGGGCTTCCGGATATGCGGGCCTGACAGGCTCTTTCTTTCGCCCGAACGGCATGAGAAAACCGGCAAGGGGGTGAGGCGCTTCGCCCGCGCAAACGGGCGAAGCGCGGACCCTGCGGCTGGTCCCGAAAAGGAGCAGAAAGTTCGAGTATTTTTATTGATTTTCACCAAATCTTCACCTATTTTATAGTCATGATTCTGGCGGGAACGAGCGGATTCCAATATCGTGACTGGGTGCCGGTGTTTTATCCCCGGGAACTTGATCCCAACGCGTGGCTGCGTTATTACAGCGAGCGGTTCGGCTGCTGCGAGCTTTGTTTTACGTCCTATAGAATCCCGGAAGCGTTGACAATTCAACAAATTATAGATGAAACCCGCGGCCGTTTATCCCTGGTTTTCCGCGCCCCGGCCCGTCTTTCCGAAGAGCACCCGGATAATGCCGGGCTCGCCCGCCGTTTCACCGCCGCGCTCTGGCCCTTGAAAGAAGCCGGACAGCTGGCCGGGGTCCTGGCGCCGTTTCCCCCGGAGTTCGGGTTTTTCCGGGAAAACTTCGGCCGGCTGTGCCGGCTGCGGGATTCCCTGGAGGGTATCCCGCTGATCGCCGAGTTCGGCTGTCCGGACTGGCTGACGCCGGGGGCGGCCGGGCACCTGTCGGGCGCGAACATCGGGCTGGCCTGCGTCGACGGCGGGGAGAGCCTGCAGGAAAAGGTTTTTTTCTGCGCGGCGGCCGGGCCGGCGTATGTCCGTTTCCAGGGGCGGAATAATTCCCGGTGGGTCAAAGGCGACGGTTCCGCCCGGCACAACTACCTCTACAGCCGGGCGGAGCTTGCCGCGGCCGTTCCCGGGATCCGCCGCCTGGAGCAGGAATGTGAGCGGGTGCTGGTGTTCATGAACAACCCGTGGCGCGGCCAGGCGGTCATCAACGCGCAGATGCTGTTGAAGGAATTGGAGGGAATTGCGAATGCGGGTTAGTTTCCCGCGTCATTCGTAATTCGAAGCCGTGGATCGAGAAATCATTTATCTGACGGTTCCTGCTTTTCCCGTGGCGGTGGAGCGGGTCGTTCACCCGGAACTGCGCGGCCGGCCGGTGGTGGTGGCGCCCCCCGGGGCGGCCCGGTCCGTCGTCACGGCGGTGTCTCCCGAGGCCTGGAACGCGGGCATCCGCAAAGGCATGGTTCTCGCAAGAGCGATGCGCTACTGCAGGAGCGCGATCATCCTGCCGCCGAACGAGCCCCTGTATCTGCGCGCTTCCCGGGCCATTTTCCAGGTGCTGGAAAATTTTTCCCCGGTGCTCGAGCCCTCGGGCCACGGCCACGCGTACCTGGACATTACGGGGACCGGCCGGCTTTTCGGCCCGCCGCGGGACACCGCGTGGAAGGCGCAGCTCGAAATCCGCCGGCGGTTGCGCCTGGACGCCGCGCTCGGCGTCGCTTCCAACAAGATGGTGAGCAAGATCGCCTCGGACGTGATCCGGCCGGCCGGTTTGCAGGACGTCCCGCACGGGAACGAATCCTCTTTTCTTTCGCCGCTCCCGGTGCGCCTGCTCCCCGGCGTCGGGCTCCGGACGGAAAGGCAGTGCGACGATCTCAATATCCGCATCATCCGCGATATCGCCGTGATGCGCCTGGACCTGCTGACCCTGGCGTTCGGCCGTTTCGGGTTCGTGCTGCACCAGCGCGCACAGGGGATCGACCGCACGCCCGTCTACCCGATGCGCGCGGTCCCGGCGCTGGAGCGGGAAAGGGTGCTGCCGGAAGACAGCAACGAGTTTGAAGTCCTGAAAAGAGCGCTGCTGGACCTGTGCGCTCAGGCGGGAGAACAGTTGCGTGAGACAAAACAGTGCGCGGGACGCATGGAACTGCGCGTCCGGTACGCCGACTACAGGGAAGACGGGCACAAGACGCCGGTGAAGCCCCCGGCGCAATCGTCGGCGGTCCTGTATGCCCGCGCGCTGCCGCTGCTGGACGCGGTCCTGAAACGCCGCACCCGGGTCCGCTCCATGAATCTGCGTCTCACGGAACTGTCCCCCGGGTCGAGGCAGCTGGAACTGTTCGCCGACCCCGGGCCGGGCCGCCGGCTGAAGCTCGAGTCTGCCCTCGACTCGCTGCGCCTTCGCTATGGAAAAGCAGTCGTTAGTCGGCAGTCGGCAGTCGGCAGTGCGTGACGGGCGTTCAGCCGTTGCCCGTTATTCGTTGGTGGGGTAGCAGGGAGTAGAGGATGAGAGTTTGGGGTTTCAGACGGTTTCTGGAATGACCCCTTTGATTCTTAAAGCAGTCGTTAATCGGCTGTGATCAGCCGGTAGTAGGTAATACAAAAATGGCATGTTTGCGCTATGTGCAAACATGCCGACTGCCGACTGCCGACTGCCGACTGCCGACTGCCGACTATGTTCACCCATCTGCACGTGCATTCGAACTATTCGTTCTGCCGCGGGGCCAGCAGGATCGAGGCGCTGGTGGATGCGGCGCTGGAGCGCGGCATGTCCGCGATGGCCCTGACGGACATCAACGGCGTGTACGGGCTGGTCTGGTTCCTGCAGGCCGCCCGGGAGCGCGGATTGCGCCCGATCGCGGGCGCCGAGCTGCGCGCGTCCCGGGAGCGGGCCGTTCTTCTGGCGCGCAACCGCGACGGGTACGAGACGCTGTGCCGCGTCATTTCCCGGTGCCGGGGCGAGGCGGATTTCTCCCTGGCCGGCGCGCTTCTCGAGGACCGCGAAAACCTGGTGGTGCTCAGCGACGACGTCCCGCTGCTCTGCGCACTCGCCGGGCAGAACGGGACGTCGGGCCTTTACATCGAGCTGAACGACCCGGCAAGGGAGCCCCCGCTGCGCGAGTTCTCGCGCGCCTCCGGCATTCCCCCGGCGGCGACCAACGACGTATATTTCGTCGACCGCGCCGATTTCCCGCTGCACCGGCTGCTGCGTGCCATCGACCGGAACACGTCCCTGTCGCGGATCCCGCCGGAGGAGCTGGCGGGCGAAGACCGCTGGCTGAAGCCGGAGGCGGAGATGGCGCGCCGGTACCCCCACCTTCCCGAGGCCATGGAGAACGCACAGCGCATCGCGGAAGCGTGCTCGCCGCCCGAGATCGGCCGCCTCGTGTTCCCGTCGTTCGATGTCCCCGGCGGGGAGGACGCGTTCGAGTACCTGAAGGAAGAGTGCTGCCGCGGCGCCGAACGCCGCTACGGCGAGCTTTCCGATTCGGTCCGGAAGCGGCTGGAGCACGAGCTGAAGATCATCCGGGACAAGGGTTTCGCGGCCTATTTTCTCGTCGTGCGCGACATCGTCCGGCAGTCGGCGCGCACCTGCGGCCGCGGTTCCGCGGCCGCGAGCCTGGTCTCGTACTGCCTCGGGATCACGCACGTGGAGCCGATCACGCACAACCTCTTCTTCGAACGCTTCCTCAACGAAGGCCGCACGGACCCGCCCGACATCGACATCGATTTCCCGTGGGACGAGCGCGACGGCGTGTTCGACTACGTCTTCCGCAAATACGGCGCGACACGGGCCGCCATGATCTCCAATCACGTGGGGTTCCGGGCGCGGGCGGCCGTGCGTGAAGTCGCGAAGGTGTACGGCCTCCCCGAGCAGGAAATCAAGGCGGTGACCCAGCGCATGGGGTATTACTGGTCGATCCGGCACCTGGAAACGTCTCTCCGGACCCATCCCGTCTACAAGGACATGGAGCTGAAGGACCCGTGGCCCGAAATCATCCGCCTCGCCGTGCGGCTCGACGGCTATCCGCGGCACATGTCGGTGCACTGCGGCGGCATCGTCGTGGTGCCCGACCGGATCGACCGGTACGTGCCGGTCGAACCCGCGCCCAAAGGCGTGCCGATCATCCAGTGGGAGAAGGACCAGGCGGAGGACGCCGGCCTGATCAAGATCGACCTGCTGGGGAACCGGTCGCTGGCCGTGATCCGCGACGCGCTGGCCGCCGTCCGGGAAAACTACGGGATCGGGATGGACGACGAGCAATGGGACCCCACGACCGACGCCGGGACGCAGGACCTGGTCCGGCGCGGCGACACCATCGGCGTCTTCTACGTGGAGTCCCCCTCCATGCGGCAGCTGCAGCGGAAGTGCGGGACGGGGGATTTCGATCACCTGGTGATCCACAGTTCGATCATCCGCCCCGCGGCCAACAAGTATATCCGCGAATACGTCCGGCGCCTGCGCGGCGGGTCCTATCGTTCGCTGCATCCCGTGCTGGACGAGGTGCTGGGGGAAACCTACGGCATCATGGTGTACCAGGAAGACGTGTCGCGCATCGCCATGGCGATGGCGGGATTCAGCGCCCCGGACGCGGACCTGCTGCGCAAGATCCTGTCGAAGAAGCGCGCGGGCAAAAGGCTCGAAGACTACAGGGAAATGTTCTACGCCGGGGCCGCCGCGCGAAATGTCGCGCGGGAGGTCGTGGACGAAGTCTGGGAGATGATCCTCAGCTTTTCGGGCTATTCGTTCTGCAAGCCCCACTCCGCCTCCTTCGCCCTCGTGTCCTACAAGTCCGCTTATCTGCGCGCGCATTACCCGGCCGAGTTCATGGCGGCCGTGCTCAGCAACCGGGGAGGCTACTATGCGCCGTTCGCCTATGTCTCGGAAGCCCGCCGGATGGGCCTGCGGGTGCTCCTGCCGGACGTGAACGGGAGCCGCAAGGCCTATTGGGGAAAGGACGGGACCATCCGGGTCGGCCTGATGCAGCTGAAGGGACTGCGCGAATCCGCCCTCGACTCGATCCTCGAAGAGCGGAAGAAGCGGCCGTTCGCGTCCCTCGAAGATTTTCTATGCCGGGTGGAGCCGGAGCCGGCGGACGCGAAAATCCTCATCAAGGCGGGCGCCCTGGACGGCATCTCGGGCGGCGCCACGCGCCCCGCGATGATCTGGCAGATGCTGGCGTGGAACGAGGTGCGCGCGGCGCGCCGCCCCGTGGCGCGCTCGCTCTTCCGCGACATGCCAACCGTCGTCCCGCCGCAGGTTCCCCGGTACGGCGCCCGAACGGTCCTGGAGCACGAACTGGAGACCCTGGATTTCCTCATCAGCCGCCACCCGCTGACGCTCTACCGCGAGCCCCTCTCGAGACTGAAATGCGTGCGGGGCTCGGACCTCGGCAAACATGTCGGGAAACGGGTGACCACCGTCGGCTGGTGGGTGACGGGAAAGCTCATCACGACCAAAGACGACGAACCGATGGAGTTCATCAGCTTCGAAGACACCACCGCCCTGTACGAAACCGTCTTCTTCCCGCAGGCCTACGCGCGTTTCTGCCACATGCTGAACCGCTCCCGCCCGTACGTGCTCACGGGGACCGTCGAGGAGGATTTCGGCGTCGTCACCCTGACGGTCGATTCCGTAAGATTCCTCTAGATTCGAGATCGGAGGCCCGCCCATAAAAGCATTTCGTGAAATTTGTGTCAATTCGTGGCCGAATTCCTGTCCGTGATCAATGGCTGCCGAACTTGATTCCCTGCGCGAGCGGCAGGTCGGTCGACCAGTTGACGGTGTTCGTCTGGCGGCGCATATACGCCTTCCACGCGTCGGAGCCGGATTCGCGGCCGCCGCCCGTCTCCTTTTCCCCGCCGAACGCGCCCCCGATCTCCGCGCCGGACGTGCCGATGTTGACGTTGGCGATGCCGCAGTCGCTGCCGCGCGGAGAGAGGAATTCCTCGGCCCGGAGCAGGCTGCCGGTGAAGACGGCGCTGGAGAGCCCCTGGGGGACTCCGTTGTGCAGTTTTAGTGCGTCCTCGAAGCGCTCGTACTCGAGAATGTACAGGATGGGCGCGAACGTTTCCTGCCTCACGACATCCGTCTGCGCCGGCATGCGGATGATGGTCGGTTCGACGAACCGGGACCCGGTCTCCGGACGGCGCTTCGCGCCGCAGAGTACCCGGCCGCCGTCGGCCCTGGCCCGGTCGATCGCCCGGAACATGTCCTCGACGGCCTCTTCCGTCACCAGCGGCCCCATCAGTGTATCCGGATCCAGCGGGTCGCCGATCCGCACCTGGCCGTAAGCCTGCACCAGCCTGCGGCTCAATTCCTCCGCGACCTTTTTGTGAACGATGATGCGCCGCGTCGAGGTGCAGCGCTGGCCGGCGGTGCCGACGGCGCCGAAGAGGATGGCGCGGGTCGCCAGGTCGAGATCGGCGTCCTCGGCGACCACGATGGCGTTGTTGCCCCCCAGTTCCAGAATGGTGCGGCCGAACCGCCCGGCGACGGTTTCCGAGACCCGCCGGCCGACCGGGGTCGATCCGGTAAAGGAGATCAGCGGCAACCGGTCGTCATGCAGCATGAGCTCGCCGACACTTCGCCCGGGGCCGACGACGAGGTTGAAGATGCCGCGCAGCCCGTGGTCGGCCATCACGCGGTTGGCGATGTGCTGCACGGCGACGGCGCACAGCGGCGTCGGCCCCGCCGGCTTCCAGACGACCGGGTCGCCGCAGACGGCGGCGATGGCGCTGTTCCAGGACCACACGGCGACGGGGAAATTGAACGCCGTGATCACGCCGACGGTGCCCAGCGGGTGCCACTGCTCCATCATGCGGTGCGCCGGCCGTTCCGACGCCAGCGTCAGGCCGTACAGCTGCCGGGACAGTCCCACCGCGAAATCGCAGATGTCGATCATCTCCTGGACCTCGCCTTGCCCCTCCGCGCGGATCTTGCCCATCTCCAGGCTGACCAGGTCGCCCAGGGGCTCCTTCATTTCCCGCAGGGCGCTTCCCAGGTCGCGCACCACGCCCCCGCGCTTCGGGGCGGGAACCGCGCGCCACGCGTCGAAAGCGCTCACGGCTTCCGACACGACACGCTCATAGGCGTCCGGACCGCACTGCGCCACGGCCGCGATCGGGTCTCCCGTCGCCGGGTTGCGGGACACCAGCCGGCTGCCCGCCGGGTCCGCAATCCAGCCGTCCGGTCCGCAGCAGGCGCCCGGATTGACGTCTTCAATCGAGAGTTTCTTCAGCAGGTCTTTCGATCTCGGTATGGTCTCCATGGGGTCCTCCTCGTGAGCGCGTCAAAATCGGGGCCGGAGTCGAATCTTTCGCCGACACCCGTTCCGGGCATCTTTGCATATCGGGGAACGGAATTGGCCACGAATTGCACGAATTCCACGGAATGAGTTTATGGGCGGCAGCGCTTCGCGCTGCCCTGGCGATAGCCCGACCGGCGGGCGAGAGCGCATCTCTCGCCCGCCGGTCGGGCTATCGCCAGGTGCCGGAGGCCCGCCCATAAACGCGAGGCCTTGATCTGGCGAATTCGCGCAATTCGTGGCTCGAGTCCGATCTTCCATGGGATTGGCCTGTTGCCGCATCCGGCGATCGATACGCGATGAGATTTACGACGCACTGAAAACCGTACCCCAACCGCGGCGAGAAAACAATTATGTAGCCCGGCGTGTTTTGCTATAGGATGTGCTTCAAGCGACAACGATTTCGGGGAGGCGAAGATGAATAATACCCGGTTCATTCGATGGATTCTTTTCACGGCCGCGGCTTCCGCGCTTGCATTGGCTTTCGCGTATGCGCAAAAGGAGTACCAGATGGACACGATCAAAACATCCGGCGGTGATTTGAAGATAACGTTCGTCGGGCACGGCACTCTGATGCTGGACTATGTGGGGAAAGTCATTCACGTCGATCCGGTATCGATGTACGCGGATTACACGGCGATGCCCAAGGCGGACCTGGTCCTGATCACCCACGAGCACGGCGATCACCTCGATCCGAAGGCGATCCAGGCCATCCGCAAAACCGGCATGACCCTGATCGCAAACGGCGGCGCGGCCAAGAGCCTGCCCGACAGCATCGTCATGAAAAACGGCGACGACCGGATTGTCTCCGGAATCCGGATCGAGGCCGTGCCGGCCTATAACCCGGAAAAGCCGTTTCATCCGAAGGGCAACGGCAACGGCTACGTGCTCACCTTCGGCGGCACGCGGGTCTACATCGCCGGAGACACCGAGAATATTCCCGAAATCAAGGCACTGGGAAATATCGACGTCGCGTTCCTGCCCATGAACCAGCCGTACACGATGACGCCCGAACAGGTTGCGGATGTCGCCAGGACGATGCGGCCGAAAATACTGTATCCCTATCACTTCGGCAATACGGATACGGCAAAGCTCGTCAGTCTGCTGAAAGAGGAGAAGGGGATCGAGGTCCGCATCCGCGAACTGCAGTAAAAGCGATTCCAGATTCCAAATTCCGGATTCCAGATGAAAGCGGCGATCGGACATCGGCAATCTGAAATTTGAGATCCGGGATTGGCGGGGCGGGTGCGGCCAGGGGAGGAGTTATGCGCAGATCCATGCTATCGGCGCTTGTGTTGATGCTGGTTTTCACTCTTTCGTGTTCGCAGGAGTCACGCATGAAGTCATCGAAGGGCCGGGAATCTATAGCGGCGCCGCGGTGGATGGAATCGGCCGTCGTCGGCCTGGAGGACGCCCTGGTTGCGAAGTGGGGGGAGCCGGAGCGGGCGCGGATCCGGCGCGGATTGAAACAGGTTGCCGATTTCTGGCGCGTCGCGGACGGCGACCAGGCGGCGTTCGAAGATTTCGTCCGGAGGAATTTCGCCGGCGACCAGGCGGCGCGGGACACCCTGTTCGGCCGCTTCGAGTACCTGATGGAACAGGCCATCGGGCATATGGCCGAGATCGGCCGTGAATTCCGGCAGCACACGGATCTCGACGCCGGGCCGGTGCAGCCTTATGACGAGGTTTTTGCCGGGTATGACCCCGGGGCGCACCTGACCGACGACTTTTTCGACAACAAGCTGGCGTTCGTCGTCCTGCTGAATTTCCCCCTGACCACCCTCCAGGAGCGCCTGGCGGAGGGCGACGGGTGGACGCGCCGGCAGTGGGCGGAAACGCGCCTGGCCGATTACTTTGCGCGGAGAGTGCCGGCGGACGTGAACCTGGCCCTCTCGAAGGCGGCCGCGGAAGCCGGGCAGTACATCTCCGAATACAACATCTGGATGCATCACCTGCTCGACGAGCGGGGCAACCGCCTCTTCCCGGAGAAGCTGCGCCTGCTGTCGCACTGGAACCTGCGCGACCAGATCAAGGCCGACTACGGCGATGAACAGAACGGGCTGGCCCGGCAGCGCATGGTCGCCCGGGTCATGGACTCGATCGTCACGCAGACCATTCCGGGCGCCGTCATCAACAATCCGCAACTCGATTGGAACCCCTATACCAATGAAGTCCGCGCCGCCGCAGTGAGCGATTCCGACTTCTCCCCCGGCGAAAGGGCCGCGGGGAGGGAGGCCTTCTGGCCGCCCACGGTAATGGCCACGCCGTCAAAGTCGGTGACGCCGGTGTTGCGCAAAACGAAGGTCAGGGTGGTGGGGGTGCCGGGCGTCAGGGAGGGATAGTCCAC
>CAZTHE010000056.1:0-7587 GCA_964613495.1 uncultured Acidobacteriota bacterium | reverse complement strand
GGACACGCGCTACCTGCGCTGGCTCGAAACGTTCCGCGCGGCGCGACTGGCCGATCCCTACTCGCCGAACGCGCCCACGCTGATCGCGCGCCGCTTCAACGAAGACCGGCAACTGCCCGAAAAGCGCGTCCAGAACATGTTCGAGCAGGTCCTTGCCTCGCCGGTCGCGGCGCGGGTGGGCGCCCTGATCCGGCAGCGCCTGGGGCGTCCGCTGGAGCCGTTCGACATCTGGTATAACGGGTTCCGGCCCAGGGTGAAGTATTCCCAGCAGGAACTCGATTCCATCGTCGCCAAAAAATATCCCACGGCAAAAGCCTTCGAGCAGGACATCCCGTCGCTGCTGACCAGGCTCGGGTTCCCCCCGGAGCGGGCCCGGTTCGCGGCCGGCAACATCGTCGTCGATCCCGCGCGCGGGTCGGGGCACGCGATGGGCGCGGGGATGCGCCAGGCGAAAGCGCACCTGCGCACCCGCGTCGAAAAGGAGGGGATGAATTACAAGGGATTCAATATCGCCGTCCACGAACTGGGCCACAACGTCGAACAGACTTTTTCGTTGAACGCCATCGACCACTACACGCTCAACGGCGTGCCGAACAACGCGTTTACCGAAGCGCTCGCCTTCGTCTTCCAGGCCAGGGACCTCGAACTGCTGGGGCTGCAGTCCGCCGATAATCAGGCCGAGGCCCTCAGGGCGCTGAACGATTACTGGGCGACCTACGAGATCTGCGGCGTCAGCCTGGTCGACATGCGCGCCTGGCACTGGATGTACGATCACCCGCAGGCCACGCCGGAGCAGTTCCGCGACGCGGTAGTCGGGATCGCCCGCGACGTCTGGAACCGCTTCTACGCTCCCGTCTTCGATCGGAAGGACGTCGTGCTGCTCGCCGTATATTCGCACATGGTCGATTCGTTCCTGTACCTTCCCGACTACCCCATCGGGCACATGATCGCCTTCCAGCTGGAAGATCACATGAAAGAGGCGGGGAAGATCGGGCCCGAGTTCGAGCGGGTCGCGCGGCTGGGACGGCTTGCCCCCGACCTGTGGATGAAGATCGCCACGGGCGCGCCGGTCAGTCCGGACGCCCTGATTGCGGCGGCGGAGCATGCGCTGACGGTCGTAAAGAACTGATTCCGGATTCCAGATTCCGGATTCCAGATTCCGGATTCCGGATTCCGGATGGGCAGGCATTCATGGATCTGGAATCTGGAATCTGAAATTTATCCAAGGAGGCAGGGAAAGCTATGGGCTCGGGTTCGAGTGGCGGCACGGCGCAGGGATACAAAACGATCGTTTATCTCATCTGCATGGTCGCCGCCCTGGGCGGCCTGCTCTTCGGCCTGGATCAGGGATTCATCGCCAACTCCCTGGAAACGCTGACGCGGCATTACGGGCTCGATGTCCACGACAAGGAGAGTTATTCGGCGATCCTGGCGACCGGGGGGATTTTCGGCGCGCTGCTCTCGGGCATCTTCGCGCGGTTTCTGGGCCGCAAGAGGAGCCTGGTGCTCGCCGGGCTCATCTTCACGGCGGCATCGGCGTACTCCGCGCTGCTCCCGTCTCTGCCCGTGCTTTCGGCCTGCCGGTTCGCCCTGGGATTCGCGGTGGGCATCGCTTCCTTCATCGTTCCCCTGTACCTCTCCGAGACGGCGCCGGCGAAGATCCGGGGGTCCATGGGCACCCTATTCCAGCTGATGATCACGATCGGCATCTTCCTCATCGCGGGGAGCAACGTGTTCATCGCGCGGGCCTTCGTCGATCCTAAAACCTCGCTGCCGCTGATGTTCCTGACCATCACGGCCTTCGCGGCATTGATGTTCGCCGGGAGCTTCATCCTGCCCGAAAGCCCGCGCTGGCTGATGCTCAAGGGGAGAAAGGAACGGGCCGTCGCCGTCCTCAGCAGGACGCTCAACACGCAGGAGGAAATCGACCGGGAGATCGGCGAGATCGAGGAGGCGCTGCACGGGCCGCAGGGAGCCGGCATCGGCATCGTCTTCCGCGGGTATTTCTTCAAGGTCCTCGTGATCGGGATCCTGCTGCAGATGTTCCAGCAGCTCGTCGGCATCAACATGATGATCTACTACTCGCCGACCATTTTCGGCTACGCGGGCATGACGGGGCTTCTGGCCTTGATGGCCGTCCCCACCGTGAACATGCTCTTCACCTTTCCGGCGATCCGCTGGGTCGAAAAGTGGGGGCGCAAGAAACTGCTCTACGTGGGGGCCGGCATCATGACCGTGACCATGCTGGCGGCGGGTTTCGCGTTTCAGTCCATCGGCGACGTCTCGGACCCGGCCCTCATCGGCGGCGCCCCGAAAACGCTGCTGCTCGTCTCCGTCGTCTGTTACATCTTCGGTTTCGCCGTTTCCTGGGGCCCGGTCGTGTGGCTGGTGTGCTCGGAGATCTTCCCGCTGGAAGGGCGCGAGGTCGGCATGACCATCACGACCATGATCAACTGGACATTCGCGGGACTGGTCATGAACTACGCCCTGTCGTTCATGGGCAGGTTCGGGAACGCCTCCATTTTTTATGTCTTCGCCGGCTTCTGCGTCCTGGCGATCCTGTTCGTCTCGTTTTTCGTCCCGGAGACGAAGGGCATTACGCTGGAGGAGCTGGAATTCAACCTGAAGAAGGGCGTTCGTCTGCGCGACCTCGGGACCCGCGCATAGGCGCACTGACGCCAGCCGGAAATTGTCTGGAATCTGGAATCTGGAATTCAATCATGCATACCCGCCACCGCGGCATGAGCTTCGTGAATAGTGCGGGTTAAGGAGAGTTGCATGGCAACCCTTGGGCTCAGCCCGGTCGACTGGACCATCATCGTCATCTATTTCGCGTTCATCATCGGGCTCGGTTTTTACCTGAAACGCTTCACAAAAACCCAGGAGGACTTTTTCCTGGCAGGGAGAAAGAACAGCGCGTGGGTGGCCGGGCTGGCGTTCCTGTCCGCCAACCTGGGGGCGCTGGAGCTGCTCGGGATGGCCGGGAACACCTTCAAGTACGGAATGTACGTCGCGCATTTCTACTGGATCGGCGCCATTCCGGCCATGATTTTCCTCGGCCTGTACATGATGCCCTTCTATTACAGCAGCCGCATCCATTCCGTGCCCGGGTACCTGCGCCTGCGGTTCGACGAGAAGACGCGCGTGCTGAACGCCGTCGCCTTCGCGGCCATGACGCTGCTGGTCTCCGGCATCAACCTGTACGCGATGGCCCTCGTCCTGCACACGTTCGTGGGCTGGAACTGGGACATCAGCATGTGGGTGTCGGCGCTGGCGGTCGCCGCTTACATCACCATGAGCGGCCTGCTTTCGGCGATGTTCACCGAGATCGTCCAGTTCTTTCTCATCTGGTTCGGCCTGTTTCTCGTGGCCGTGCTGGGCATCGTCGAAATCGGGGGAGTGAACGAAATTTTCGCGCGCATCCCCCCGTCGTACGCCGCCCTCTGGTCGACGTCCGGCGACGCGAGCCTGAACGGCATGGCGGTTACGTGGGCCGGCATCGTGCTGGGACTGGGCTTCGTCCTCTCGTTCGGGTACTGGACCACGGATTTCCTCGTCGTTCAGAGGGCTTTCTCCGCCCGCGACCTGCGCGCGGCCCGGATGACGCCCATCATCGCGTCCTTCTTCAAAATGGCCGTCCCGTTCCTGGTCATCGTCACGGGCCTGGTCGCCCTCATCCTCGCCAACGACCCGCGGAGCGGCTTCGCGCTGCTCCAGGACGGGGGACAGGTTAACTACGATTCCGTGCTGCCGCTCCTCATCCACCGCTACTATCCGGCGGGGCTCATGGGGCTCGGAATCACGGCGCTGCTCGCCGCATTCATGGCCGGACAGGCCGGCAACGTCAGCGCGTTCAACACCGTCTGGACCTACGACCTGTACAAGGCGCTCGTCAATCCCAAAGCCTCGGACGCGCATCTTCTCTGGATGGGGCGCGTGACGACCGTCATCGGCATCGTCCTGAGTGTCGGGACCGCCTACTGGGCCAAGAGCTTCCCGAGCATCATGGATTACATGCAGGCGATCTTCTCGTGGGTCAACGCGCCGCTGTTCGCCACCATGCTGCTTGGGATGTTCGTGGTGTGGATCACGCCCGCCGGCGCCTTCTGGGGGCTTCTGGCCGGCATGGGGTCTTCTTTCTTCCTCTTCCTGGCCGTGAAATTCCAGTGGATCGATCCGGCTTCCATCACACTCTCCCCCGTGGCCAGCGATATGGCAGCCAACTTCTGGCGCGCCTGGTGGGCCTGGCTGATCTGCTTCGTCGTGACGGTCGCCATCAGCCTGTTCACGCGCAAGAGGGACCGGTCGGAACTCGTGGGCCTGGTCAAGGGATTGACGGCCGAAAAGGCGATCCAGGCGGTTCCGTTTGTGAAAACGCCCGAGTTTTACGGTATTCTTTCCATAGCCCTCTTTATCGCGTTGAACATTTATTTCTGGTAGAGACATGAAATCGATCTGGTTTTTCGTCGGGCTGCTCCTCACGGTCCTGGGAGTCATCATCACGGCATCCGCCGTTTATGCGCTGTTCCAGCCCCCGGCGCAGCCCAAGATATTCTCGCATCTGCGCCCGGACCTCTGGTGGGGGCTTTTCATGCTGGCCTTCGGCCTGTTCTTCGCGATTTTAAACCGCCGGGACGTGGCCGAATAGCCCGAGGTAGCGACGTCACGGGAACCGCGGGCCGAAGAGTCTTTCCGGCGATCGGTGCCGGGACGTCCGGAATCTGGAATCTGAATCTTAACCGCTTCCGGAGGGAACCATCGTGATAGTCGGGATTCCCAGAGAAAGCTGGGGCGACGAACGACGGGTCGCGGTCACCCCCGCCGGAGTCCATTCGCTCGCGGCTGCCGGATTGACGGCCGTGGTGCAGGCGGATGCGGGCCAGGGATGCGGCTTTTCGGCCGATGCGTACCGCGAGGCCGGAGCCTCCATCGCCTTTTCGGCCGAAGAAGCCTTCGCCCGGGCGGACTTCATCGTCAAGGTCATGCCTCCGACCGCGCAGGAGTGCGGTTGGATGGGCGACGGAAAGTTCCTGTTCAGCGCGGTCCATCTCGGCTCCGCCAATCCGGAGGTCCACCGCCTGCTCCGGCTGCAGACCGTAACCGCCGTGGGGCTGGAGCTGATCGAGGACAATGACGGGTTCCTCCCCATCGTGAAAGCGATGAGCGAGATCGCGGGCATGCTGATCCCCCAGATCGCCGGGCGTTTCCTCGAAACGACGCACGGCGGGCGCGGGGTGATGCTGGGCGGCGTGCCCGGGATTCCCGCCGCCCACGTCGTCATCGTCGGCGCCGGCACGGCCGGCACGACGGCCGCGCACGTCTTTCTCGGGTTCGGCGCCGGCGTCACGGTGATGGATCACAGCCTGAAGCGCCTGCGCGCCGTGGATGCGGCGCTTCCCAAGACGGTCAATACGGCCCTGGCGAATCCATACAACCTGGAGCGCTATGTCGCCTCCGCCGACGTGGTGCTGGGCGCCGTCATGGTGCGCGGGCACAGAACGCCGCACGTCATCACCGAGTCCATGGTCCGGAAGATGCGGTCCGGAAGCGTGATCATCGACCTCTCCATCGACCAGGGGGGATGCGTCGAGACGAGCCGGCCGACCACGCTTTCGGATCCCGTGTTCAAGAAGCACGGCGTCATCCACTATTGCGTTCCGAATGTCCCGGCGTCGGTCGCCCGTACGGCCTCCCACGCCCTGAACAACGTCGTCGTGCCGATCGTCGACTACATCGCCGAAAAGGGCCGCGAGGCTTTCCGCCGGGACGCGGCGCTGCGCCGCGGCGTGTATCTTTTTACGGGGCAATGCACGCACCAGGGGCTGGCCGACCTGCTCGGCTGCGAGTGCGTTCCACTCGACGCTCTTCTCGACGCGTAGGCAGATAGAATGATTCCAGATTCCAGATTTCAGATTCCAGACAGGGATCACGGGGATCCGGTATCTGAAATCTGAAATCTGGAATCTGGAATCATTCCTGGGGATGCCTATGCCGGACACGATTTCTGAAGAGGGCGGCGCCGGAGGGGCGGGGAAGAGGGTGCATTCCGCCTCGTTACTCGATAAATATGTCAGCAGGCGAACCACGGCGGCCGAAGCGGTGGCGTGTATCCGGAGCGGCGACAGCGTCTTCATCCACCCCGGTTGCGCGGTGCCCGGGCAGCTGGTCCAGGCCCTGGTCGCGCGCGCCGGCGAATTGCGCGACGTGAAGATCATCCACATCCTGACGAAGGGCATGGCGGACTACGTGCGTCCCGAAATGGTCGACAGTTTCCGGCACGTTGCGCTCTTTTCCGGTTCGAACGTGCGCGAGGCGATCAACGAGGGGCGGGCCGACATCGTCCCCGTTTTCCTGGGCGAAGTGGAGGCGCTGTTCAGCAGCGGCGCGCTGCCCGTCGATGTGGCGCTCATCCATGTCTCGCCGCCCGACGAGCACGGGTTCTGCAGCTTCGGCGTGGGCGTCGACACGACCAAGACGGCGGCCGAGTGCGCCCGCACCGTCATCGCGCAGGTCAACCCCAGGATGCCGCGCGCGCTGGGCGACTCGTTCATCCACCTGAACAAGATCCACCACATCGTCGAGGTCGCGGACTGCCTGCTGGAGTTTCCGATGGGCGAGGTCTCCGATATCGCGATGCGCATCGGCGGCCACATCGGGGGCCTGATCGAGGACGGGGCCACGCTCCAACTCGGCATCGGCGAGATTCCCGATGCCGTGCTGCGCTATCTGTCCGACAAGAAGCACCTCGGCGTCCATTCCGAGATGGTCAGCGACGGGGTGATCGACCTCGTGGAATCGGGCGTGATCACCAACGAAAAGAAGACGCTGCACCCCGGAAAGATACTCGCCGGATTCGTGCTCGGGACGCGGCGGCTTTTCGATTTCATCCACAACAATCCCATTTTCGAGTTCCACCCCAGCCACTACGTCAACGATCCCTTCATCATCAGCCAGAATGAAAGGCAGGTTTCCATCAATTCCGCGATCGAGATCGACCTCACCGGCCAGGTCTGCGCGGATTCCATCGGGTACTATTTCTACAGCGGCATCGGCGGGCAGGTCGATTTCGTGCGCGGCGCCGCGCGGAGCAAGGGCGGGAAGCCCATCATCGCGCTGCGCTCCACGGCCCGCGACGATACGGTCAGCCGCATTGCGCCGCACCTGCAGGAAGGCGCGGGCGTGGTCACCTCGCGGGGCGACGTGCACTACGTGGTGACCGAATACGGCGTGGCCTACCTGCACGGAAAATCGGTCCGGGAGCGCTGCCGGGCGCTGATTGAAATCGCGCACCCGAAATTCCGCGAAATGCTGGAGCGGCACGCCCGGGAACACAAGCTGGCATGAGCAGTCGGCAGTCGGCAGTCGGTAGTCGGCAGTCGGCAGTCGGTAGTCGGTAGTCGGTAGTTGGTAGTTGGTAGTCGATAGTCGGCAGTGGCGGTGGCGTTTCCCCGATTAAGTCTGATCGCTGATGGCTGAAAGCCGATGGCAATCCGGAGGCGCGAAGCGCCGGCAGTGAGTAGGCCCGGCCGTCAGAGGCTGTCCAACGGTTAGCGTTTATAGAACCGCTCAAAATAGCCAAAGGCGATT
>CAZTHE010000055.1:8512-26123 GCA_964613495.1 uncultured Acidobacteriota bacterium | reverse complement strand
TGGTGATGAAGGTGCCGGTCAGGTAGAGGGTCGTGGCCCCCAGCCCGGTGTAGGCGCCTCCGTTGGTCATCGTCTTGACTTCGAAGGCGACGATCGAGCCGTCCTTCTTCAGGCCGAGCTTCAGGGCCATGTTCTGGGCGGTGCGGTGTTCCGTCGTGGTGAACTCCTCGTCGCGGTTGAAGACGATCTTCACCGGCCTTCCGGTCTTCATGGAGAGAATGGCCGCGTTGACCGCGTCCGGCATGGTGGAGTTCTTGCCGCCGTAATGCCCGCCGACGTGCGGCTTGATGACGCGGACGTCGCCTTCCCGCAGCTTCAGCGCCTCGGCGATGTTCTGCTGCACGAAGTAGGGAGACCCGGTGGAGGTCCACACGGTCAGCCGGCCCGTGCCCTTGTCGAAGCTGGCTACGGTGTTGTGCACTTCCATCGCGCAGGGATGGGCCGCTTCGAGGACGTACCGGTCCTCCCGGACGTAGTCGGCCTCTTCAAACCCCTTATCCGCGTTCCCCCACTCGATGTGGCGGGTCGCGTTGATGTTGCTCGGGAAATCGCCGTGCACCATGGGCGCATCATCCTTGATGGCCTCGATCGGATCGAAGACCGCCGGCAGCGGCTCGTATTCGACCTCGATCAGGTCCAGGGCTTTCTCGGCGACCTCTTCGCTCACCGCCGCCACGGCGGCCACCGGGTCGCCGATAAAGCGGACCTTGTCGGTGGCGAGAGCCTGCTGGTCGGCGAGTTCACGGAAGCGCCTCCACAGTCCCCATTTGCCTCCGGGGGTATCCTTCCCCGTGATAATGCACTTCACCCCGGGCAGCTTCTCCGCCTCGCTGGTATCGATGCTGAGTATGTTGGCGTGCGGGTACGGACTTCTCAAAAGCTTGCCGTACAGCATGTGCGGCAGGGCGATGTCGACCGTGTATGCCGCTTCGCCCGTGACCTTTGCCGGTCCGTCGACATTGGGTGTCGGTTTGCCAATTATGGAATATTCTTTCATTATGCTGCCCCCTTCCCTGATTTAGCCGTCTGCGCCCACTTCTGTGATTGCACGCCCCTCGGCGCCGGCGTTCTCTTCGCCGCCTCCAGCGTCTGGATTCTCTTGGCCGCATCGCGGACGGCTTCATTGATCATGTTGTAACCGGTGCAACGGCAAAGGTGGCCGTCCATCTGGGCCTGGATTTCTTCCCGCGTCGGATCGGCATTCTCATCCAGGAGCGCCTTGGCCGCCATGATCTGCCCGGAAGTGCAGAATCCGCACTGAAATGCCCAATTGTCGATGAAAGCCTGCTGGATCGGATGCAGATTGGATCCCTGGGCCAGACCCTCGATGGTCGTGACCTCTTTCCCGTTCACCTGCAGCGCCAGAATGGAACAGGACTTTACGGCCTTCCCTTCGACGATCACGGTGCACGCCGCACAGGAACTGCTGTCGCAAGCCTGGTGGGTTCCCTTCAATCCCAGCATTTCCCGGATGACCTGGACCAGGAGAGTCTTGGGTTCTACGAACAGATTGTGCGACTCCCCGTTAACAACTATGTTTAACTCCCGTTTCATAACGTTCCCCCATGTGTCGTGGAATTAGGCCTTCTGTGCTCTCTCCAAGGCAACCTTTCCCACTCGTTTCATCAAAGTTCCCGCCAAGTCCCGTTTGTAGTCCGCAGATCCCTCGATTCCGGATACGGGGCTGATCTCCGTTTTCGCCACCTCGGCCGCTTCAGCGAGCAGGGCCTCGGTGATCTTTTTGCCCTTCAATACGTCCTCGGCCTGCTTCGCCCTGATGGGCGCGGAGCCTACTCCGGCAAAGCCGATCCTGGCATCGGTGCATTTGTCTTTCTTGCTGTCGAGCGTGATCCGCACCGCCACGGATGCGAGGGCATAATCCCCGTGAATCTGGGAGTATTTCGTGAAATAGACGCCGGTGTTCGGCGGCAGGACGGGAACCTGGATCTCGGTCGCCATTTCGCCGATCTGGACGACGGTCTCGAAGAAATCCAGGGCGAACTCTTCCGCGGCCACCGTTCTCTCTTCGCCCTTGCTGGCGATCTTCAGTTTCGCGTCGAGCGCGATCAGCGGCGGAGCCGGGTCCACGGCAGGATCCGCGTTGCACAGATCGCCGACGACGGTGCCCCAGTTCCGCGTCTCGACCGAGGCGACGTTCTCCTCCATCTCGCAGAGCACGGGGTACTTTTCCCGGACGATGGGCGACTTCTCGAGAGACCGGTGCGTGGCGAGGGCGCCGATGCGCAGGCCTTCGGTTTCATCGAACGTGATGTAATCCAGGTCCGAAACGCCCTTGATATCGATGATGTATTCCGGGGCGATCAACCGGTGCTTCATCGCGGTGTTCAGAGACTGCCCGCCGGCGATGATCCTGTAGTCGTCATCCTTGTGCTCGGAAAGCAGGTCCAGCGCCTCCTCGAGCGTCGTTGCAGGTAAATATTCAAAATCAGTGGTTATAGCCTTCATGTCAGCTTAGACCCCCTTGTCGTCTTTGCAGTTTTATTCTCTTCCCCGTGGGCGGCAAAGGAAGCGGTTACCGCATTTTCTGAAGAGAATAGTAGGAACAAACCCCATTTTCGCCCGATTTGCCGGCATGCTTCCCCGTCTTCGCTTCTCGAGTGCCGGACCAGTTTGATCCTCCAACGCGCGTTCCCTGGTTTCGAATACCTGGAGTTTGTAAAAATTACGGAAATCCGGCGGGCCGGCTGCTGCTTCCGGCCCGCTCGAAAACTTCATGCTGCTCTAAGCTCCCCCTCCGGGGGGAGAATTGCCCTGCTTTGAATCTCAAGCTTCCCCGATACGGGACATGCTAATAAACTATTGTTTTGATTGTAATTAGGGACTGGTGAGTCGCCAGAGAGATGCTGCCTTGCAGGCTAGGGATTCATCACCAGATAGCCGGTGGAGCACTTGTCGCATTTAACAATGTTCGCCGTGGCCGGATACCCCATACTCTTCAACGGACCAGTGAGTTTTGTGCTGTCCCCTCTATAGTGGTCCTGAAAACACACGTTGAAATGCCTGCCCCTGTAAAGCGCGCAATTGATGCAGGCCAAGCCCGAAATCGGGCATTTGACGTTCGGAATGTTTGTTACTCGCTTTTTTGCCATCTTCTACAACCTCATGCTTTCTGGTCAAACACTTCATGTTAAGAAAATGCGGTCGGGACTGTCAACGTAATAATGCCGTCATCCCGAGCAGTTTCAAAGACAGGCATCCCTTCGCTCGCGGTGCTTCGCCCCGCTGCCTGCCCGAATCCATTATTTCATAGGTTAAGATCCCGCTTCGCCGGCTCCAACCTCCGGCGCCCGGGACAGGGATTCCGCCCGGAGATACGGGGCGCGGATCTGTCAGCCTGGTTGAGTTCTCACCCGGGGTCCGGGATGCCCTACTCGGCTTCCAGGCGGAATTCGGCTACGTCGAACCAGAAGCCCGTTCCGGAGATCGAGTCGATTTCGGCCTGGACGATGGCCCGGTGCCCGTCTTCGATCTCGATGAACGGTTCGAAAAGGGCCCTGTCTTCGGGCGGCAGTTCCTGCGCCATTTTCCGGTAGAATTCGCCGCTTTCGACCTCGACCGCAAGCGCCTTGCGCAGAAGGACGAGTTCCTCTTCCGCCGCCGGCAGCCCCGGTCTCGGATTGGGATTTCCCAGGGCGGAGCCGATTGTCTTCACAGGGGGGAGAGTGGCGGCCAGTTTTGAAGGCTTCACACGCCCGGTCCTGGCCAGCTCCTCGAGCTTTTCCGCCAGGTAGCGGGCGTGGCCGGCCTCGTCCTCGTGCAGGGTTTTGAAGACCTTCCTGCCCACCGGGTCGCCGGAACGGCGCATCGCGTCGACGTAGACGGCGATGACGCGGCCTTCATACTGGAGCGCTGCCTGTATTGCTTCTTCGAGTCTCATTTCTGCCATTCCTTTCCTGGGAGCGGAACGCTTGAACGGAATGTATCACAGCCGGGCGGCGATGGCAAAGCCGGGCAGCCCGCCCCGGCGCCCGGCCGAAAAATGCGCCTCCCTAAATTTCCAGGTGCGGCACTGACGGGAATTCCATTATGATACGGTGGCTCTCAACACAGACAAGACACAAATGGAACCGGCAGCGCGAGCGAAGGATCCGGGTTCGCAACGGAGGCAGAATCTATGCCGCTGAAGATATCGGGGAAGGACGGCTTCTACGGGTGGGTGAATCTTGCGGTCATGTTTTTTTTCAACATCGCCATGATGCTGATGATGATGGCGTTCGCTTTCTTCCTTCCCTTCTGGGTCAAGGAATTCGGCTGGACCCGGGTGCTGGCCTCGGGCGCGCAGACCGTATCCCTGATCCTGTCGGGCGTGACGGCCCCCCTGGTCGCGATCTTCATCATGAAGAAGGGAACCCGGCTGGCGATCGTGCTGGGCAATATTCTGGCCGTCGCGGGCCTGCTGCTTCTGGCGTACCAGGAGCGCATCTGGCACCTGTACCTGGGAGTCGGCGTGCTGCTTGGACTGGGCATGAGCCTCGGGGGCATGCTCGCGGGCATGACGGTGATCAACAACTGGTTCGTCATGAGAAGGCCCGCGGCCCTGAGCATCTCCATGGCCTCCATGGGGTTTTCGGGCCTGATCGTCCAACCGTCTCTGATGGCCCTGATCGGCTCCGTGGGGTGGCGCAGCACCTATCTGATCATGGCCGCGGTCGCATTCGTATTCTGCGTCGTGGTGCCGGGGCTGCTGCTCCGCGACAAACCCGAGCAGCTGGGGCAGGTGCCGGACGGCCCGGTTGCGGCCCCTCCTCCCGCGCCAGGCGCGCCAGGCGCGCGGCGCGGAAGCGTGTACAAGACGCCGGTGGAGTTCACGGCCCGAGAGGCGCTGAAGACGCGGGCCCTTTGGCTGCTGGTGGCCAACGGGGCGCTGCAGTTTTTCGTGATGAACGGGCTGTTCAACCACCAGATCAATTTCTACTTCGACATCGGGCTCTCCCCCACGCAGGCCGGGCTGATCGGCGGGGTGTTCGGCGCGGCCATGGGCATCAGCCAGCTCGGGATAGGATTCCTCGGGCTCCGGTTCAATATGCACTCCCTGGCCGTGTCCGCCATGTTTCTGGGCATGGCCGGGTTCAGCATCCTTCTCTCGGCCAAATCGATGCCGATGGTCCTGACATACGCCATCGTCTACGGCATCAGCCAGGGAGTCCAGTCGATCGCCATGGGAAACCTCTTCCCGGACTATTTCGGCAGGACCGAGTTTCCGAAGATCATGGGGTATACGATGCCCTTCAATACTTTCATCAGCAGCCTGGGAGTCCCGGTCACGGGCTACATCCGCGATGTCACGGGCAGCTACATGCCCGCGTTCAAGCTATTGCTGGTCCTGCTCGTGGTGTCCTTCGTCTGCATCGTATTCGCCAGGCCGCCCAGGCACCCTTCGCTGAAGGAGGACGCGGTCCGCTCGCAATAGGGGGTCCCGCGCTTTTCCGGCCTAATGTTTGGACCGCCCCGCTCCGATCAGAGAAGCAGGACAGGAGGAGTCGGGATCATGGCGTCACTCGGCCGCATGGCTCAGGACAGAAGGAAGCTTTCGAGGGTAATCGTCCGGCAGAACTGCAGTTTTAACTATGAAGGGGCAACGTACGAAGCCGTCATGGTCGACCTTTCCCTGAAAGGCGCATTTCTCTCAGCGGCCTTCCTGCCCCCCAACGGCGCCACCATCCGCATTACGCTGGACCCGCCGGGCGGCCAGAAGCCCCTGGTCCTGGACGGCAGGGTCGTCCGCGGCACCTGGGTCATGTCCGATCACGGCAGACGCGGCAGGTTTGGAATTGTCTTTACCTCGACGCCCATAGGCATCACCCGCCTGATCAGCTCGGCACAAGGCTGATGCACAAATAGTGGATTCCAGATTCCAGATTCCGGATATTGGCTTGGGAAAGAGCGGCGAAGAGAGGTAGGGGGCCTCTCTTCGCCGTTTTCTATCCCAGGAGAATGAACCGGTGTTCGGGGTCCCGGCGCGGGATGCGGAGGGGAAATCCCGGGGCTTCGAACGCCGCCGTCCGTCTTCGCATCATGGAGCCGTCCGTCTCCGGATCGAAAAAAGCCGCAACTCCCGGCGCGGGGCCGTCTCGTGATCGTCTCCCGCCGTCTTCCTGCTTTTCGGCTCTTTCCCTTTTTTTGATTGGATGCCGCCGCTCACAAAACGGTTCACGGCAAAAATTCGAGGGCGGGACTTTTATGCGCGGCACGGGCGACTGGGAAACAGGGGGCCGGGGATGCTAGAATTCTGATCTATCGGCTCGGGGAAACACTCGAATGCAAAGGACCTGGCAGGGCTGGATCTGGAGGATCGCGTCACGGTTCGCGCTGATCTACCTGGGACTCGTCGTGCTGCTGGCGCTGCTGCAGCGGCATTTTATCTATTTCCCGGGGCGGGCCGACGAACTCGACCTGCTGCGCGAAGCCGAAAGGAACGGGCTGTTTCAATGGCGCGACCGGGACAACAGGCTGATCGGGTGGCGGAGCCGGCTTCCCGGGGAATCGCCCCGGCCCCGCGGCCGGGTGGTGGTCTTTCACGGAAACGCCGGCTACGCGCTGCACCGCATCTATTATATATTCGGCTTCCGGGGCGTTCCGGACGGCGCATTGGGGTGGGACGTCTATCTGTTCGAGTATCCGGGATACGGCGCGCGTCCCGGGCCGAGGAACGAGGAAAACATCGCGGCGGAAGCGCGGCGGGCGTTGCAGGAACTCCTGCTTGAAGATCCAAGCCCGGCGTATCTCGCGGGGGAGTCGCTCGGGAGCAGTTTCGCCTCGCGGCTGGCGGCCGAGAGCCCGGATTCGGTCGCGGGCCTTTTCCTCGTGACCCCGCTGACCTCTCTCGCGGATGTGGCGGCGCGCCATTACCCGATATTCCCCGTGCGCCGGATGCTGCGCGAGCGCCACGACGTGCGCGAATACTTGAAGTCCTATCCGGGCCCGGTGGCGTTCCTCGTCGCGGGGCGCGACGAGGTTATGAAAGGCGGCCTGGGAGAACGGCTGTACCGGGAATTCCGCGGCCGCAAAAGGCTCTGGATGCAGCCGCAGGCCGGGCACAATACACTGGATCTGATGCCGGACTCTCCATGGTGGAGGGAGGTAGCCGAATTTCTGGAACATCCGGACGGGGGATCAAAGGAGCGCTGATCATGGAATACAAAGAGGTTGTGGTTGCGAAGGCAAGCGAGCTGGCGGACGGGACCATGAAGCAGGTGGCGGTCGAAGGGGGAGACATTTTGTTGACCCGGGTCGACGGCGAGATTTCGGCGCTGGGCGCAGCCTGCACGCATTACAGCGCCCGCCTGGAAAACGGGATCCTGAGCGGCGGGACGATCGTCTGCCCGTCGCACCAGGCGTGCTTCTGCGCCAGGACCGGGGACCTGAAGGAGCCTCCGGCGCTCAATGCGCTGCCCCGGTTCGAGGTCCAGCTCCGCGGCGACGACATCGTCGTCCGGCTCCCGGAAAAAATCGGCAGGATGAGAATCCCGGACATGGTCGCGCCCGACCCGGCACGCGATCCGAGGACATTCGTCATTCTGGGAGCGGGAGCGGCCGGGAATTCGGCGGCCCAGTCGCTGCGCGAGTGCGGCTTCCAGGGAAAGATCCTGATGATCTCCGATGAGGCGGACCTGCCCTACGACCGCCCCAACCTGGACAAGGACTACCTTCAGGGGGAAGCGAAGGAAGCCTGGATGCCGCTGCGGTCGGAGAAATTTTACCAGGGCCGCGGCATCGACCTGATGCTCGGCAAACGCGCCGCAAACGTGGACACCCGCCTTAAGACGGTGGTTTTCGAGTCCGGGGAAGCCATCGGGTACGACAGGCTTTTGCTGGCTACGGGTGGCGTCGCCCGAAAACTGGGCGTGCCCGGGGAAACGCTCGCTAACATATTTACCCTCAGGAGCTTCGACGACTCCAGGGCTGTCATAAAAGCCTGCGCTACGGCGTCCCGGGTGGTCGTTGTCGGGGCGAGCTTCATCGGGATGGAATCGGCGTCGAGCCTGAGGAGGCGCGGGCTCGAGGTCACGGTCGTCGCGCCGGAGGCGGTGCCTTTCGAGCGCATCCTGGGGCCGGAGATCGGGAAAATGCTCCGGGAAGCGCATGAAGAGACCGGCGTGGCATTCCAGCTGGGCACTACGGTCGAGAGGTTCGAGGGAGAGGAAGCGGTCCGGCGGGTGGTGCTCAAAAACGGGAACACGCTCGAAGCGGACCTGGTGGTCGTCGGCGTCGGCGTGGCGCCCAATACGGGAATTTTCAAGGATTTGCAGCGAGAGGCGGACGGCGGCCTGAAAACGGACGCCTGTTTCCGGGTGGCCGAAGACGTTTACGCGGCGGGCGACATCGCGGGTGTCCCCGACTGGCGAAGCGGCGAAAGCTTCCGGATCGAACACTGGCGCTATGCCCAGCAGCAGGGGCGCGATGCGGCGCGGAACATGGCCGGGAAACCCTCGCCGAACGCGAACGTTCCCTTTTTCTGGACCAAGCAGGCGAACCTGGGCATCCGTTACGTGGGGCACACGCGGGGGTGGGACGAGATCATTTATTCCGGGGACGTCGCGTCCAGGAATTTTGTCGCATTTTACGCAAGGGGCGGCGAAGTGGTGGCGGCAGCCGGGTGCAAACGCGACAAGCAGATGGCCGCGATCCTTCAGCGGATGCAGTCGAAACGGATGCCGGCGGCGGCGGAAATCCGGGCAGGGGCAGTGGACTTCCTGAGATAAACGGCCGGGGCGCGGCGGCGGACCGTCGCACCCCGGCCGCCGGGAATCTTTTAGGTGCGCTGGGCGACTTTTCCCTTGCCGAGAATGCCCTCGGTGATTCCTTTACGCAGCTTCGGGATGTCCTTCCTGGGATAGGGATGCCGGTCGCTGTGCTTCGGATGCGTGGACGCATCGGCCCCTCTTGCCATCTTATACCTGCCCTGGAACAGGATATGCATCCACTGCACGGGCTTGTCCACCTTCAGGGTGGTGATGGGGCAATGAATGACGCCCTTGGGGATGTAGATGATCGTGGTCTTGTCCACGATGTGGCGTTCCTGTTCCGCCCCCATCATGATTTCGATTTCGGCGCCGAATTCAAAATAGTTATGGGGATTCCCGCCGAAGATGAAAAAGAGCTCGTCCACTTCGTGCGCATGCGGCTGGTGGATCATGACGCCGGGCTTGCTGAGGCAGAGCAGTTGCATTTCGATGGGGAACCCGCGGAAGGCGGCCCCGGCGCACCCCTTCTCGCCGCAGATGTGGAGCATGGGTCCGATCTCGATGGGTTCCGTAATGAAATACTTTCCATATTTCGATTTTGATTTCGCCATGACAGTCTCTCCGTCATAAGAATTTTCTTTTCAGGTCACTGGAACAGCCCCCTGTGGTGATCAGGCCGGAGTGAGTCCAGCAGCGTATGGGCGACACTATAGCACAGGGTCCCGGCAAACGGATCCGAATTGCGGGCTGTGGAGGGCGGGACCGCAGGCGCGGGGCGGCGGCGGCGCGGGGCTCACGGCTTGAAGGCTTCGACGACGGCGTCCATGTGATCGCCCCGCGCCAGGAAGCGGATTCTGTCGAAACCCGCCTGGCGAAGCCCCGCCTGGATTTCCTCGTAGGTGTAGGTGCCGCCGCCCGGCGTCCCCACCAGCATGTTGACGGCGAACAGGGCCCCGTCCCGCGGCTGCGTCCGGTCGGGATTCATGACGTGGTCGCGGATCAGTATGCGGCCGCCCGGGTCGAGGGATCGGAATATCTTGCGGTAGAGCTCCAGGTTTTCTTCCGGGCTGTTCGAGTGAATGATCGCGGAGAGCAGCGCCAGGTCGTGTCCCGCGGGAAGCTCCTGCAGGTGATAGTTTCCGGCCACCAGAGTCGCGCGATCCAGCAATCCCTCCTCTTTCAGGCGGTCGCGGGCCATGCCGATGACGGCGGGCAGGTCGAACAGCGTGGCGCGCATCGCGGGGGCTGCGCGCAGAAAGGCGATGGTGTAGGTGCCCGATCCGCCGCCGATATCGAGCAGGGAGCGGGCGGCGCCGGGATCGACCGCCGCCGCGATCCGATGGGCCATGGACGCGCCGATGGAATGCATGGCGCCGATGAACGCTTCCAGTTCGCCGTCGCTGCGCGAGAAATCGAATTCGTCGTCTGCGGGACTGATTCCCTTGACGACATCCGTGAGGCGGGACCAGCGCCTCCACAGCGACGCCATATGAAGGACGATGGGGAGGATGGACCGGGGGGACCGTGCGGAGAGCATGACGGAAACAGGCGGGTCGCACCGATAGGACTGGGCCCGTTTTTCCAGGAGCCCCATGGATGCCAGCGCGTCGAGAAGGACGGCCGCCGAGCGGGCATTCCCGTCGATTCTCTGCGCGACTTCGACGGCCGAAAGCGGAGTCTGGTCCAGGATCGTAAAAAGGTCAAGCTCCGCCGCCGTCTGGAAGATCCTGGACTCCATAAAGCCCTGGGCCAAACCAAGAATTGCTTCAGGACCGCCTGCGCTTGCCCTCATGTCTCCTCCTTCCTGTCAGATACCGGCCGCAGTCATCTCTTGCCCCGGTTCAGATTGTAACGGCAAGCCCCTCAAAACAAAACCCCGAAACCGGCGATCCATCCGCCCGGCACCGCCCCATCCGGTCCGTTGCCGGCGCATCCCGGAAGCGGAGGGATTCGATGTCACCACCTCCGGGAGCGGGGACGAGGCGCGGGAAACCGCCCAAGGGAACCGTGCCGGCCTCCCGCCGGCCGCCGTGAAGATGCCGCGCCACGGCGGCGTGTTCTTCGTGAAGGAGATCCGCGGGAAGCCTCCCCGTGGCCCCGTCGTCGTCGTGAGCCCTCATCCCGCTCCGGACACGGTCGCGGAAGCCATGAGCGCCGGGGCGACCCGATTCATCCCGAAGCCGTTTCGGCCGGACGAACTCGTGCGCCTGGTGCGGCAGGCGCCGCACCGGGCTTCCGGCACATAGGACTGGAAGAACGCCGCCCGGCACATTAAGATTTAATCCGCATTATTCATGATGGTTCGTCGCGAGGCGGTGCAGACGGGCGCGGCTGCAAGGCGCGCGAAGGGAGGATTCGGGAGGCGTACTCGGCAGTACGTCGAGGAATCCGACCGAGCGCAACGCAGACATGCCCGGATCCGCCGCCGCAGCAGAAGCTTCATGAATAATGCGGATTAAGGCTCCCGCCGGACGACCGGCATGCGACTATCGATGGAGAGAAGACCATGGCCGAAAAAATGCTGATCATCGACGACGACGAGATCGTGCTGAAATCCTGCCGGAGAATATTCGAAAAGGAGGATTTCGAGGTCGTCACGACGCCCAATCCGCAGGATGGCCTCAAACTCGTCACGGAAAAATCCTTCGACGTAGTCCTCGTGGACTGGATGATGCCGGGCTTCGACGGAATGGACGTGGTCGAGGAAATCGACAAGCGGTCGCCGAACTCCGCCCTGGTCATGATCAGCGGGCACCCCTCCGTGGGACGCGCGACCGAGGCCATGAAGCGCGGCGCCATGGACTACGTCCCCAAGCCCTTCAAACCCGAGGAAATTGCCGAAGTCGTCAAGAGGGCCGTGCGCAGGAAGGTCACCGAAGAGAAAAAGGCCGTCGGGCGCTTCGAAAAGATGATGAAGTCCTGGCAATTCCCCATGCCGACGATCGAGGACAAGGCGCCGAAGAACATCGCCGAAACGGTCGCCCAGACCGTCGGCGTGGCGAAAGCCACCTCGCCGTGGCTGTCTGTCTTCGTCCTGGGCATCCTCGGCGGCGCCTACATCGGTTTCGGCGGCATCCTCTCAACGACAGCCACATTCGACGCCGCGGCCAAAATAGGCACCGGACTGACCCGCCTGGTCAGCGGCGCGGTCTTCAGCGTCGGCCTGATGCTCGTCGTCATCGCGGGCGCGGAACTCTTCACGGGCAACAACCTCATGGTTTCGAGCGTGATGTCGAGGGAAATCTCCTTCGGCAGGATGATGAAGCGCTGGGGACTCGTGTTCGCCGCCAATTTCGTCGGATCCGTCCTCATCACGCTCCTCTTCTACTACTCCGGATTGTGGAAGACGGCCGACGGCGCGCTGGGCGTCGCCGCCATCAAGGTCGCGTACAGCAAGGTGAACCTGACCTTCGGCGAAGCGCTCTGGCGCGGCATCGGCTGCAACTGGCTCGTTTGCCTCGCCGTCTGGATGGCCCTCTCCGCCCGCCAGACAATCGGCAAGATTTTCGCCATCTTCTTCCCCGTCATGGCCTTCGTCGCCCTGGGATTCGAGCACTGCGTCGCGAACATGTACTTCATCCCCACGGGCATCCTGTTCGTCCAGAAACTCTCCCTGCCCGCCATCGCCGGAATCGACCCGGGCATGATCAACTGGGTCAACTTCCTGTGGAAAAACCTGCTGCCGGTCACGATCGGCAACATCCTCGGCGGGGCGGTGTTCGTCGGCATGAGCTATTGGGGCGCCTACCTGAGGCCCTCCAAGGCGGAGACCCGCTAAGATTCCGAACCTGGAGGGATTTCGATGGGCGTTCCGGTTTCACAGATGTGGGCGGTGGCTTCCTACATCCTGCGGCAGAAGGCCGCGGGCAGGAAACGCTATCCCCTCGTGCTCATGCTGGAACCGCTCTTCCGCTGCAACCTGGCCTGCTCCGGGTGCGGCAAGATCCAGTATCCCGCCGGGATACTCCGGCAGGAGCTCACGCCAGAACAATGCTTCCGGGCCGCCGAGGAGTGCGGCGCCCCGATGGTGAGCATCCCCGGCGGCGAACCCCTGCTGCACCCCCAAATTTCCGAAATCGTCGACGGGCTGGTCGCCCGGGGGAAATACGTCTACCTCTGCACCAACGCCCTGGTCCTCGGGGAAAAGATCGGCCTGTTCCGGCCCAGCAAATTTTTCACCATAAACATCCACCTCGACGGGCAGAAAAAATTCCACGACCGCTCCGTGGGCCGGGAAGGCGTTTACGAAATCGCCGTCGCCGCGATCCGCGAGGCCGTAGGACGCGGCTTCCGCGTAACGACCAACACGACCCTGTTCAACGACGCCGACGCGCGGAGCGTCCGCGCCTTCTTCGACGAGATGATGGCCCTCGGCGTCGAGGGAATGACCCTGTCTCCCGGATACTCCTACGAAAAGGCCCGGGACCAGGAACATTTCCTGGAAAGAGAACAGACGACGCGGCTGTTCGCCGCCATCCTGGCCAACCGCAAAAAGAGCTGGAAGTTCAACCAGAGCCCGCTGTTCCTGGAATTCCTGACGGGCCGACGCGCCTACCCGTGCACCCCCTGGGGAATGCCCGGCTACAGCCCGCTCGGCTGGCAGAAGCCCTGCTACCTGCTCCAGGACGGCTATTATCCCACCTTCGCCGAACTCCTCGAAAAGACCGACTGGGGCCGCTACGGCACCGGGTCCGGAAACCCGCATTGCGCCGACTGCATGGTGCACAGCGGCTACGAAGCCAGCGCCGTCAACGACACGTTCGGGTCCGTCCGCGGCCTCTGCGCCACTATCCTCGCGTATTTGCATTAATTCCGGATTCCAGATTCCGGATTCCAGATAAGATCGAGGATCACCGATTTGTGCAGGAGTGTGTTGGCCTCCAACGAAGGATTCTTTGAGATCCCCTGGCGATACGCCATCTGGAATCCGGAATCTGGAATCCGGAATCTCGACTCTAATCGAGCTTGTGGATCGTGAGGTAGGACGGGTGCAGCCGGGAGCGGTGGATCCGGTGGGTGGCCTTGATGAAGTCGGCCGGTTTCGCGCGGTAAATATCCAGAAACTGCTGCGGATTCCGGTCGATCAGCGGAAACCAGCTGCTCTGGATCTGCACCATGATCCGGTGTCCCTTGCGGAACGTGTGGAAAACGTCGGGCATGCCGAATTCGAGAACCGCGACCTCTCCCGGCACGAACGGCTCCGGATTCGAAAAACTGTTGCGGTATTTTCCCCGGAAAGGCTCCGCGCGCACCAGCTGCTGGAAACCTCCCATACGGATATTCTCCCGCGACACCATCAGCTCGGGCGAGTCGTCGGGATGCACGTCGATGAGCTTCACGATGAAATCGGCATCGGTGCCCGACGTGGAGACGCTCAGGTGCGGGGACACGGGGCCCGCGATCGTGATGTCGCGCTTCAGCGTCTCGGTCGCATAGGTCAGCACGTCGGGACGGCGGGACGCGAACCGCTGGTCGTCGACCATGTGCTCCCGCGTCATGGCGGTGGTGATTTCGGTGGTGTAGGGGACCGGCCTGGCGGGATCGCTTATGTATTCATCGTAGGCGGCGGCCGGATCCTCCGGCTCCCGGGTCCACGAGAGCCCTTCCTCCGCGCCGAGATACAGCCGCTCCGGGCGCGCGTCGCGGGGCGGCCAGGCGTCCATCCGCTCCCACCGGTTGAGCCCGGTCATGAACACGTAGGCTTCCGGCAGGTCCAGCCCGCCGGTTCCCTTGAGGAAGTGGACGAAGAACGGGAACTCGATCTCCCTTCGGTAGAACACCGAGGTGTCGCTGCCGAACCGGAGGTTTCCGAAGGTGTCGCCGCCCGAGCGGGCCCAGGCGCCGTGGTACCAGGGGCCCATCACGAGGACGTTGTAGGCGCCGGGGCTCGACGCCTCCACCGACCGGTAGACCTCGAGCGTCCCGTAAAGGTCCTCGGCGTCGAACCAGCCGCCCACGGTCAGGACCGCGGGCCGGATGTTTTTGAGGTGCGGCAGTAGGTTTCTCGCCTGCCAGAACTCGTCGTAATCGCCGTGCCGCAGGACCTCGTTCCAGAAGGGGACCTTGTTCTTGAGGTATTTCTCGTTGGCCCCCGACAGCGGACCCATCTTCAGGTAGAAGTCATACCCGTCCGGGGTGGGGAATTCGAAAAGCGGGTTAAACCGCGTCGTCGGCTTCGGCCGCGGGTACCCGAAGTTGGAGAGAAACCCGAAGGCGTGCGCCAGGTAGAACGCGCCGTTGTGGTGGAAGTCGTCGCCCACGAACCAGTCCGCGATCGGGGCCTGCGGGCTCACGGCCTTCAGCGCCGGGTGCGCGTCGATCATGCCGGCCGCCGCGTAAAAGCCGGGGTAGGAGATCCCCCACATGCCCACGTTGCCGTTGTTGTTCGGGACGTTCTTCACCAGCCAGTCGATCGTGTCGTAGGCGTCGGTCGATTCGTCGACGTCCCGCGGGCCCTTCTTGACGGGCTTGTGCGGGGTCATGTTGACGAAATCGCCTTCGGACATCATGGCCCCCCGGACGTCCTGGCAGGCGAAGATAAAGCCGTCGCGCGCCAGTTCGTCCGACGGCCCGGCGCCGAACGGGAAGTTGTCCTCGCCGTACGGGCTGACGCTGTACGGCGTGCGGGTCAGCAGGATGGGATAGGAAAGCGACGCGTCGCGCGGCGTGTAGACCGCAGTGAACAGCTTCTTGCCGTCGCGCATGGGGATGTGGTATTCCCGCTTGGAATAATTCGAGCGGAAGTCGTCGTCCGGCTGCGCCCGGACCAGGCAGAGCAGCGCCAGGCCGGCGCACAACGGAATCCCGTATCTTCGCAGCATCGCGGTTTTCACGCCTATCAGGCTAAACCGGCCGGGCCGGCCCTGCAAGTTTTATCGGTCCGGCACGCCGGCCCGAGGAAGCCCTTGCCGCCCCGCCGGAATCCGTGCTTAAATGCCCGTACCATGGAACCGCAGGAGAATCCCGGAGAGAGCCGCGCGTACGCCGCGCTGAAAGAGATGTTCCAGGGGGGCAGGCCCCTCGTTTTCGTCCGCACGTCCGAGGAGGGACGCGTGTACGCGCTCCTGCGGGAGCTCGCGGACCGCCTGCTCCCCGGCCGCCCGCCCGTCTGGACCTGGTCCCTGACCGCGGGCCTCCGGCATCCCGACGGCCGCCCGCCCTGCATGCTCGCGCCGCAGGCGCTGCTCGATTTCATCCTCGGGCAGCAGGAAGGGGGAATCTTCCAGCTCCGCGATTTCCATCCCTTCGTGGTCGACGACGCCGCCGTCCGGCGGCGCCTGCGCGACCTGTACGCGGAGTGCCTCGACACCGGCAAGTTCGTCGTGATCACGTCGCCGCTGCCCGCCGTCCCGGAGGAACTGAGCCGGCAGGCCGCCCTGGTCGAACTGCAGACGCCGGATTTCGAGGAGATGGCCGGCTTCCTGCGCGTCGAAACCGATTCCATGGCACGCCGGGGCGCGGCGGTGGACTCGAGCGGCCCGGCGCTCGACGCCATGGCCCGCGCGCTGCAGGGACTGACCCTGGACGAGGCGCGCCACGCGTTGCGCCGATCGCTCGCCGTCGCCGGCGCCCTGGACACCGGCGCCCTGTCCGCCCTCCTCGACGAAAAAAGGCTGATCGTGAACCGCACGGGAATCGTCCGTCACGTAGCGGACGCCACGCACCTGGAGCACGTCGGCGGGCTCGAAACCATGAAGGCGTGGCTGCTCGAGCGAAAAAAGCTTTTCCTGGAGCGCGACAGCCTCGGCGAGGAGATCGTCCCGAAGGGCGTCCTCGTCATGGGCGTGTCGGGATGCGGCAAGAGCCTGTCGGTCAAGGCGATCGCGTCCTGCTTCGGACTTCCGCTCTACCGCATCGAGATGAGCGAGGTGTTTTCCGGAAGGCACGGCACCCCCGACGCCGCGTTCGCCGAGGCGTGCCGCACGGTCGAATCGCTCGCCCCGGCGGTCGTCTGGTTCGACGAGATCGAGATGGGGCTATCGACAAACAGTGCGGAGAGCGGCACCAGCCTCGGGCGCATCTTCGCATTCTTCCTGACCTGGATGCAGGAAAAGGCGCGCGGCCTGTTCGTCGCGGCCACCGCCAACCGCATCGACCTGCTCCCGGCGGAAATGATCCGGAAGGGCCGTTTCGACGAGGTCTTCTTCGTCGACCTCCCCGGCGAAGAGGAACGCATCGAGGTGTTCCGGATCCACCTGCGCAAGCGCGGGATCGATCCGGAGGCGCTCGAACTGCACCGGCTGAAGAAAATCACCCAGGGGTGGTCCGGGGCCGAAATCGAGCAGTGCGTCGTGGCCGCGCTGACGCAGGTGCGCCTGCAGGACAAGCCTCTCCGCTTCGAAGACCTGCACCGGGCGGCCCTCGGCATCATCCCCCTGTCGAAGACCATGCGCGAGCAGGTGGACCACATACGCTCCTGGGCGTACGACCGCGCGGTGCGCGCCTCGCCCCGCGAAACAAAGTCCTAGCGCCGGAAAGCCTCGCCACGAATTCCACGAATGGAATTCGCGGCAGTGCTTTTCGCGCCTATTCGGGGAGGCGGAGGATGCGTGCGCCGCGGCCTGCCGCCAGCTCCAGCAGGTCTTCCCTGCAGGTGAACAGGATCAGCTGGCGGCGCGACGCTTCTTCGGCTAGGACCTCGAACGCCTCGGCCATGCGGATGCGGTCATAGGCGGCAAACGGCTCGTCGAGCAGGCTCGGGCACGGCTCTTCCGGGTTGGACACCAGGTCCAGGATGCCGAAGCGCATCGCGAAATACACCTGGTCCTGCGTGCCGCGGCTCAGGCTTTCCGCGGAACGGAGTTCTCCGGTCCCGCTTTCCCGCAGCCACACCCGGAAATCGGGGTCTATCCGGACTTCCTCGTAGCGCCGCCGGCAGAGGCGCAGGAAGCGCTGCTCCACCGCCG
>CAZTHE010000055.1:0-8502 GCA_964613495.1 uncultured Acidobacteriota bacterium | reverse complement strand
TTCAACTGCGGCGCCAGCACCTCCTGCTGCTGCCGCGAGAGGGACTCGATCGTCTCCAGCGCGATGCCGAGAGCCCGGCGGTTCGTTTCGATCTCGCGCAACCGCTGCCCGGCCTGGGCAAGATCCTCCTCGATCTGCGAGGCGGCCCGATAGCTCTGGAAGGCCTGGGCGATGCGTTCGACGACCCGGGCAAATTCCTCGCGCGCCGATGAGAGTTTCCCGGAGACCCGCTCCTCCTGCTCCTCCGCTTCCGCCGCCGCCGGCTGGTAGGGCAGCAGCGGGGTGCCCGCCGCTTCGACGGCCGCATCATCCGCCGCCCGGCCGGGCGGAACGGGAACCTCCTCCGCCCCTGTCAACTCCCGGAGCCGCTCCCGCCACTGCTCCAGGCTCCTGCCTTCGGACAGGCGCCGGAATTCCCTTATGCGCGACTCTTCCCTGTCGCGCAGCTCGAGCAGCTTCTGCCGCTTGACACACTCCGCGTGGAACGCTTCCGGCGTGTCGACGCCGGCTTCTTCGAGGAGCAGCCGGATGCGCGCGCACTTCATCTCATACGCATCCGCCAGTTCGGCCTCCCTGGCCTGCTGCGCCTCGGCCTTTTCGGCGCACTGCCGGTAGCGCGCATCCAGTTCGCGGAAGCGGCGCAGGTTGCCCCGCACTGCGTCGACCTGGAACTTCAGGCTTCCGGGCGAACAGGAAAGGCCCACGCGGGCCAAATTTTCCTTCAGCAGTCCGTACAGCCCGGCCGACTGGGCGTCGATCTTGTGACGCTGGTCCTCCGCCTCCAGAATACGGGAGCGCACCTCATCCAGTTTCCGGCGATCCTGTCCCGCCTGATTCGCCGCGGCAAGAAATTCCTCGATCGTCTGGAATCCCGAACCCGTCATCGCGGCGTTCAGCAGGGCGCGCTTCTTCCCCCCCTCGTCCCGGATGCCGGCGAGATCTGCTTCGAGTTTCCGCAGAGCCTGTCTTGCGGACTCACGGGCTTTCGCGGACCGGGCGGCGGCCAGGAACAGACCGGCGGCGGCCGTAAGCAGGGCGATCCCGAGGCCGAGTCTCATTTCTGGAGACAGGAAGCCCAGCCGGGGGATCCACGGCGACGCGATCGAGGCGGCGGCGCCGGCAATCGCCACGACTGCCAGGAAGCGCCGCAGCAGCACGGCGCCTCCGGCCGCTTCCGCGGCCGATTTCTCGCGCGCGATGCCCTCGGCCACGATCGCGGAGCCCCGCGCGGCCGCCTGCTCGTCCTCCGCGGCCTCGCGCGCGGCACGCTGCCAGTCCGCGTCCGGGTCGGCCAGCGGCGGGCGCAATCCCTCCAGGCGTTTGGAGAGCGCGCCGGCTTCGTTCCGGAGGCGGAGCATGCTTTTCTGCAACCCTTCCCCCTGCAGCGAGAGGCTGAGGTACCCGACGAACCATTCGGTGATCCGCTCGCCCTCGGAGCCGGACGCGAGCGGGGCGTACGACGCGAGTTCCTGCCTCTCTTTCTCGGCGGCCGCGAGGCGTTCGAGAGCGGCGGCCTTTGCGCCCCGGATTTCGCCGAGGAGCCGCGCGAGGCTGTCCCGCGCCCCGACCAGCCGGTTGAGCTCCTCCAGGTTCGCCGCCGGGAAGTCGGCCCGGGCGCGCAGGGATTCGGCCGCGTTTCCCAGCGATTTCAGGTCGCCGTCGATTTCCTCCAGCGACCGGACGCGCGACGCGGCCTCGCGGCGGCGGGCGGCAAGCAGCTCGCGGCGGCGAACGGCCAGCTCCCGTTCCAGCCGGGCGATCTCTCCGGCGATCCGGTTGCGGTCCTCGATCCAGGACTGGAACCGGGCGCGCCGCTCCTCCAGGGCTTTGGCCTCGGCCTGAAGCCCGAGCACCCGCTCCATCGCCTGCCGGTAGGGTTTCGTCGGCGCCCGTTCGGACCCGAGGGAGTCGAGTTTCTCCTGCAGCCTGGACAGGCTCCGCCGGACGGACAGCTCCTCGTCGCCCGACTGGGCCAGGTTTGCGATGCGGTCGCGGACGGTCTCGCGGCCGTTCAGTTCGGCCGCGCCGTTTTCGCGGATCATGCCCACGGACTCGAACAGCTCCTTGGGAAGGCCCAGGTGCCGCTGCGCGAAGAGCACTTCGCCGTTCCGCATCTGCTCGTACCGGCCCGTGATGTCCTCGCCCGTGGCGGCGCGCAGTTCCACGCGCGTCTCCTCCCTGCCGAAGGAGCGGCGCATCTCGATATCGCGCCCGTCGGCAAGCCGGCACCAGAGGACGCCCCCGTAGTCGGGCCCCGACCAGGGCCTGTATTGGTCCACCCAGGGTTCGCTCCTGCGCTGCGCGCGCAGATCGGAGCGCAGCTGCCCGTAAAGCAGCCCGACCAGGAAGCGCTGCAGCGTGGACTTCCCGCCTTCGTTCTCGGCGAATACGAGGTTCGTTCCGCTCCCGAACTCCAGCCTGAAGTCGCGGAGCCGGCCGAAGCCGAGGACATGGCTGCGCAGAAATATCATCGGAGCCTCACCTCCCGGCCGCCGAGCGCCTCGACGCCATACAACCTCGCCCGTTCCAGCGCGCCGCGGTCCGCTTCCGCCGCTTCCGCGATCCGTTCGTTCAGCACGCGGACGAAGCGCCCGCGCAGCGTCTTCTCCCGCGCGATCGACTCGAAATCCAGCGCCGGGTGCGTCCGGTTCTCCCACGAGATGTACAGCGCTTCTCCGGCCAGCCTTTCCTCCAGCTCCGCGATCGAGAGGTCGAGCCGCGGATCCAGGGCTCCCTCGAGCCGCACCCGGAGGATCGCGTCGGGAGTC
The DNA here is from genome assembly GCA_964613495.1 of uncultured Acidobacteriota bacterium. Classification (GTDB taxonomy): domain Bacteria; phylum Acidobacteriota; class UBA6911; order UBA6911; family UBA6911; genus UBA6911. The sequence continues at coordinate 5,734 of CAZTHE010000055.1, read as the reverse complement.
AGCAGCGTGCCGCGGAGCTCCAGGACGGCGTCGACGATCTGCTCCCGCGTGGAAAAGGCGTCGCAGCGGATCGTGACGGTGCCCAGGTCGTACCGGCTGCACGGCCTGCTCTCCACGCGGACGCCGCCGTCGTCGATTTCCACGAACAGGTAGCCGCAGACCCCTTCTTCGTCCCACCCGCGGCCCTCCGGGATGCCCGGATACCAGGCATCCGTCCCGTCGGGGGCATCCGCGATGCGGTGCTGCCGGTGATAGTGCCCGAGGGCGCAGTAGCGGACGTTCTTGCCGGCGATATCGTCGATCGTGAAGGGGCCGTGCATCGATTTCCCGGCAGGGACGCGCGTGAGGTCCGAACCGTGGGACACGACGATGTTGCAAAGGTCGGCCGGCAGGACGGGCAGGGTCCGGAAGTGGCGCGCGTCCATCCGGCTGCGCGTGAAACCGAACCCCGTGATGCGGACGCCGAGGTCCGCAAGCGCGACGGACCGGAAATCTTCGGCATCGAAGATGTGGACGTTCGGCGGCCACCCCTCTTCCCGGTAGGGCGATCCGGGGGCGCACGGATCGTGGTTGCCGGGAGCCAGGAACACCCGGATCCCTTCCAGGCTTTCGAATTGCCGCTTCAGGAACTCGAACGTGTCCGGCGTGACCCGCTCCAGCTCGAAGAGATCGCCCGCGACGAGCACGAAATCGACGGCGGCGCCGCGCGCGTCCTCCAGGATGCGCCGGAAAGTCCCCCGGATGGCTTCCCGCTTCCGGTCGCCGAGCCTCGAGGGGAGTCCGGAACCGGAGAAACTGGTATCCAGGTGCACGTCGGATGTGTGAATGAATCGAACAGGTCTCATAATTCTCCGGGAACGGGCGCCGCCGGGCGCGCCCCGCTACTCGAGAGGATAGGCGTCCAGGTAGTCCGGGATCTGCGTCTTCCAGCCGAGAGACCGGTCGATCTCCGCGGCCAGCGCTCTCCTGGCCTCGTCCTCGCCATGGACGATGAACGTCATCCGCGGAGGCTCCTTGAACCTGCGCAGCCAGCGCAGGATCTCCGTGGAGTCCGCGTGTCCCGAAAACACCTCGATGTTCCGGATCTGCGCCCGGACGGGGACCATCTCGCCGTGAATCTTGATCTGGCGCGCGCCGTCGCGCAACAGCTGCCCGCGCGTGCCGTTCACCTGGAATCCGACGAACAGGATGGTGTTGCGCGGATCGGGCAGCCGGAATTTCAGGTGGTGCAGGACGCGTCCGCCCGTGGCCATCCCGCTCGCGGAAACGATGATGGCGGGATACCGCATGTCGTTGAGCTTCTGCGACTCTTCTTTCGAGTGAGCGAACCGGAGGCTCGGCGACAGGAGCGGGCACTTACCGGTTTCCCGGTAGACGGCCTGCGCCTCATCGTCGAAGACATCGATGTGGCGGCAGAAAACGTCGGTGACGCGCTGCGCCATCGGGCTGTCCACGAAAACAGGCAGGTCGGGTATTACCCCGCGCAGCCGCATGTCTCGCAGCAGGTAGAGGATCGTCTGCGTGCGGCCGACGGCGAAGGCCGGGATGATGAGCATGCCGCCGCGCCGGGCGGTCTCGTTGATGACGGACGCCAGCGCCTCGGCCGGATCTTCCGGGGGATGCCGGTAGGCGCCATAGGTCGATTCGACCACGAGATAGTCGGCGTATTCGACCGGCGCAGGATCGCGCAGGATGAGCGCGTCATAGCGGCCCAGGTCGCCCGAGAAAGCCATGCGCACCGGCCTGCCGCCGCACGGCACCTCGGCCTCCACGATCGCGGATCCCAGGATGTGCCCGGCGTCCGTGAACCGGACCCGGGTCCCGTCGTCCAGCGTCGTGGTCTCGTCGTAATCGACCGGCTCGAGGCGCGGCAGCACCCGCTCGGCGTCTTCGGTGGTGTAGAGCGGCAATGCCGGTTCGTGCTTGCTGAATTTCATCTTGTTCGCGAAGCGCGCGTCTTCCTCCTGCAGGTGCGCCGCGTCCAGGAGGCTGATTTCGCTCAGTTCGGCCGTCACCGGGGTCGTCAGGATCCTTCCCTCGAAACCCTCCCGCACGAGGACCGGCAGCATGCCGGAATGGTCGATATGGGCGTGCGTCAGGAAGACGTGACCGATGGACGCGGGGGGGACCAAGGGAGGCTCCCAGTTCAACAGGCGGAGCTTCTTGGCTCCCTGAAACATGCCGCAGTCCACGAGAAAACGCGTGTCTCCGGTATCGACCAGAAATTTCGAACCGCTGACCGTCCCGGCCGCACCCAGAAACTGTATCTTAGCCATGCATGTGACTATGCAGGATGCCGCCCCCGGGTTTCAACCTTCATCTGAGCCACTTTTTTTTCTTCTGCGCCATCGAATCGGGGACACATGGTGTAATATGAGTGCCGTGAATTTGCGCGCCCGCCGTCCCGCCGTCCCGGCGCGGGCCGTCCGGAACGCCACGGCGGCCGGACGCGGCGGCGCATCGACGCTAACCAGGATTGCGATTCGGGGACGATAGTGGACCAGACAAACCAGGCTTCCCAGGAAATTTCCCTAAGCAACGAGCAGGTCATGGAACTCCTCGGCAGGATCGAGGGGGGAGACCACGCCGCGCTGCTCTCCTTGTACGACAGGACCAGCCGTCTGCTCTACGGCCTGATCCTGCGGATCCTGGGAGACAGGACATCCGCGGAAGAGGCGCTGCTCGACGTGTACACGACCATCTGGAAGGAATCCGCTGCGCGCGACACGGTTCTCTCGCCGCTCGAATGGATGACGACGGTCGCGAGGACGCGGGCGATCGCCCGGTTGCACTGGAACAAGCAGCTGAAGCGGAAGTCGGCGTTCCAGGCGCGCAACCTCGACCCGGCGATGACGGTGGCCCCCGACGCGCAGGAGCTCGCCCGCCGCGCGCTCGGGTCGCTGGTCCCCGCCCAGCAGGAGATCCTGGGGTGGGCGTATTACTCGGGCCTGAGCTGCAACGAGATCGCCGTGCAGATCGGGAAGCCGGTCGGGGCGGTCAAGACCCACGCCCGGCTCGGCCTGAACAAATTGAGTGACCTGATGCGGCCGGCCGCGGAACCCAGGGCCCAGGCGGGAAGCCGGACGGAGGAGAGCCAGTGAAACACGAGCGAGCCACCGAAGAGATACGCGAACTTGCGGCCCTGTATGTCCTGGGATCTCTTACGCAGCACGAGGCGCGCAGCTTCGAGATCCATATCCAGGAGGGGTGCGCCGCGTGCGAAGAAGAACGCCGGAGGTTCCAGCGCACGCTGGCCCAGATGGGATTCGCCGCGGAAGAGGTGCAGGCCCCGGAATACCTGCGCGACCTGCTGCTGGCGCGCGTGGAGCGCGAAGGCGCGCCCGCGAAACCGGTTCCGGAGGCGCGTCCGGAGGAAAGAGCCCCGGCGCCCAAGGAAAAGCCTTTGTTTGCCGCCGGTTCCTCCATGTTCACCCCCAGACCCGAACCGAAGCGGCGGCATCTGCTCCCGTGGATTCTGGGGATCGCCCTCGTCGCGGCGGCCGGCGCCGCCGCATACTTCTATAGCTCGGCGAAAGACGCTCTGCACCAGGCCGAGGTGCGCCTGGCGGCCGACCGGACGGACAGGGAGGAGCTGAAATCCGAAATCGCGGCACAGAAGGAAAAGGTCGAGGGACTCGAACAGATATGGGTCATCGTCAACAGCCCCGGGGCGCGCATCGCTCGCCTGATCGGACAGGCCGCGACCCCATCGAACGTCGGGGCGGTCCTGTGGGACACCGGGCAGGGGGAGTGCCTGGCCATGGGATCGTTCGTCGCCGTACCGCAGGGAAAGGTCTACCAGCTCTGGTTCTTCTCGCCTACGAAGAAGGTCCCCGTTGGATTGATCAAAACCGATGCCGCCGGGCGTTTCTTCATGAAATTTGCGGTGCCGAAGGAAGCCGAAGGGGCTACGGCCGTCGTCGTTACCGCAGAGCCGGACAACGGGTCACAAATCCCCACAGCGCCATACAGCGCGGCGGGACGCATCGATTGACGGCCCGCGGGCATCCGGCCGGCAGGACCGTCGAGGACGTCCGGACTTTTTCCGGCGGATCCCCGATCGTGCCGTCCGCACTTTGACCGCGCCCCGGTCCCTATCCGGAATCCGGAATCTGGAATCTGGAATCCGAATCCCATTCGTGCCGGAGTCTGCTATGCTCTCTCGTTTTGATGGAGGAAGAACCACATGCCTTCGTATGATGCGCAGGCCTTAGAGGCAAAATGGCAGGAATATTGGGAAAAGAACCAGACCTTCCGGGCGCCGGATATCGGCGACAGGAAAAAGCTTTACGTTCTGGACATGTTCCCGTACCCGTCCGGCGAGGGCCTGCACGTCGGCCACCCGGAAGGCTACAGCGCGACGGACATGTACTGCCGCTTCCAGCGCATGCGCGGGTACAACGTCCTGCACCCGATGGGGTATGACGCGTTCGGCCTTCCCGCCGAGCAGTACGCGATCGAGACCGGGACGCACCCCAGGGTCACGACCGAGCGCAACATCGCGAACATCCGGCGCCAGATCAGGCGGTTGGGCTTCAGCTACGACTGGAGCCGGGAGTTTGCCACGACCGACCCCGGCTACATGCGGTGGACGCAATGGATCTTCCTCACGCTCTTCGACACCTGGTTCGACCGCGCCTGCGAGTGGACGGACGCGGCCGGAAAGCGGCGGAAGGGCAAGGGACGCCCGATTTCGGAGCTGCCCATCCCCGACGCGGTGCGCGCCGGGGGGGAACGCGCCGTCCGCCTGTACCGGGACTCGTTCCGCCTGGCCTACCAGGCCGAGTCTCCGGTGAACTGGTGCGCGGCCCTGGGCACCGTCCTCGCGGACGAAGAGGTGATCAACGGCCGCTCCGAGCGCGGCAACCATCCCGTCCAGCGGGTCCCGCTGCGGCAGTGGATGCTGCGCATCACGGATTACGCCGACCGCCTCGTCGAAGACCTGGAATCGCTCGATTGGCCCGAACCGATCAAGGAGATGCAGAAGAACTGGGTCGGGAGGAGCGAAGGGGCGGAAGTCGATTTCTTCATCGGGGAGGCCGCCGGGTTCGAGGGCTGGATGGCGGCGCGGGCCCAATCGCGGTTTCCGGCCGACGCCGGACACGAGGCGATCCGCATATACACGACGCGGCCGGACACGCTGTTCGGCGCCACCTACATGGTCCTGGCGCCGGAGCACCCGCTGGTGGACCGGCTCACGGCGGACGAAAACCGGGAACGGGTCGAGGCCTACAGGCAGCGCGTCGCGGCGACCAGCGAAGAGGACCGCATCGCCGGCCGGGGCGAGAAGAGCGGCGTCTTCACCGGAGGCTGCGCCGTCAACCCGGTCACGGGGGAAAAGATCCCCGTCTGGATCGCCGACTACGTGCTGATCAGCTACGGGACCGGGGCCATCATGGCCGTCCCGGGACACGACCAGCGCGACCTCGAATTCGCGCGCGCTTTCGGCCTCCCGGTGCGCGCCGTGGTCCTGCCGCCGCCGGAGTGGCTGCGCGCCGCCGGGGACAGGCGGGCGGAAGCCTCCGGCGAGGCTCTCACGGCGGACTCGTACGCGCGGTGCATCGGCGAGTTGCCGGAGGCGTACGTCGACGACGGGACCGGCATGCAGTCGGAAAACGCGGAAATATCGCTGAACGGCCTGGGCACGCCGCAGGCGAAAACGAACATCATCGAGTGGCTGGTCCGCAGGGGCATCGGGCGCTCCGCCGTCAAGTACAAGCTGCGCGACTGGCTC
>CAZTHE010000054.1:9074-26184 GCA_964613495.1 uncultured Acidobacteriota bacterium | reverse complement strand
AGATGGAGATCCCGGAAATTTACGACGGAACGATCGTGGTGAAGAGCGCCGTGCACGAACCGGGCGACCGGGCGAAAATCGCCGTGGTTTCGCTGGACCGCGACGTCGACCCGGTGGGAGCGTGCGTGGGCATGAAGGGGTCCCGCATCAACGCCATCATCCGCGAACTGCGCGGCGAGAAGATCGACATCGTGCAGTGGTCGGACGATCCGGCCCAGTATGCCGCCAACGCCCTCAATCCCGCCAAGATCTCCAAGGTGCTGATCATCGATCCCGGGGAAAAGCGGATGGAGGTGATCGTCGAGGAGAAGCAGCAATCCCTGGCCATCGGGAAAAAGGGCCAGAACGTGCGCCTGGCCTCGCGCCTGATCGGGTGGCAGATCGACGTAAAGAGCGAAGAGCAGAAGAAGCAGGAAGTGCTCAGCGTCATGGAATCGCTGACCTCCTCCTCGACGTCGCTCACGGAACTCGAGGGAGTGAGCGACCGGATCATCGAGCGGCTGCGCGAAGCGGGGATCGAGAATGTCGAGCGCATCCTGGAACTGGGCGAAGAGAAGCTGAAGGAGATCCCCGGGATCGGCGACAAGACCGCGGCCAAGATCATGGAAGCGGCGAAAGACCTGTTTGAAGAGGTCGAGATCGAGGTGCCGGAGGGCATCGACCTGCCCACCGCCATCCAGGCCGCGGAAGAGGCCGAAGCGCCCGAGGAGCCCGAAGCGCCCGGGCCGGAGGAAGCGGCCGCCGAGTCCGCCGGGGAAGAGGACGAACCGGAGCCGTAGCGGCCCTCCTCCCGCCGGAATCGTCCGGAGACGCCGCCGTAAGGGCGGCCCGGTGTTTTTCAACCGACGCAGGACGCCGTTGCAAACCTACGCGGTAATGATTTAAGATTTCCGTTTGGCTCAAAATTCGGGAGCCGGACGGCAAACGTAGTCGAGGTCTTTGCGAAAATGGACAAAATTACAGTCGCGGAACTGGCGGCAGAATGCTCGGTCAAGAATCAGGTCGTCCTCGCTGAGCTGAAGCGCTTGGGTCTCTATGTTTTCTCGCCCACCGCGACGATCGACGCGAGTTTTGCGGAGACCATCCGGAAGAAGATCCTTTCCCAGAGAGAGGCGGAAGCGGCCAAGGCGCTGGCGGCCGAGAAGAAGAAGGAATCGGACGCCGTAAAGAAGCCCGAGAAAAAGGCCTCCAAAAAGGCCGCGGCCCCGGCGGCCGCCGAACCCGCCAGGCCGGCGCCCAGGAAGGCGAAAAAGGCCGTCAAGGCGGAGAAACCCGCTGAGGTCAAGCCGGAAGAGGCTGCACCCAAGGTATCTCTGGCGCCCCGCAAGGGCCGGAAACACTACGACCGCGAATCGGCCGAACTGGTCGAAGTCGTGCCGCCCAAACCCGAGGAGAAGCCCGAGGAACCGGAGGCGCCCGCGGCGCCGGGCGAAGTCTCGCCCGAAGCCGTCGAAGGGGCCGCCGTGCAACCCGCGCCGGCGGAAGCTCCCGAGGTCGAGGTCCCGGTCGAAGAAGTCCCGGCCGCCGCCGCGCCCGCCCCGGAACCGGCCGCTGCCGCCGAACCTCCCCATGCGGCGGCTCCGGCCGCCGCCACCCCCGCGCATCCGGGGGAACCGCGGGCCGCGGAGCCCGCGACGCACCCGGGCGTCGTCTCCAAGAAGATTGTCATCCCCAAGGCAAAGACCAAGATCCTGATGCGGACCACCACGGAGAGGGTGGTGACGCCCGAAATCACGGACCGCATCCTGAAAGGCCTCCGCGAGGAGAAGCCTGGCGTTTCGAGGGTGTTCACGCCTTCGAGACTGATAAGAAAGAAAAGACCCGGGAGACCCGAAGCGCCGGAGCGCGTCGCCAAAGTGGTGGAACTGCCGCGCCCCCCCGCTTCGCCCGAGGATTACAAGCCGATTGACATCACCGAAGGCGTGACGATCAAGGAACTGGCGGAGAAGATGGACATCAAATCGAAGTACATAATTCAGAAGCTCATCTCCAAAGGGATCCTTGCGTCGATCAACCAGGCCCTGGACGTGGAGGCCGCGAAGGAAGTGTGCGCCGAGTTCGGGTTCCGCGCGGACGTCATCAGCTTCGAGCAGGAAGCCGAGGCCAAGCAGGAAGTGCCCGACAAACCCGAAGACCATGTCACGCGGCCGCCCGTCGTCACCATCATGGGCCATGTGGACCACGGCAAGACGTCGCTCCTGGACGCGATACGGAAGACGAACGTCATCGCGACCGAGCACGGCGGGATCACGCAGCACATCGGCGCCTACAAGGTGGACATCCGGGAGCGGAGCATCGTCTTCCTGGACACCCCGGGCCACGAGGCGTTCACGATGATGCGCGCGCGCGGCGCCCAGGCGACCGACATCGTGGTGCTGGTCGTCGCCGCGGACGACGGCGTGATGCCCCAGACGGTCGAGGCGATCCACCACGCCAAGGCGGCCAACGTGCCGATCATCGTGGCCGTCAACAAGATCGACAAGCCGGGCGCGCAGATCGAACGGGTCAAGCAGGCGCTGGCCGACCAGGGGCTGCTGGCCGAGGACTGGGGCGGGGACGTCGTGACGGTCCCGGTGTCCGCCAAGCAGAAGACCAACCTGGATCTGTTGCTGGAAATGATCCTGCTCGTGGCGGACATGAAGGACCTGAAGGCGAATCCCAAGCGGCTGGCCTCGGGCGTCGTGCTCGAAGGGAAGGTCGACAAGGGACGCGGCTGCGTGGCCACGGTTCTCGTGCAGAACGGGACCCTGCGGGTCGGCGATGCGCTCGTCGCCGGGTCCGTGCACGGGCGCGTGCGCGCGCTCGTCAGCGACCGCGGGGAAAACCTCGAGGCGGCGGAGCCGTCGATCCCGGTCGAGATCCAGGGATTGCAGGACCTGCCGATGGCCGGGGATATCTTCCAGGTGTTCGAAGACGCGCCGAAGGCGCGCCAGGTCGCCGAGTACCGCCAGGCGAAGGAAAGGGAACAGTCCCTCCAGAAGAGCGCGCGCCTGTCGCTGCAGGCCCTGTACGAGCAGATGCGCCAGGGAGCGGTCAAGGAACTGCCGCTCATCGTCAAGGCCGACGTGCAGGGATCGGTCGAGGTCGTCACCGAAATGCTGAACAAACTCAGCACGGACAAGGCGAAGGTGAAGATCCTGCACAGCGGCGCGGGCGCCGTCACCGAAACCGATGTGCTCCTGGCGTCCGCGTCCAACGCCATCGTCATCGGGTTCAACGTGCGGCCCGAGCGCAAGGCCCAGGAACTGGCGGATACCGAAGGCGTCGAGATCCGGCTCTACACCGTCATCTACAACCTGACGAACGAGATCCGGGCCGCCATGATCGGGATGCTCGAGTACACGACGAGCGAAAAATACGTGGGGCGCGCCGAGGTCCGCGACACCTTCCGGGTGCCGAGATTCGGCTTCATCGCCGGATCCTATGTCCTGGACGGGGTGATCCGCCGCAACGCCGAAGCGCGTCTGCTGCGGGACAACACCGTCATCCACGAGGGGAAGATCAGCTCGCTCCGCCGGTTCAAGGACGACGTGTCCGAGGTGAAATCCGGGTTCGAATGCGGCATCGGGTTCGAGCGTTTCTCCGATGTCAAAGTTGGCGATATCATCGAGGCGTACATCATCGAAAAGGTCCAGCCCACCTCTCTCTAGGACGAGGGACGGCTTTCGATGGGACTCCGCCGCCCGGCCCGGCGGGGGCGGGCCGCGGCGCCGCCGCACGGTCTGCGGACCATCGTCACCGTCCGTCGCATGTCTGAAAATGCCGATTGCCTATTGCACGCTTGAGCTGTTTCTGCCCTATTCCCGGTCGCTCAAGGAAAAGCGCATGGTCCTGCGCAAGGCGCAGGACCGCCTGCGCGCCCGGACGAACTTCTCCATCGCCGAGGTGGAGCACCAGGACCTGTGGCAGCGGGCCAGGCTGGCCGCCGTGACCGTCGGGGCCGACGACGCGGTCCTGGAGCGCGCGACGCAGCAATTTGTCCGCGAGGCCGAAGACGTCCTGGGCGAACTCCTGATCGACTGCCAGGTTTCTTACATCGAGCCGTAGGGTTTTCGTATGCAGCCATCCCGAAGACCGCAGAGACTCGCGTTGCAGATCCAGCACGAAATAAGCCTGATGATCTCGCGCGACATGAAGGACCGGAGGATCGGTTTCGTCACCGTGACCGGCATCCGGCTGAGCCCCGACCTGCGGCATGCGCGCGTTTTTGTCTCGCCCATGGGTTCCGACAGCGAGAAGAAGGAGAGCCTGGAAACCCTCAACCGCGCGGCCGGCTGGATCCGGCACGAGCTGGGCCAGCGGATCCGGACGAGATTTCTGCCGGAGATCGTTTTTCAGCTCGACACGTCCCAGGAATACGGCGACCACATCGATCGTCTCATCGAGGAGATCCACGAGCCCTAGCATGGAAACTACAGACGGAGTGCTCATCATCGACAAGCCTTCCGGGTGGACGTCGCACGATGTCGTGGCGAAGATCCGGAACCTGACCCGGATCAAAAAAGTCGGGCATGCGGGGACGCTCGATCCCTTCGCCACCGGCGTCCTCCCGCTCACCCTCGGACGCGCCACCCGCCTGACCAGCTACTTCCTGGCATCCGACAAGGTCTACCACGGGGTGATGCGCTTCGGCTTCGCCACGAACACCTACGACGTGGACGGGGACCCTCTGGGCGAAGACACGCGCCCGGAACTGGACGCGGACCGGCTCCGGGAAATATTCGCGCGGTACCGCGGGACGCTCCGACAGACCCTGCCCCCGTTTTCGGCGAAAAAGGTCCAGGGGCGGCCGCTGTATTCCTATGCGCGCAAGGGCATCGAGATGGCCCCGACCACCAAGGAAGTCCATATCAAGTCGCTGGAACTCATCGGCGTGGCCGGAAGCGAAGTGGAATTCGAACTCGCCTGCACCGCCGGGACCTATGCGCGGAGCCTGGCCCACGACATCGGCGCCGAGTACGGATGCGGCGCCCACCTGGTCCGCCTTCGCCGCACCCACAGCGGCGAGTTCTCGATAGAGTCCGCGGTCCCGCTGGCCGAGGGAGAGCAGTTCCACCCGCGCGATTTCTTCATCGACCACATCACGCCTGTCCGGGACCTCCTGCGCGATATTCCCGAAATCGTCATCTCGGAAGGCGACAAGCAAAAGCTGCTCCACGGGATGGACCTGAATTGCATCACGGCCGAATGGGAGTCCGCGGAATTCCGGCTGATGGACGAGTCCGGCGAAATCGTCGCGCTCGCCAGGAACGTGCAGGTCTTCGCCTCGCCCGTAGCCCAGCCGGCGCGCTGGGTCCGCATCCATCCCCACATCACCTTCGGGTAAACCGCGTTCGGATTCCAGATTATGGATTCCGGATTCCAGATGGCGGAAGGTCTCGAACTCCTGATAACGCGAACCGTGTCGAGTCAAGGACGGTTGAAGATGCGGGATGGGGGATTCCAGATTCCAGAGGGCCGGATCCGAAGCGCCGCGGACAGATCGCATCCGGAATCCGGAATCTGGAATCTGGAATTTACAGTTCACCCGCATAACTCCCGCGGGCCGAGCGGCACCGCCGTCCGCGCCGTCTTTCCCGTCTCCGTGAACGGAGAGGAAGCCCGGCGGGGATTCCGATGCCGGCACCGGCGCCGGTGGAAACGCCGTGCGGGCCGCCCGCCGTCAGACGGTCAGGCGGTCTTTGATCTTCAGGAATTTTTTCTCGCCGATGCCCTTCACGTTGATGACCTCGTCGATCTTGTTGAACTTCCCGACCTTCGCCCGGTAGTCCACTATGGCTTTGGCCGTCGACGGCCCGATCCCGGGAATGGACTGCAGCTGTTCGGCCGTGGCCGTATTCAGGTTGATCTTCGCCGCGGGCTCGGGAGCCGATTTCTGGGCCATCACGGAGACAGAACTGAGCGCCAGTCCGAGACACAGCGCCAGTACACACGCAATTCTCGCTCTTCTGGATGTCATACGGATCCTCCTCAAGGCAGTTGTCCGATGCGAAAGCCCGGTCCGGCTTTCGCCACACCTGTCTAATGAAGCGGCCCCGGGGTGAGCGAAAAAAAATGCGAAAAAAAAGGGATTCCGGAAATGATCCTTGCGCAGCGGCCGCGGGCAGGTTCCGGGGATCAGCCGCGGCGGTGGTGCCGGAGGATCCGTATCACGAGTTTCACGAGGTATGCGGTGGATAGGGCGCATACGCCGGCGAGGGCGCCGATGATGGCGATCGGGTGGCTGAATGCCGCGGTGACCAGGGCCGCGTATCTCGCGCAACTGCATAGGCCCTCATGCAGCCGGACGTATCCGTCGTAGACGCAGAAGGCGAAGACGCCCGACAGGGCCGCCACCGCGCCCACGGCGGCGGCGCGCAGATAGTATTTCATAACCGGAGTCCGCGATTTTTCCACCTGGTTGCCCGAATCGGCGGCAGGCATGGCACATCACCTGTTTTCCATATAGTAGCAGTCCCGGGCCCCGATAAACACCCTTTTCGGCTGCTCCCCCGCTCCCGGAAGGAAGGTTCCGGCGGCAGCCGGGCCTGCGGCCGGAGGCGATTTCCCTGCTGATTTCCGCCGCAAAAAGTGAAAAGATCAGGGGGCATCGCCGTCCGGCGGCACCCGCCGCGGCAGGGAGCCGCCGCAGACTGCCGGACCGGCACTTTCCGCGGGGAGCGAGCCGTTTGCCCAGTTTCGAAACCACACGCAGCGCATGCAATCCCGGGCCGGACTACGGCCGGCGGCCGCTGGAGATCCCGCAGCGGGCGAGGGACCGCATCCTGCAGCGGCTGTGCGCCCTTTACCCGGAACCGGTGGCGCGGCCCGCCGCGGCGGAGCTGGAGCGCATCCTGAAGGTCTTCTATGCCCACAAGCCGGCCGGCCTTCTGGAGCGGGAACGGGAGTTCCACCCTCCGGACCGGTTCACGGAACGGGATGTCATTCTCATCACCTACGGCGACCTGCTGGTCAGGAAGAACCAGTCCCCGCTCCGGACCCTGGGGAATTTCTGCGATTCGTACCTGAAAGGGACCATCAACACGATCCACATCCTTCCGTTTTTCCCCTCCTCTTCGGACCGCGGTTTTTCCGTGATCGATTTCGAGACGGTGGACCCCTTCCTGGGCTCCTGGGACGACATCCATGCGCTGGAAGCCAGATACCAGCTGATGTTCGACGGCGTCATCAACCACGTTTCGTCCAAAAGCCGCTGGTTTGTCGAATTCCGCGCCGGGAATCCCGAATACGAGGATTTCTTCATCTGGTTCGCGAACGAGAGCGACCTCACGCCGGAGCAGCGGCGCATGATCTTCCGGCCAAGGACGACGCCCGTCCTGACCCGGTACGAAACGCTGAAGGGGGCGCGCTTCGTCTGGACGACCTTCTCCCCGGACCAGATCGATCTCAACTACAGGAATCCCCGGGTCCTCCTGAGGGTCATTGAAATCCTGCTGCTCTACATCCGGCAGGGAGCCGATATCCTGCGGCTGGACGCGGTCACGTACCTCTGGGAGCAGCCGGGGACGCGATGCATCCATCTCGAGCAGACGCACGGGATCATCAAGCTCCTGCGAGACATCGTTTCCCTCGTCGCGCCGCATGTCGCGCTGGTTACCGAAACGAATGTCCCCCACGAGGAGAACGTCGCGTACTTCGGCAACGGGAGGGACGAAGCGCACATGGTGTACAACTTCGCGCTGCCCCCGCTCGTGCTTCACACCTTCTATGCGGAAAACGCGGACTCGCTAACCGAATGGGCCGCATCCGTCCACGCGCCTTCGGATCGGGCCACGTTTTTCAATTTCCTGGATTCCCACGACGGGATCGGCCTGCTCGGGGCCAGGGGCATCCTGCAGGCGGGTGAGATCGACCGGCTCTGCCGGCGCGTGGAGGCCCATGGCGGGCTGATCTCCCACAAGACCGCCGAAGACGGATCCGTCGTCCCCTATGAATTGAATATCACCTGGTACAGCGCCCTGAACAACAAGCGCGACGGCGATCCGCTCCATGTCCAGATACGGAGGTTTATCGCTTCCCGCGCCATTGCCCTGGTCCTCCAGGGCGTGCCGGGCATTTACCTGCACAGTCTTTTCGGAACGCACAACGACCACGCGGCGCTCGAGGCGACGCGCGAGAAGCGCGGCATCAACCGGGCGATCGTCGATTGCCGCTCCCTCATGCGATCCATGCGCCACCCCGGGAGCAAGAAGTCCCGCATCAACGCGAGTCTGGGAAAAATGATCCAATGCCGCACGAGGCACCGCGCCTTTCACCCCAACGGGCCGCAGAGGATCCTTTCCCTGTCTTCCCGGGTGTTCGCCGTGCTCAGAACGACGCCGGAGGGGGGCGATTGCGTCGTTGCCCTGACCAATGTCAGCCGGTCCAGGTGCAGCGTCCGCCTGCCGGCCGGGGAACTGCGGGAATGGGGGGAGAAGTGGCGGGATCTCCTGAGCGGGAAGGAGTACCGGGCAAGGCAGGGATCGTTGCCCATCGTGCTTCGGGCTTACGACGTGATCTGGCTCGCCCCCTGCGGCCGCTCGAAGGCTTCCGCGGACCGGTGCGCCGGAACATAGGAGCGCGCCGGGTTTCCCGAGGAGGCCTGCCGGAGCGCCCGGCCCGGAATTGCGGCGCTTCAGCCCCTGAGTTTCGCCCGGACGGCGTCCGAGCGGCCGGACCGCAGGTAGGCGCGCGTGCACGGGGGAAGAAAATCGGCCACCGGATCCAGGTCGCCGTCCCGGATAGCCTGGCGGATCTTGGTCGCGCTGATGTAGTTGGGGCCGCCCGCGGCCCCGGCACCGGCCGCGAGGCGCTCGACTTCGACGACTTCGACGCCGCATCCCCCCAGGATGCGCTTCATGGCTTCGTTGTACATCCGCGTCGTGGTCGAATACGGTTCCGTTCCGACATAGCGCCGCGTGATCCCGAGGACCGGGACGATGTGCCGGGCGAAGATCACGACATCCAGCTCCGCCTGGTTCCGTGTGACCAGGTCCGGCTCCTCCTCGCGCACGAAATAGTTCGGGAAGGTCGCCCCCGAGACCACGTAATGGCTCCCCTTGAGCATCACGACGTTTGGCAGGTGGCGCGTTCCCTCCTCGATCAGGTCCCACCGGTCCCGAAACGGGAACGCGGACCGGTCCTCCTCGACCACGAAGAGGTACACGGTCCGGCTCTGCGACGCCGCGGTCTCGATCAAATACTTGTGGCCGTTCGAGAAGGGGTTGCAGTTGACCACGACGGCGGAAACGGGCTGGCGCACGGGGACGGCCTTCCGCGACACGAGGTAATTCTGATAGTCGCGGATCGAGCGGTAGCCGAACTCCAGGAGGGTGTACAGCGGTTCCGCCGTGGCGATTTCCGTGAAGCCCAGGCGCACGAAACTGCCGGCGCTGGCCGGACGGGTGAAGGCGAAGATCTGATCGTGCCCGCGCATCAGCAGGTTGATCAGGTGGGTCACGATGACGGGCAGGGCGTCCGTCGCGCGGTGCTCCGGCGCCACGGCCACGTACTTCAGCACCTGGCCCTGGAAGGACCCGGTGCCGGCGATCTCGCCGTGCGCGTCGCAGAGGATCATGGTGTAGTCGACGGCGCGCGCGTCGTATGCGAATCCGAGGGGCGACAGGAAGGCGTGCAGCCGCTTCAGCGCGTACGGATTCTTCGGGTTGAGGGACTTCTCCTGGAACTCCCCGGTATCGTTCACGCCGGATCTCCGCGCGCCGCGCCGGGCGCAAAAGCCCTCTCGGCGAAATAGAGAAAAACCGACACCGCCAGCAGGTCGGCGGAACCCCCGGGAGAAACATTTTCCCGCCCGCAGAAGCCCAGGAGCTCTTCGTACCGGACCGCGGCTTCCGCCTCGTCCCCGGCGTCGAGGACGCGCCGCGCCATCCGCCGCACCGTTCGCAGCGTCTCCATGTCCCCGCGATACAGGATATTCGTGTCGCACGCGGCGGCCATCAGCCGCAGCAGGGTCCGGAGCAGCGCCCGGCGGGTGGGTCCCGCCGCGGGCGCGCCGCCGGCTCCGTCCAGCGCGGACCGCAGTTCCGGCAGCCCGTGTTCGAAAACCGACGGCAGTCCTTCCTCCGCCTCCTTCCGTGCCCCTCCCGCCTGCCGTCCATAGCGCGCGAAGCAGGTTGCCCCGTGCGTCGCGTCCCCATACGTGCCCGCGGCCAGTTCGTTTTCGACCAGGCCGGCGCAGATGGAGGAGACGATCTCCCGGCACCGGGCCGATGTGAACGCCCCGTCGCTCTCGATGCAGCGGGCGGCGGAAAACAGGGCGAGGCCGAGAAGGAAGACGAGGCCCTTCTGAGTGTTGACCCCTCGCGTGGCCTCGAACATCCCGGCTTCCATCTTCAACCCGATCGTCCGGATCACGGGCAGTGCGGCGCGCGGGTCCGGGCCGCGGAACGCGCATCCGGCCCGGGCCAGCTCCTCGAAATGCCCCGCAAGCGCGGCCGTGGACGCGAGGAAGGTGAAGTAGTCCATGTCCTCGTGCGCGCCCTGCTCGAAACGGCCGACGAGGCCGGGTTTTGGCGAAACGGATATTTCGTAGAGGACGGCCTTCAGGGCGAGTTCGGACAGCCGCCGGCAGGCGCGGCGCCGGGCCCGCTCTTCCCTGTAGCCGCGCACCCGGCCGATCAGGTGGCCGCGCAACGCCTCATGCGTGTGGCGGCCCTCCCGCATGCAGTCGAGGGCCGGACGGCCGCACAGGAAACAGGCTTTGAGCGCGCCCGAGGAGACGGGCCGCAGTCCGACGTCCAGGATATCGATATCGATGAACCGGCCCAGCGCGTGATTCGCCTCGAAAGATTCGGTCAGGGTTTTCAATTCGCGGAGCGGGCGCGGGTCGGTCAGAGGCACGAGGTAGAAGTCGCCGGCCTCGTCCGTCCGTCTCACCGCGCGCGCCGCGTCGGTGCGTATCCGGTGGGCCTGCAGAAACGTGCGGCAATCGTCCAGGACGTCGTCGAAGAAGGCCGAAAGCGCCGGCAGGCTCTTGGGGTATCCCGGCACGTTGAGGGAGAGACTGAGCGAACCGGTCGCGGACCCGGAAAGCCGCTGCCGCAGGGAAGCGCGCGCCTCGCGCGCGCTCAGGACCCGGGATCGCATCTCTTCGATTCGCATACGGGGACAAATCTCTCGCCTTGCGCTACTGCGTGCTTTGCCGGATCACGTCGATGGTGGTCCCGTCGCGGTACTCGATCACGGCCACGATCCGGTCGGTGTACTGGATGGGATCGGGCACCCCGACGATCGCGTCCACTTCGTCGTGCAGGTCCCGGATCCTCCGGATCGGGAGCCCGGACCGGATGAGGCGGGCCTCGAGGTCCGGGCGTTCCGGATTGACGCAGATCCCCCGCTCGGTCACGACCACGTCCACCGATTCTCCCGGCGTGACGACGTGGCGGACATTCCGCTTGATCGAGGAGATGCGGCCCCGGAACGACGGGGTCACGACGACGGCCAGCTTCGCTCCCGCGGCCGTGTCGCAGTGCCCTCCCGAGGCGCCCATGATGGTGCCTTCGGAAGAAGTGATGACGTTGACGTTGAAATTCAGGTCGACCTCCAGGGCGCCCAGGACCACGATGTCCAGCTTGTTGATCATGCTGCCGCAGTTGAACGGGTTCGCGTACATGTTCGAGGAGATCTCGATGTGGTTGGGATCGTTCAGCAGGGAAGCGCTGACGGCCGCGTCGAAGGACTGGACGTCGAAGATGCTCTGGAACAGCCCCTGCTGCATGAGTTCGACGATGTAGGAAGTGACGCCTCCCAGGAGGAAGCTCCCCTTGACGCCGCGCCGCTTCATGGCCTCGTGCACGTACTTCGCCGTCGCCAGGGAAGGCCCGCCGGCGCCGACCTGGAAGGAAAACCCGTTCTCCATGAAATCGGAATGCTCGATGACCTGCGCCGCCAGGTGGGCGATGCGCAGGTCCAGCGGCGCCTTGGTGATGCGCGTGGTGCCGGATGCGATTTCGCTCACGTCGCCGAGGCTGTCGGTCCTTACCACGTAATCGACGTTCGTCTGTTCGATGGAAATCGGGTAGCACGGGTACGGGACGATGTTGTCCGTCACCACGATCACCTGTTTGGCATAGCGGGCATCCATGAGGGCGTAGCCCATCGAGCCGAAGGCTGACGGGCCGCGGCACCCGGTGGCGTTCCCCTCCTCGTCGGCCGCCGAGGCGGCCAGCACCGCCAGGTCGATGCTCAACTCGCCGGTGCTGATGGCCCGCGCCCTTCCGCCGTGGGAGTGAATCACGGCGCGGTAGGCGAGTTTCCCCATGGATACGGCCCGCCCCAGTTCGCCGCGGATGCCCGAGGTCCAGATTTCGGTGACGGTGCGGTCTTCGAGGTACCGGATCAGGTGCGCATGGACCCCCGAAAGGGAGGACGCGGCCAGGGTGATGTTCTTGATGCCCAGTTCCGCAAGGATGTCGATGGTGCGGTTGATGACGGCGTCGCCGTTGCGCAGGTGGTGGTGGAACGAAACCGTCATCCCGTCGCGCGGGCTGGTCCTCTCGATGGCCGTCCGCAGGTCTTTCTCCATCTTGCCGGCGTGCGGCATCTTGGCCTTCGTCGGCAGGGAGACCGTGGGCTCGTCCATCCAGCCCTTGCGGAGCCGCGTGTACGCTCCCTCGAAAGGCTTGAGCGGCCCGAGGCCTTTCTTCTTTTCTATGAATTCCGGGATTTCGGTGCCGATGCTTGTTTTCACGGCTGCCTCGCTTTATAGCTTTTCGGCATCGATATCCGCCAGGTCGAGGATGCGCCTCGCGCGCGCAACGACCGGCGCGTCCACCATCCTGCCGTGCAGAGCGAACACGCCGACGCCGGCGGCCAGGTGGCGATTGTAGGCCGCGACGACGTCCATCGCGTCCGCGATCTCCTTCTCGCCCGGGGTGAATACCTCGTGGATGATGTCGATCTGGCGCGGATTGATCGCGGCCTTCCCCGTGAAGCCGATGCCGCGGGCATGTTGCGCCGCCGCGCGCAGGCCCTCTTCGTCGTCGATGTCCGTGAACACGGTGTCCAGGACGTCGATGTGGGCCGCCTTGGCCGCCATGACGATCCGCTGGCTGGCGTAGTCCAGGCTGCCGAGGCCGTCGCCCAGCGTGATGCCCATGTCCGCCGCCAGGTCCTGGCCGCCGATGGCGATCGCCGCGATCCGGGGCGAGGCTTTCGCGATCTCCAGCGCGTTCTCCACCCCGACGGCGGTTTCGATCATCGCCTCGACGCTCATCCGGTCGTGCGGCAATCCGTGCTCGTCCTCGATCTCCTCGATCAGGCGGATCACGTGCGCCACTTCGTGCGCCGATTCGATCTTGGGCAGCCGGAGGCCGTCGGGCTGGATCGGCACGATCTCCCGGAGGTCGTCGAGCCCGAACGGGGTGTCCAGGTGGTTCAGCCGCACGACGACGCCCGTGCCGTAAAAATCCACTGCGGGGATGGCGTGCTTCAGGAGTATCCTGGCCGCATCCTTTTCGGCCGGGGAGATGGAATCCTCGAGGTCCAGCAGCACGCAATCCGCCCCGTACACGCCCCCCTGCTGGATCATGGCGGCGTTGTTACCGGGGATGTAGAGCATGCTGCGCCGCTTTTTAACCTGTCCGCGCATGCCCGCCGCCTCCCGGGTTCGCGGCCGCTTGCTGCGACCGCCGGATTGCAGTCTCGACCCGGGCCTGGACGGTGGCGTCGAGAGCTCCCTTGTCCTTGATGAGGATGCGCACATCGACGACGCACAGCCGGTCCAGGGTCCGTTCCACCTGCTGCCGGATGCGCCTGCCGTATTGCCGCATCACGTTCGATTCCAGCTCGATCCGCCTTCCCAAACCCTCGGCGACGGGTTCGACCAGGACCAGCGCGTCGCTGGATTCGAGCGTACCCGCCCGGGCCGCGATTTTCGGCTGCATGGGTTTCTCTCCTCTCCCGAACCCCCGGCGGCAGGAGTCCCGGCTTCCGGAAACGGATCGGGTGCCGCCGGAGCCGGGTCCGAATTTCGAGGTTATGGCGCCTGTCACCGAAATTGCCGCGTCCATTGTAACGCCGCCGGGCGATGCGGGGCAATGCTGGAAACCCCCGGTGGCATATGCGATAATGGTTTGCCTCCATGCTGTCCTGGAGATAAGGAACCGCAAGCCTATGATATGCAGCCGACTCCGCCTCCTCTCGTGTCTGATTCTACTGTCCGGCCTGGCGATCCCGTCGAGCGCCCAGCCGGTTCAAAAGGTGCAGCCTCAGTCGAGGCCGATCAATCTGGATAAGGAATTGGAGGCGCAGGTCAACCCGGACCGGGCCGTGAGCTACTACCATTTTTCGCTCGCGAAGTGGCACGAGGACCGGGGGGATCTTCCCAAGGCGATCTCGGAGATGAAAACGGCGCTGCGGTTCAATCCCGAAAGCTCCGCGATTTACCAGGCGATGGCCGGCCTGCTCGCCAGGACCGGCGATGTCCGGGGCGCGATCGAGCATGCCCAAAAGGCGTCCGAACTGAATCCGAAAGACCCCGAGCCGCACTGGCTGCTCGCCAACATATACTTCCGGCCCCAGATGCGCGGGGATTCCGCGACGGCCGACCTGCGCAAGGCGGTCCAGGAGCTGGAAAAACTGCGCGAATTGTCCCCCGACGACGAACGCGTCTACAACGCCCTGGGCGTCGCCTACTTCGAACTCGACCAGCCGGAAAAGGCCATCGAGGCGTACGAGAAGTTCCAGAGCCTCGCCTCCGGCACCGACAACGGCTACCGCGAGATCGCCGCCTATTATGATCGGATGGGAAACACGGGAAAGGCGATGGAATATCTGCGGCGGGCGCTCGAAAGGCAGCCGAAGTCCGTCGAGAGCCTCAAAATGCTTGCCGGCGTTTATCTGAAAGAGGGAAAGAGCAAGGAGGCCATTCCGCTATACCAGAAGATGCTGGAAATAACGGGAACCGATCCCGCCGCCGGCCGCAGGCTCGCCGTCCTGCTGATCGAATCGGGCCAGTACGACGAGGCTGTCCGGATTTTGAACGAGATCTCCAGCAAGGAACCCGAGGATCCGATCTCCCGGATCCTGCTCGGCCGCGCCCAGATCGGGTTGCACAAGTACCCGGAGGCCATCGAAACCCTGAAATCGGTCCCGAAAGGGGATCCGAACATCGAAATGGAAGCCCAGTTCCACCTGGCGCAGGCTTACGAGGAGAACGGGAACCGCGCCGACGCCATCGGGATTTATTCGCGCCTCCTGGAGAATGTGCCGGCGGATTCCGACGAGGCCAGGACCAACCGCCTGGTATTCCAGCAGCGCCTGGGGGCAAATTACTGGGAATCCGGAGAGCGGGAAAAGGCCATCGGGATCTATCAGGAGATGGCCAAGGCGGATCCCAAGGCAAATTCGCTGCTGCTGCAGGCGTACCGCCTGGACCGCCAGTTCGACAAGGCGATGTCTCTCGGAAAGGAACTCTACGAGAAAGACCCCTCCAGTATCCCGACCGGCATCGAGTACGCGCAGACCCTGATGGACGCCGGGAAACCCCGGGAGGGCGCCGAAATACTCAACCGGCTCCTTCAGACGCATCCCGGGGAGATCGATCTATACATCGCCTTGAGCCAGTTGCATGCCCAGAACAGGAGCTTCTCCGATGCCCAAAGCGTCCTGTCGCGCGCCGAAGCGCTGAACCCGGAAGAGGAATCGGACCGCGAACGGATCCGGTTCCAGCGGGCGACCGTGTACGAGCGGCAGAAGGATTACGACCGCGCCGAAGCCGTTTTCAAGGAACTGCTCAAGCAGAACCCGTCCAACGCGCCCGTCCTGAACTACCTCGGCTACATGCTGGCGGACCGGGGAGTGAAACTCGAGGAGGCCCTCGGGTATATCAAGGACGCCGTCGCGATCGAACCGAAGAACGGCGCCTACCTCGATTCCCTCGGCTGGGTGTACTTCAGGCTCAACGATCTCGAGAAAGCCGAGAAGTACCTGCTGGAAGCGAGTGCAATCACCCGGGACGACCCGACCATCGTCGAACACCTGGGCGACCTCTATTACAAAACCGGCGACCTGCGGAAAGCGGAGGGCTACTGGATGCAGTCCGTCCGCCTCGGCACCGATGAGGAGGAGACCATGAAGGTGCGCCGCAAACTGGAATCGCTCCAGGACAAGCTCCGGAAACAGAAGCCGGCAAAGTGAACCACATCCCGCTTCTAGCCCATTCCTGCGCCAAGGTCAACCTGGCCCTGTCGGTCCTTGGCCGCAGGGCCGACGGATACCACGAAATCCGGACCATATTCCAGACCATCGGCCTGTGGGACGATCTCGAGTTCCGGCCCTCTGCGGGGCTGGAGCTTTCCTGCGAAGGTCTTCAGGGTGTGCGGGCGGAAGACAATCTCGTCTACAAGGCTGCATCTCTATTATCGGAAACACTTAGCGGAAACCGGGGCGTGTCCATCACTCTCAGGAAGAGGATTCCGGCGGGAGCGGGACTGGGCGGCGGGAGCGGCAACGCCGCGGTGACTCTCCTGGCGCTCCGCCGCTTCTGGGGCGTCGACATTTCCGACGGGGAGCTTGCCGGGATCGCCGCGCGCCTGGGATCCGATGTCCCCTTCTTCCTGGGCGGCGGGACGGCGCTGGGCTCGGGCAGGGGGGAGCAGATCCAGCCGCTGCGGGATTTGCCGCGGGCGCATCTGGTCGTGATATTTCCCGCCGTGCACGTGTCCACGGCGGAAGCGTACCGGTCGCTGAATTTGGGATTGACTTATGCCGCCGAGGACCATAGAATTCAGCGTTTCTATGGTCCGCTGCAGGAAGGTTCCTGCGGGTGGACCGGGATCTTTAATGATTTTGAGGCTTCGATCCTTGCTGCGCACCCGCCCATCCGGGAGGCGAAAGAGCTTCTGATGGAGCGGGGAGCGACGGCGTCACTGCTGTCGGGCAGCGGATCCTCTGTCTTCGGATTCTTCCCAGACGAAGAATCAGCATCCGCGGCTGCCCGGGGGGGATTCCCGGAAGCCTGGCGCGTGTTTCCGGCGAAGACCCTTTCTCGAGCTGAGTATCTCCATTCCATGTTCGGGTAGGTCGCCGGTGTCCGTGGCGGATCGCGGGCGGAGCTGCCTTCGCGAGGGAAATTGCTGGGGCGTCGTCAAGCGGTAAGACACAGGTCTTT
>CAZTHE010000054.1:0-9064 GCA_964613495.1 uncultured Acidobacteriota bacterium | reverse complement strand
GGAACCTGCATTCGGAGGTTCGAATCCTCCCGCCCCAGCCATTCGCGTCTACGCGGGAGCAAACCGATGAGAAACACGGGGTACAAACGGGTGAACAGGGATCTGAAAGTCTTTTCCGGGAATGCCAATCCGGCGCTGGCGGAGGAAATCTGCAAACACCTGGAACTGCCGCTCGGGGAGATCAACCTGACCAAGTTCAGCGACGGGGAACTCTACTGCCAGATTCTCGAGAATGTCCGCGGCAAGGACGTGTTCCTGATCCAGCCCACCTGCAGCCCCGTCAACAAGAACCTGATGGAACTGCTGATCATGATCGACGCGTTCAAGCGCTCCTCCGCGACGCGCATCACGGCCGTGATCCCGTACTACGGCTACGGCCGGCAGGACCGCAAGGACAAGCCCCGCGTGCCGATTTCCTCGAAGCTGGTCGCCGACCTGCTGACGGCGGCGGGGGCGAACCGGATCCTGTCGATGGACCTGCACGCCGGGCAGATCCAGGGCTTTTTCGACATTCCGGTGGACCACCTGTTCGCCGCGCCGGTCCTGATCGAGTATCTGAAGAACCTGAAGATCCCGGACCTCACGATCGTCTCTCCCGACGCGGGCGGCGTGGAGCGGGCCCGGGCGTTCGCGCGGAGACTGGACGCGGACCTGGCCATCGTCGACAAGCGCCGCACCGCGCCCAATACGGCCGAGGTGTTGAACGTCATCGGCCACGTCACCGGGAGGAACATCGTCATCTGCGACGACATGATCGATACGGCGGGGACGCTGGTGAACACCGTCCACGCGCTCCGCAAGAAGCGCGTGGGAAAGATACTGGCCTGCGCCACGCACGCGATCCTGAGCGGGCCCGCCATCGCGAGACTGAAGGGCGCGCCGATCGAGGAGATCATCCTCACCAACACCGTGCCGCTGGACAAGTCCAGGATGTTGCCGAACATGACGGTCCTGAGCGTTGCCGGTTTGTTGGGCACCGCCATTCACAGTATTCACGAAGAAACGAGTGTCAGTAACCTTTTTGTTTAGAGTCGAATCTTGAAAGCGTGGGACCCTGCGCGGGATGGAATTCCCGGGGGGGTCGCCGATCCCGAGATTTTGAGGAAGGAGTTGGATTTCATGCCAACAGTCATCACAGCCCAACAACGGACGCCCGGCGGCAAAAACGTCAACCGGCGGATCCGGAAGGCGGGACGAATACCGGCAGTCATTTATGGTCCCGGGAAGCAGCCTGTCGCGATTTCCGTCGATCCGCACGACGTCTCGGCGATTCTGCATTCGGAAACCGGACGCAATACCATCATCTCCGTCAGCGTGGACGGCGGCGAGCAGAGCAGCGCCATGGTCAAGGACTACCAGCTGGACCCGGTCCAGGGCAAGCTGATCCACACGGATTTTCTCGAAATCGCGATGGACCGGCTGCTGAACCTGACCGTCAATGTCGAGGTCGTCGGCGAAGCCGAGGGCGTGAAGCTCGACGGGGGCATCATGGATATCGTCACGCGCGAGATCGAGGTCGAGTGCCTGCCCGCCGATATCCCCGAGTCGATCAAGGTGGATGTCAGCCGTTTGAAGATCAACGACTATATCCGCGTGAAGAACATCGAGGCCGATCCCAAGGTCAGGATTCTCTCGGATCCGGAAATCGTCCTCGTGACCATCGTACCTCCGGTCAAGGAGGAGGCGGCGCCTGTGGAAGCGGCCGCGGCAACGGCCGAACCCGAAGTGATCAAGAAGGGCAAGACGGCGGAAGAGGGTGCCGAGGAGGAATCGAAATCCAAGGCGCCGAAGCCGGAAGCCAAGCAGTAGGCCTCCGGGCCGCCGGCTGCCGGTACGTGGTGGGCGATGCTGCAAGATCGGGGAGCGGAGACGGAGCCCCCGGCCCGGATCGTCGTCGGGCTGGGGAATCCCGGCGCGCGATACGCGCGAACCCGGCACAACGCCGGTTTCATGGCCCTGGAGGCCCTCGCCCGGGAGTCGGGCGGCGCCTGGTGCATGGGGCCGCTCTCCCGGATTTGCCGGATCGGTCTCGGCGGCGCCCGCGTGCTCCTGGTGGAGCCGCTGACCTATATGAACCTGAGCGGAGAGGCCCTGGTCGGGCTGCTTTCCGCGTTCCGGCGGGAGCCGCGGGATCTCCTGCTGGTTGTCGATGACCTGAATCTGCCGTTCGGCAGGATTCGGATACGGGAACGGGGATCCGCCGGCGGACACCGCGGGCTGGAGTCGGTCCTGAGGTGCCTGAACACGGAGGAGATCGTGCGCGTGCGGATGGGAATCGGGGAAGATCCCATGCCCGAAGACAAGGCGGAATTCGTTCTGTCGGATTTTCCGCAGAACGCTCAAGCGGAGCTGGACGCCATGATTCTCAGAGCCGGAAACGCCATCCGGTCCGTTGTGAGCGAGGGCGTTTCCAAAACCATGGCGATGTTTAACGCATAAAGCGGTAAGGAGAAGACCGTGAGAAATTACGAAGTGGTCTTTGTCGCTGCCCCCACTATGACCGGCGACGAGCTGGATGGCTTCATCGGCCATATTCAAAGCGTGGTCGAGAGCAAAAACGGCAAGATCGTGAAAATCGAAAACTGGGGCAAGAAGTCCCTGGCTTACAAGATCAAGCGGTTTCGCGAAGGGTATTACGTGGTGCTGACCATCGAGGGGGATGGCGGCACGATCGCGGAGGTGGAGCGGCGCTTCCGGGTGACCGACACCATCATGCGGTTCATCTCGGTCCGCATCGACGAGGACCTCAAGCGCTCCGAAAAAATCAAGGCGGCCAGGCGCAAAAAGGCTCCCAAGCAGGAATTCACGCCCTCGTCCGCGCAGAATTCCGAGCCGGCGCCGGCCGCGGAATCCGATCGATAAGTAGTTCACCGGGATCGGACGCGCCGCGCCCGGTCCGTAACGGTAGAAAGGCCATTCATTATGCCAGGTCCAAGAAGGTTCAGTGTCCGGCGCAAGAGGGTGTGCAAATTCTGCGCCGAAAAAATCACCTATATCGACTTCAAAGACGCCAAGCTCCTCGGGCATTTCATCCCCGAACGGGGGAAGATCCTTCCCCGGAGAATCAGCGGCGTATGCTCGACGCACCAGCGCTTGCTCGCGGAGGCCATCAAACGCGCCAGGCACATGGCGATCCTCCCGTTCGTAGCGGATTGAGACATTTATTTCAGAGGGTGAAACATGAAGGTCATTTTAAAGCAGGAAGTTGAAAAGCTGGGCAAGGCCGGCGACATCGTGAAGGTTGCGCCCGGCTACGGGAGAAACTACCTGATTCCCAAGAAACTCGCCCTCGAGGCGACTCCCGGCAACGTCAAGGTCGCCGAAATGGAACGGGTCGCCCAGGCGCGGCGCGACCACCGCGAAAAAGAGGCCGCGACGCTTCTCGCGCGCGAGATCGTGAAGCTGACCGCCACCATCCGGTGCAAAACCGGGGAAGGCGGATCTCTCTACGGCTCCGTAACCGCCCTGGACATCGCGGATTTCCTTACCGCGCACAAGATCGAAATCGACAAGCGCAAGATCCAGCTGGACGAACCGATCAAGGCCATCGGGGAATACGAGGTGCCCATTCGCCTGCACCGCGAGGTGACCGTCCCCGTCAAGGTCGTCGTCGAGCCGGAAGAAGAAAGCGTCTCCTGATTCGCGAATGACGATTTACGATTGGCGATTGCCCGGGGGAACCCGGCAATCGTCCGTCGCAGACCGTCGTTCGGCAGTGCGGCCGTGAACCGTCCACCGTCCGTCGCAAATACAAATGGCAGACATCAGCCTGGAAAAGACGCTTCCCAACAACCTGGAGGCGGAGCGTTCGATCCTGGGAGCGATCCTCCTCGACGATAAAGCCGTGCTTTCCGTCTTCGAGATCCTCAAGTCGCAGGACTTCTACCTCGAAAGCCACCGGCGGGTTTTCGACAAGATGCTCCAGCTGATGAACGCGTCCCGCCCCATCGATATCGTCACCCTCAAGGACGAGCTCCAGCGCGCCAGCGAACTCGAGAGCGTGGGGGGCGCCGCCTACCTTGCGAGCCTCACCGACGGCCTGCCGCGCGCCATGAACATCGAGCACTACGCGCGGATCGTCAAGCAGAAGTCGACGCTGCGCCGGCTGATCCAGGTTTCCAGCGAGACCATGGCCCGCAGCTACCAGGACGAGGACTCCGCCGAAGAGGTCCTGCAGCAGGCCGAAAAGGCCATCTTCGATATCGCCGGCCAGCAGTTCCACACCAGCTTCGCGCCGATCGCGCCGATCGTCAGCGAGGTCTTCAAGGAAATCGAGGAGCTGTCCAACCGGAAAGCGACGGTCACCGGGCTGGAAACGGGATTCGTCGACCTGGACGGCATGACGGCCGGGCTGCACCCGGCCGATCTTGTGATCGTGGCCGCGCGGCCGGGCCTGGGCAAGACCAGCCTGTGCCTGAATGTCGCCGAGCACGTCGCGATCCGGCAGAACAAATCGGTCGGCATTTTCAGCCTCGAAATGAGCAAGGAGCAGCTGGTCAAGCGCCTGCTCTGCGCCGAATCCCGGATCGACGCGCACCGCGTGAATACGGGATACCTGAACAAGGAGGACTGGACCCGGCTGAGCCGCGCCGCCGGCGAGCTCTCCGAGACGAGGATCTTCATCGACGACACGGCCAGCATCTCCGTCGTCGAACTGCGGTCCAAGGCCAGGCGCCTCAGCCTGGAGCACGGGCTGGACCTGATCATCGTGGACTACCTGCAGCTGATGTCCGGCACCGGCCAGCGGTTCGAAAACCGCACCCAGGAAATCTCCCAGGTTTCCCGCGGGCTCAAGGCAATCGCCAAGGAACTGGGCGTGCCCGTGATCGCCGCGTCGCAGCTCAGCCGCGCCGTCGAATCCAGGACGGGGGAGCACCGCAGGCCGCAGCTGTCGGACCTGCGGGAATCCGGCTCCATCGAACAGGACGCGGACCTGGTCCTGTTCATCTACCGCGAGGACATGATCAATCCGACCGAGGAGAACAACGGCATGGCGGAACTGATCATCGGCAAGCAGAGAAACGGCCCCGTCGGTTCCGTGCAGCTCGCGTTCAGTTCGCAGTTCACCCGGTTCGACAACCTGTACCATGAATAGCCGCCGTCAGCCGCCGCGCGCCGGGGCGCGTGCGGTCGAATGGAGGGCGCCGTGAAGATAGCGACCTGGAACGTCAACGGGATCCGGGCGCGGCAGGCCCAGGTGCTCGAGTGGATCGGGCGCGACCGGCCCGACGTCGTCTGCCTGCAGGAGATCAAGGCCGCGCCGGAGCAGGTGCCCGAGGCGCTGCGCTCCCTGCCCGATTACTGGTGCTGCTGGCACGGGGAGCGCGCCTACTCGGGGGTGGGGCTGCACGTCCGGCGCTCGCTTCTGGCGGCGCCGCCCGAGTTCCAGCACCCCGAATTCGACTTCGAAACGCGCGTCGCCGTCGTCCCCGTGGGCGGCTTTCTGATCGGCTCGGTGTATGTTCCCAACGGCGGCAAGGACTACGGGGCGAAACTGCGCTTTCTCGAGTCGATGGAGCGCTATGCCCGGGAATGCCGGTCGCGCGGCCAGGACCTGATCCTGTGCGGCGACATGAACGTCACCCGCACCGACATGGACGTGCATCCCAGGGAGCGGAAGCCGAACGCCATCGGCCAGCGGCCCGACGAGAGGGAGCTGTTCGAGCGCGTCCTGGACGGCGGCGGCATGGTGGACGTCGGGCGCGCGCTGGATCCCGAAAACGACCGGCTTTTCACCTGGTGGCCCCCCTGGCGCAACATGCGCCGGAACAACATCGGCTGGCGGCTGGACTACATCCTCGCGAGCCGGCCGGCGGCCGGCCGCATCCCGGCCTGCTCCGTGCTGGCGGAGACCGGGACCAGCGATCACGCCCCCGTGATCGCGGAACTGGCGTGAGCCGCCGTATGGAATCCGGAATCTGGAATCGGTTTTCCAAACGCCTGCATCGTTTCGCGACGGGGTTTCACGAATAAGGCGGAATAAAAACCGGTCCATACATGGCGGCCGCATTTTGGCGCGGGCGCCGGCGGAGTCTGCTACTATTCCGCGATGATTTTCGATACGCACTGCCACGGGTATTGGCGCGGCCTCGCGCACCGCCAGGAGGAGCTGCGCGAAAACATGCGCCGGGCGGAGGTCGCGCGTTCCGTGCACATCGGCACCGACCTCGAGACCAGCCGCGCGGCCATGACGCTGGCCCGCGCCTGGGGAGCCGGCACCTGGTGCACGGCGGGGTTCCACCCCACCGGTTGCCAGCGGCTTCCGCCGGAGGGCGCGCGGGAATGCGCGGAACGGTTGGAGGACTTCGTCCGGGAAAACCGCGACATCGTGGTGGGAATCGGCGAGACCGGGCTGGATTATTTCCATCTGGCGCGCGGGAACCGGGAGGAGCAGAAACGGGCGCAGCGGGCGTATTTCGCCGCGCAGGCGTCGCTGGCGCTGCGCCTCGACCTGCCCCTGATCGTGCACACGCGGGACGCCGCCGCCGATACGATCGCCCTGATCCGGGAGTCCGGCGTCCGGCGCGCCGTGATTCACTGCTTCAGCGAAAGCCCCGAGTTCGCGCGCGAGCTGCTGTCCCGGTCCCCGGAGATCCGCTTTTCCTTTTCCGGAATCCTGACCTACGCGACCGCGGCCGGCGTGCAGGCGGCGGCGCGCTCCCTGCCGCTCGACCGCATCCTCGTCGAAACGGATGCACCCTTCCTCGTTCCCCAGGCCGTCCGCGGCGCCTTCAAGACGAACGAGCCGGCCTTCGTCCGCCACGTGATGGATTTTCTCAAAACGCTCCGGCCGGAACCCGCCGGCGAGGTGGAAGAGGCCGTCTGGGAGAACTCCAACGGATTTTTCGGCCTGGACGGACCGGCTTAATCGGGCAGCGCCGCGAACAGCTTCGCGGCGTAGGAGTCCAGGTTCCCGTAGCGGCGGTACGGATCCGCCGCCGCCGATGCCAGGTAGCTGTCGCTCGTGCGCCCGTACCGGACCGCGCGCGCGATGTCGGCGCGAAGCCTCTTGCAGGAATCGAGCAGGTCCTTCATGTCCTGCAGGTCGGAGCTTTCCCCGCGTCCCGGAAGCACCGTGACTTCCTCTTCCAGCGTTTTTTCCGGTTCGTTTTCGGAGGCGGGTTTCGCCTTCGGAATCGCCGCCTTCAGCAGCGGCACCGCGTCGATCGCCTGCTGCATCCCGTCGATCCACCCGACGGGGCTTCCGCCCGAGGCCGTGTCGATTTCGGGGAAGCGGGCCGCCTCAAAAAGACTGCCGGTGATGAGCACCTTTTCCGCGGGGACGAACAGGACGACGTCCGCTCCGCTCCGCGCCTTGTGCCCCAGGGCGATGATGCGCACCTCCAGGTTCGACGGGAACAGGGACATCTGGGCCTCGAAGATGAGCTGCGGCATCGGCGGCGGCGCGGGAGCGGCCGGCTCGTCCGGCAGCGACCGGGATGAAGCGAGGAGGTTGGTGCGGGTCAGGACCAGGGCCTTTCCGTCGGCGAAAAGACGGGCGCCCGGGTTGCGGCCGAGGCCCGGTTCGGTATACACGACCCAGCGGACCGGTTTCGGCGTGATCTCCCGCAGCGCGTCCATCACGGAAGACAGCCCCGGTTCGGGAGGCGGGTTGACCATCAGGACCCCGTCGTCCGTCACCACGGCGGCGACGTTGATGCCGCTTTCCTGAATCGTCATCGAATAGCAGTGATCGCTTACTTTGGCGAAACGCGGAGCCGCGTGGGCCGATGCGTGGGCGCACCAGGCCGCGAACGCGATCATCGCCGGAACGATTGATTTTTTCATAGCGTGTTCCCGTCCGCCGGCAGCCGGAGAAAGAATTCGGAGACGAGGCCCTGAACGGTCCCGGCGTGATCCGCAAAGAAATGATCGGCGCCGGGAATCCGCCGCACCGAGGAGGAAGTGCCCAGCTTGCGTTCGAACCGGTCCAGGTTCTCCGGCGAGCAGAATTCGTCCTCCGTCCCCACGATGTATAGGGCCGGCCTGGCATATCGGGCCAGGAAATCGAGATCATAGAGGTTCAGGGGCAGTCCCAGCCCGATCATGCCGGCGACCCGCGGTTCCCCGAAGGCGGCCTGGAGCCCCACCCAGGCGCCGAAGGAATAGCCGGCCATCACCAACGGCGCCGCGGGGTATCGGGCTTCGAGCCAGCGGATGGCCGCCGTGGCGTCCGCCTTTTCCCCGATGCCCCCGTCGAATGTTCCCGTGCTCCCCCCGGCCCCCCGGAAATTGAAGCGGAGGGCGGCAAATCCGGCCCCGGCTGCCGCCCGGGCCGCCCGGGCGACGATCCGGTTGTCCATCGTGCCCCCGTATGCGGGGTGCGGATGGCACAGCACGGCGGCTCCTTTCGGGGTCCCTTCCGGTTCCTCGAGTTTCGCCTCCAGTTCCACCGCCTCGGCCGGGATCACGAAAGACACTCGAACGCTCATGGAAGCAGCCGCTCCAAGGCTGGCCGCAAGGGGCCGCCGGTCCGCCGCCGGCCGTTTCGGTTCCCATTTTTCCCCGGTCTCACGCCCATCCCCGGCTCAGATCGCCTCCATCGTGGAGGGGGGTTTGGAGGCGATGTTGTAAGTGACGCTGACGACGCCGGGGATCTCCTCGAGGATGCGGCGGCTGAGCCGCTCCAGGGTGTCCCAGTCCAGGCGCGTCGGCACGGCATGACGGGCGTCCAGGCTGTCCCAGCAGCGCACCTCGATCTGCATCCCGAAGTCGCGTTTGCCGTTTCGCATCCCGGTCACGCGGTCCTCGTGCAGGATCGCCATGCATTGGAAGGCCCCCTTGGACCCGAGGATGTCTTCCGTGACGGCGGTGGCCTTGCGCACCAGGGCGAGCTTTTCGGGAGTCACTTCCCCGATGATGCGCGCCGCCAGCGCGGGTCCGGGAAAAGGCATCCTGTTGTAGACGGAGGCCGGAAGCCCCAGCGCCTCGGCCACCTTGCGGACCCCGTCCTTGCGCAGCTGCACCAGAGGCTCGAGGATCTTGTAGCCGAAAGCCTCCTCCGGATTGATGCCGAGCTGTTCGAACACGTTGTGCTGGCGCTTGATCCCCGCGACCGTCTCGT
>CAZTHE010000053.1:0-27240 GCA_964613495.1 uncultured Acidobacteriota bacterium | reverse complement strand
CCCCTGCCCGCAGCCGGTTCAAGATCTACTACATAGACGAAGTGCACATGCTCACCCCGGAGGCCTTCAACGCGCTGCTGAAGACCCTTGAGGAGCCGCCCCCGCACGTGGTCTTCGTTCTCGCCACGACGGAATACCACAAGATCCCGGCGACGATCCTTTCGCGGTGCCAGCAGTACGGCTTCAAGCTGATCCAGTACCCGCTGATCATGGAGCGCCTGGCCTCCATCGCGAAGACGGAAGGCATCGAGATCAGCAGGAGCGCGCTCGAACAGGTCGTGTTCTCCAGCGGCGGAAGCATGCGCGACGCCATGTCGGCGCTGGACCAGGTGATCGCATTCAGCGGGTCCTCCGTGCGCGACGAGGACGTGGCGACCCTGCTGGGCCTGGTGGAGCCGAAGATCCTGGGGCAGACCGTGCGCGCGATCGCCGGAAACGACGTGGCCGCGCTCCTCGGGACCGTCGCCGACCTCGTCGAGGTCGGCCAGGACCTGAACAACTTCTGCCGCCGCCTGTCGGGCCAGTTCCGGAACCTCATGGTATTGAAGGCGGGAATTTCGGACCCCTCCCTGCTGGGGATTCCGGAGAGCACCCTGCCCGAACTGCGGGAACAGGCCGCCCTTTTTTCGCGCGAGGACCTGCTCCGGCTCTTCGATACGTTCCAGAAAGTCGAGGCCGGGATGCGCCAGGCGAGCCAGTTGCGCTTCCAGCTGGAGATGGGCCTGATCGAGCTGGCGCATCTTGCCAGGCTCCGTCCGATCGAAGATCTTATCGCGGAGCTGTCCTCCGGCGCCGATGACCCGACGCCGCCGGCGGCGGGTCCCCGTTCCGGGCCGGCGCCTGCCCCGCCCGCGCCCCCGTTCGCGAACCCCGCCCCCGCAAAACCGGGCCGCACGGCGACGGCGGCCCCGGCGCGAAACGCGTACGAAGCCCCCGATCCGGAGCGGGTCGTTCCTTCCATGCCGCCCCCGATGGAGGCGCCGGCCGCCGTTTCTTTCGGCGCGGATCCGAGAAACCTGCTTTTCAAGATCGCCTCGGCCGTCGGCCGGGAGTCCGTCGAGTCCCTGCTCCAGAGCCTGGAGGGGGCCCAATTGAAGGACTCCACGGTCGTGCTGCAGGCGGGGACGGCGGGTGAATTCATCCGGAGGCAGGTCAAGGACAACCTCGCCTCCATCGCCGAGGCGGCCTCCCGGGTGGTCGGAAGCCGGGTCGCCGTGGTCCTGGGCGAGCCGTCCGCGCGTCCCGCTCCCGCCGTCGCCGATGTCCGGACGCCAGGGCCGGCCGGGGAGGACCTCCTTGAGAAGGCGAAGCGCGAACCGGTCGTCCAATCCTTCCTGGATGTTTTCCCGGGCCCGGTGAAAGCCGAAAAGATAGTTCCATGAGCGACTACGCGGAACCGATCGAGAGGCTGATCGACGAATTCCGGAAACTCCCCGGCATCGGGGCCAAGAGCGCCCAGCGTCTGGCCTACAGCATCCTGCGTCGCCCCCGGGAGGACGCGGAGCGACTGAGCCGGGCCGTCCTCGACGTGAAGGAAAAGATCCGCTGCTGTTCCCGGTGCAACAACTTCTCCGACCGGGACCCTTGCCACTACTGCAGCAACGGCGCCCGATCCGGCGAGACGATTTGCGTCGTGGAAGAGCCCAACGACATCCTGGCGGTCGAGAAGACGCGCGAGTACCACGGGCAGTACCACGTCCTGCACGGCGCGCTGTCGCCCATCAACGGGATCGGCCCCGAGGAACTCAAACTGAAAAACCTGCTGGAGCGCTTGCGGGAGGGAAACGTCCGGGAGATCATCGTGGCGACGAACCCGAACGTGGAGGGGGAGGCGACGGCCATCTACCTCGCCAAACTCCTGAAACCGATCGGCGTGAAGGTGAGCCGCATCGCCCTGGGATTGCCCGTGGGAAGCGATCTGGAGTACGCAGACGAAGTGACCATGTCCAAGGCCCTGGAACACCGCCACGAACTCTGACGCCGGTGTTGCAGATCAATGTCCTCCCTCGATCCAGACTTCGCCGTCCTCGTAAAACTCCTTCTTCCAGATCGGCACGATTTCCTTGATCTTGTCGATGGCGTAACGGCAGGCGTCGAAGGCCGGGCCCCGGTGCGCGGAAGCGACCACGATGACCGTGCTGCATTCCCCGATCTCCATGTGCCCCAGGCGGTGCACGATGGAGATGTCCCGGATGTCGAATGTCTTTTTGGCGAGCGAGCCGATTTCCTCGAGCTTCTTCAACGCCATCGGTTGATACGCCTCGTATTCGAGGAAACGCACCGCTTTGTCCCGCGCGTGGTTCCGCACCACGCCTTCGAAGACGACGAGGGCGCCGTCCTCCGGGGCCCGCATGCCGTCGGCGACGGCCTGGACGTCGATGGGTTCGTGGACGAGTCGGAACACGTTAACCTCCGCTGACCGGCGGGAAAAAGGCGATTTCGTCCCCGTCGCGGACGGGGGACCCCGGGCGGGCGAACTCCGAGTTTACCGCGAAAAGCACGGATGCGCGGCAGGCCTCCAGCGGGGGGAAATCCGCGGCGAATTTGTCGAACACCGATCCGGCGTCCGGGAAATCGGCCGCCGGCACGCGGGTCTCCCTCATGCCCGTAATCTCTGCCAGGGAAGCGAAAAAAAGGACCCGGATGCTCATCAGTAGAGGTCTACGAAAAGGGAACAGATTTCATCGATCGTTTTCTTGACCCGCGCCTCGGCGCGCGCGTTGTTCACGAAGATGCTGAAGATCAGGTTCCGGCCCGACTTGGTCGTGATGTATCCCGCCAGCGTGGTCACTCCCCTCAGCGAGCCGGTTTTGGCGTGAATGGAGCCGCGCACGTCGAGCGCGGCGAGCCGGTTTTTCAGGGTTCCGTCCGTGCCGCTGATGGCGAGGGTGTTCCGGAAGAGATCGAAGTAATAGCGCTGCGACAGGAAGTGGAGCAGGGAAGTCTGGAACCGCGGCGTGACCAGGTTTTCGCGCGACAGCCCGCAGCCGTCGTTCAGCTTGATCTTCTCGCTGTCGACTCCGGCCTCGACGAGGAATTCCTTGACGACCTGCAGCCCGGCCTCGTTCGTCCCCAATCCCTTGAATTCGGCGCCGAGCGTGCGGAGCAGCATTTCGGCGTGCAGGTTCTGGCTCCGCTTGTTGATGATCTCCACCGAGCGGATCAGCGGCGGCGAGCTGTGCTCCGCCAGGAGTCTGCGGCGGTTCGTCTGCGCCGCCGGCGTGTCTCCGGCATGGCGGGCCAGTATCCGGCCGTCGGCGGCGATGCCTTCCTTGCGGAGCGCGTCCTGCAGCATGGACGCCGCCACTTCGGCCGATTTTTCGAGCAGGATCTCCTTCCGGGCCGATTTGGACGACGGCAGGATCCCCGTGACCTCGATCGTGTTGGTCCCGCGGATCAGGCGGACGTGCAGCGTCTGTCTGGCCCTGCGGCTGCCCGTCTTCGCCAGGTTCCGGATCCGGAAGAGGGAAGTCCGGGGCTCCAGCGAGACGGCCACGCGCTGTTTGGCCTTCGTCGGCCGTACGTGCACCGCGAGCACGTTGTTGTTGATGCTCAGGGCGTTGGGGGCGCCGTAGAGCGACCGGAGCGCCTGGGCGGTCCAGCCCTTGACCGACCCGTCGGAATCGAAATAGCTGTCGTCGCCGATGATGTCGCCCTGTACCCGGAGGATGCCCAGCGCCTTCAGTTCCCGCGCCAGTTCATCCATCGCGGGTGTCTCGAAGAAGCCGCCGTAGGGGTCCGTCAGGTTGGGGTCGCCCCGTCCCACGAGCACCAGATCCCCGGCCAGGGTCCCGCTCGAATCGATCGTCCCGTCGGAATACACGCCCGTGCGGTAGCGGAAATCGGGCCCCAGTTTCTCCAGGGCGGCCGACGTCGTGATCACCTTCAGGACGGAGGCGGGAAGAAAAGTCTTGTCGGGGTTGACCTCCAGCAGAACCTGGCTGGCGGCGGGATCCAGGATCTGGATGCCCCATTGCGCCGACCGGACCCC
Organism: uncultured Acidobacteriota bacterium; assembly: GCA_964613495.1. GTDB lineage: Bacteria > Acidobacteriota > UBA6911 > UBA6911 > UBA6911 > UBA6911. The sequence continues at coordinate 23,249 of CAZTHE010000053.1, read as the reverse complement.
GGGACGCTTGAGGGACCGGGCGATCAGCGTCTGGATGGTTTCGAGGGAGCTGGCGCTGCTTTCGAGCCCGAATGCGAGGACCAGAAAAAGATTCAGCAGGACTGCGATAAAAAATCTGTTCCGGCGGACCAACAGTTTCTCCATCCTTCGGGGGAATGAATCCTAATGTCTCGACCTATACTCTATCGGCCGGCCAACCTCCATACTTCACAAATCGGCGTATCATAGCACACCCTCAAAATCCGGTTCAATTGACAGAAGCGAAAGTCTCTTTCATTCCGCGGCGATGCGGACCACGGCAGTGTCCGCGCAGGCTTCGAGCAGCGCCCGGATCGTCTTCAGGAAGACCGGGTGCACGAGATCCGGCGCGATCCGCGCCAGCGGTTCCAGCACGAACCTGCGGTCCTGCATGCGGGGGTGCGGGACGACCAGGTCCGGGTCGCGGAGGATGCGGTCTTCGTACAGAAGGATGTCCAGGTCGAGGGTGCGCGGGGCATTGGGGAATGTGCGCTTTCTGCCGCACCCGGCCTCGATGCCCAGGCAGACCGAAAGCAGCTGGTGCGGCGTGAGTCCCGTTTCCAGCTCGATCGCCTGATTGAGGAACCAGGCCTGGTCCGGATATCCGACCGGCTCGGTCTCGTAGCGCGGGGACGTCTGGAGCACGGTCCCGTGCCGGGCCAGGGAATCCAGGGCGAAATCGAGGTTTTCCCGCCGGTCGCCCAGGTTCGCCCCCGATAGAATGTATGCTTTGGCCATGGGCAAATCCTTTGATTCCGGATTCCAAATTCCAGATTCCAGATCCGAGCCGAACCGTCCCCGGCGGTACGTCACCAGCCATCTGGAATCCGGAATCCGGAATCCGGAATCTTTGTTCGTCCGCGGCGCGGCGAACGTTCATGCATCAATCCGGTTAGAAGAGACTCTCCGGACGCTTGATGTTACCGAAGCTCCCGATCCCTTTGAGTTTGAACGAAAAGCTCAATCTGGATTCCGTCCGCAACCCCAGGTCGAACTGGTTGAAGGACGCGGCCACGCCGCAGCAGTCCCACCCGTAGGAGATGCTGCTGTTGCTGTTCAGCCACTGGGAGGTCCGCAGATTGTAGCTGATGGCGGCGCCCGCGGAGATCCCGCGGTTCTCGTCCCCGTACTGGATCTGCCCCTGCACGTGGTTGCTGGTGAGAACGCCCAGTTCCACGGCCCGCGTCTTGAAGTACGTTCCCGCCAGGAAAAACCTGCCCCGTTGCCACAGCGTGGAGAGGCTGCCGCTGCGCCAGCGCTGCAGCCTCGTGTCGAAATCGAACCGGATCTCGTTGTGGATGCCGTCCCCGGGCGTCAGCCGGAAAATCGCGCTCAGCGGCGCCAGGCCGCTGAGGGTGGTCGTCTGATAAAAGCCCGTCACGGAATTCATGGGGTAGAAGGCATTCGGCTCCCCCGGGCGGAAGGCCCCGCCGAAGGTCGGATCGAAATAGTATTTCTGGATCAGGCTGAATGACAGGAACTCCTGCTTTTCGGGCACTCCGGCTTCGTTTCTGCGGTTTCTGAAGACGCGGTTGACGACGCCGTATTCGATCTCGTTGGTGTCCGCGATCGCGTCCTGTTCGTCGAAACGGATGGTTTTGTCCAGATCCCGGATCCCATGGATCCTGCGGTAGACGGCAAAGGGTTCTACCGAGTGGATGAAGTCTCCCGCGGGCGACGCCGCGAAATTCTTTTCCAGAACGGGCATGCGCGCTTCGAGGGTCAGCTCCGCATAGCGCCGGTGGAGGCTCCGGTTCTCGATCCCGGACCCCTCGGTTTCCGACAATCGCGATCCGTAAAATGTTTCGCGGATTCCCACCGACGGCATCAAAGAGAATCCCAGGACGGACGGGAGGCGGACGGACAGCCGCGGGTACACGTCCAGGCGCTGCACCATCTTCGGGGTTTCCATGAGGCTGTCCGTGCGGGACACGCCGTCCAGCGACGCACGGAAGCCGAGCACGAAGGGGGTGCGCCCGAGCGGCGTTCCCAGAGAATGAAGTTCGAGAGACGGCGCCTTGGTGATGACGAGCGAGCGGACGGGGAATATGACTTCCTGCCGCTCCAGCGCGAGGTTCGCGGAAAAGCCTTCCCGGTTCCTGGACAGGAAGGCGACGGCCTTTTCCTGCGACACGGTCGCCGCGTTGAAGCTCTCGGCGAACGCCTGGCGGAAGCTGAAATTGGAGGAGACGTTGACCCTGGCGACGGCCCGCCAGCCGTTCTTGAAGCGGGATTCGCCGTCCACGGCGAGCTGCACGCCTCCCTGTCCCAGTTTGTCGTCGATGCCGTAGGCCTGCAGCGAAAAGCGCGTGTCCGGGTTCGGCCTCGCCCGGAAGATGCCTCCGACGGCCAGCCCGCGCAGACTGAAATAATCGCCGTAGACCATCAGGTCGGCGCTCCTCCCGAGCGTCTGGTAATACCCTTCGCTGAACGTCCGGCCCTTGGACGTCGAGTTGCCCGTGTGGAAGGGCACGAACCCGCTGCTGCGCGTCTTCTGCTCCATCGGGAGGATGACGAACGGCAGGTACAGGACCGGCACGCCCTTGACCTTAAATACGGTGTGGCGCATGCGCGCCGTGCGGTCGACGCGGACGTCCGTCCGGGCGGCGCTGAAGCTCCATTTCGGCGGATTGTCCGGGCACGTCGTCGCCGACGCGCCCTCGAGGCGGTAGGTGTCCCCGCCCGTTTTGACGACGGTCCTGCCGGTGATGAAAAACTCGCCGTCCATGTAGCCGGACGCGTCGTAGAAGACGCCGGTCTGCGTCTTGAAATTGAACTCCGCCCGGGAACAGATCAGCCAGAGTTCCTTCTGGCTGAAGCGGATCTTCCCGGTGAGGACCCCGTCTCCGCTTTCGGCGTCGTATTCCGCCGCATCGCCCGTGATGACGAAGTCCTTGTAGGTGATCCGCACGTTCCCCTGCGCGCGGTAGCGGTGTTCGGAGAGGTTTTCCTGGGCGTCGGACCGGAGCGTCACGACGCCTCCCCCGTAGGGCCACTCGGTGCGCACGGATTCGTCGAAGGGCGCCGGCGCCTCTCCGGGAATTGCGTCCTGCGCCGCCGCGTTCCCCCGCAACGGCCCGAGCGTGACGATCGCGAAGACGAAGAGTCTCGCGCACCGTGCGCGGCGCGCACGCGGCCTGAGCCGAATCGCCGATATTCTGCGGCTATGAGTCATGCTTCCGTCGGAGGCACCGCCGGTCCGGACGCGCGGTCCGCGGAGGGCGCCCCTTTCCCCGAAATTATGTTGCCGGAAATTCGTCCGGTACGGCCGGCCGCGACACGCTCAGTGCTGCCGGACGGCGGACGCGGCGCATTCGCGTTCCCGGTTTTCCCGGAGCAGGCCTTCGACGATGCGGCGCAGCTCCCCGAGCCGGGACTGCACATCCTCAAAGAGCCGGAACTGCACCAGCGCCCTGGTTTTGTTTTTATCCCGCGGGTCCGCGGGCTCCAGCCGGAAATAGGTGTCGCCCCGGAGGTAGTCGGCCAGAAACCGGACGCCCAGTTCCAGGGCCATGATTCCGACCGCGTCCGCCATGAGCGCCGCTTCGCCGCCCGGCACGTGCCGCGCCGCGGCCAAAAACCCGCCGGCGGCCGCCCTGAAAATTTCCGGATCCGCCCCGACCCTGCCCAGATCGGTCTCCGTCTCGCCCGCCTGGTTGACGAGCGAGCGCGCCATGTCGCCCCAGTCGCTCAACCAGGTGTGCGGCATGACGGTGTCGAGATCCACGAGCGATTTCACTCCTCCGGTGCGGCTGTCGAATAGAAAATTCTCGAGCTTGGGGTCGCCGTGCACCGTCACGGTTTTCAGGTTTCCCGACTCGAGCGCCCGGCACAGGGTCTGCGCGAAGGACCGGTACTCGAGCGCCAGGCAGATCGAGCGGCGCACCCGCGGATCCGCAAGCCTGAGCCGGAACGCCTGCTCCTCCGCCCGGACGAGAAAATGCTCCTGCGTGCTTTCGCGCGCCCCCGGGTCCGCGGGCAGGAAGGGCGCCGCGTCGGACAGCGTCCGGCTGCCGTGAAGCACGGAATCCAGCTGGGCGTAATAAAGCGGCGTGTCCCGGTATCCCGGAAGCGTACGGCGCAGCCGCGACGCGTCCATTCCGGAGGTCAGAGCGCCGAACAGGGCGAGCCCCCTGCCGGCTTCGGCCGCCATACGAAGGCGGGCCGCCGGATCGGCTGCTTCCTGCAGGCTTTTGCAGGACTGCGACTCCCCGATCCGCGTCATCATGCGCCAGCAGCGGACGCCGTCTTCCCCGGCAAGCTTCAGATAATTTCGCCCGTCTTTCGTCGGGATCAGACGGGGCACTTCCCAGTGCGCGCCCGGCGGCAGCAACCCCGCATCCACGGCGTTCCGCTGGGCGTCGAGGCAGGCGATCATCCCCTCCATCACGGTTTCGGGCCGTTTGAAAACGCCGGGATTGAGCTGCTGCAGAATATAGTCGCGGCGGCCGGGCGGCGCGCCCGCCGAAATCAGGTATGCAGCCCGGTTGATGTTCCCCTTGAGGGGAAAGTCGGCCGCCTCGACCGGCTCCGGCAGGGCGAACAGGCCGGCGACCGCACGCGCATGTTTCAGGTTCATGGTTCCCAGTGTAACATCGGGAATTATGGTGACGGGCACCGAAATTCCCAGCTATAATGATAATTCTTTCTTAACGGATAAATCTGGAGGATACGCCATGACGATCAAAGTTGCCATCAATGGATTCGGACGAATCGGAAGAAATCTCGTTCGCTGCTCCAAAAACGATCCCGAAATCGAGATCGTGGGGATCAACGACATCACCAAACCGGAAGTCCTCGCGCACCTGCTGAAATACGACTCGGTTCTCGGAAGATACGACGGGAGCGTCGAACTGAAGGATGGCAATCTCATCGTGGACAACAGGCCGATCCGGGTGTTCTGCGAGAAGGATCCGGCACAGCTCGACTGGAGCTCTCTCGGGGCCCGGGTCGTCGTGGAGTCCACGGGGCTTTTCACCGAAGCGGAAAAGGCGAAGGTCCAACTGAAGGGGACCGTGAAGAAAGTCGTCATCTCCGCGCCCGGCAAGGGTGTGGACGGCACTTTCTGCATCGGCATCAATACGGACAAGTACGATCCGGCGAAGCATCACGTGATTTCGAACGCCTCCTGCACGACCAACTGCCTGGCGCCGGTGGCCAAGGTGCTGGACGAAAAATTCGAGATCCAGTCCGGTTTCATGACGACGATTCACAGCTACACGAACGACCAGAGGCTCCTGGACCTGCCGCACAAGGACCTGCGCCGCGCGCGTGCGGCCGCCGTCAACATGGTGCCGAGCACGACGGGCGCGGCGAAGGCCATCGGCCTGGTGCTGCCGCGCCTCGAAGGGAAGCTCGACGGCATCGCCATCCGCGTCCCGACGCCGAACGTGTCCCTCGTCGATCTGGTGACGATCGTGAAGGCGAAGACCACGGCGGAAGAGGTCAACCGGGCGCTGAAGGAGGCTTCGGAGGGGGCCCTGAAAGGATTCCTCGGATATACGGAGGAGCCGCTGGTATCGACCGATTTCATGCAGAGCCCGTTTTCCGGCTGTGTGGACGCGCTCCAGACCAAGGCGATGGGGAACATGGTCAAGACGATGACCTGGTACGACAACGAGTGGGGATATTCCTGCCGGCTGCGCGACCTGGTCAGGTTCGTCGGCGCGTAGGTACCCGGGACGCTTTGAAAGGCGCCGGCCGCGGCCTTCCCAATCCGCCCCGTTCGTGAGAAGGCGGATCGAAGGTCTGCGGCGGGGCGGCACGGAGGGAGGAGACTGGTCATGAGCAAGCTGACGATCCAGGACCTGGATTTAAAAGGCGCACGCGTCTTCGTGCGCGTCGACTTCAATGTGCCCATCAAGGACGGCAGGGTCACCGACGACCTGCGCATCCGGGAGGCGCTGCCGACCATCCGGTTCGGGGCGGAGCACGGCGCGATCCTCGTCCTGGCGTCGCACCTGGGCCGCCCCAAGGGAAAGCCGAAGCCCGAATTCACCCTGGCCCCCGCGGCCGCGCGCCTCTCGGAACTCCTCGGAAAGGAGGTCCGGTTCCTTCCCGACTGCGTCGGTCCGGAGGTCGAAAGGGCCGTCGCGGCGGCGCGCCCGGGCGATGTGCTCCTGCTCGAGAACCTGCGCTTTCACCCCGAAGAGGAAGCCAACGACGCGGCATTTGCCAGGAAACTGGCCGCGCTGGCGCCCCTGTACGTCAACGATGCCTTCGGGAGCGCCCACCGGGCGCACGCATCGACGGAAGGGATTACCCGCCACGTGCAAAAGGCCGCCGGCGGTTTCCTCATGGAAAAAGAGCTGCGCTACCTCGGGGGCGCGCTGGAGTCGCCGCAGCGCCCCTTCGTCGCGGTCCTGGGGGGAGCCAAGATCTCCGACAAGATCGAAGTCATCGAAAACCTGCTGGGCAAGGTCGACCGCCTGCTGATCGGCGGCGCCATGGCGTTCACGTTTTTCAAGAGCCAGGGGAAGGACATCGGGAAGTCCCTGTGCGAAGGCGACAAGCTGGATCTCGCCCGGGAACTCCTCGAGCGGGCGGGGCCGCGCCTCGTGCTGCCTTCCGACGCGGTTGCGGCCGCGGGGATCGAGGATGGGTCTTCCGCGCACATCGTGCCCGCCTGCCGGATTCCGGACGGGGAGATGGGCCTGGACATCGGCCCGGAAACGTCCGCGGCGTATAGCGCCATCCTCCGTGAAGCGAAGACCATCGTATGGAACGGGCCGATGGGCGTCTTCGAAAAGGACGCGTTCGCCTCCGGGACGGTCAGCGTCGCGCGGGCCGTCGCGGATTCCGGCGCCGTCTCAATCATCGGGGGCGGGGACTCCGCGGCCGCGGTGGCGAAGGCCGGCGTCGCGGACCGGATCACGCACGTCTCGACGGGCGGCGGCGCGTCGCTCGAGTTCCTGGCGGGCCGGGTTCTGCCCGGCGTGGCGGCTTTGAACGAAAAGTGACGGGGCGCGCGGGAGCCCGTGCCCTCGGGCACGGGGAGTCCCGGGGCCTGTGGAGCGGACATGAGAGTGCCGGTGATTGCCGGGAACTGGAAAATGCACAAGACGGCGAACGAGGCCGTTTCGCTGGCGCGGTCCATCGCCGCCGGGACGGCGGGTCTGTCCGGGCGGCAGGTCGTGCTCGCGCCCCCCTATACCGCATTGGCCGCGGTGGCGGGCGAGATCCGCGGGGCCCCGGTGGCCCTGGCCGCACAGAACGTGCATTGGGAACCCAAAGGCGCGTTCACCGGGGAAATCAGCGTCGCGATGCTGGAGGATGCGGGTTGCGGCATGGTCATTATCGGCCACTCCGAGCGGCGCCAGTACTTCGGCGAGACCGACGCGACGGTGAACCGCCGCATACGCGCCGTACTCGGTTCGTCGATGCACTCGATCGTCTGCATCGGCGAGACGCTGGCCGAGCGGGAATCCGGCAAGCATCATAGCGTAGTGGCACAACAACTTGCGGCCGGACTGGATGGCTTGACACATTCGGATCTAATGCGTATTATTCTCGCCTACGAACCGGTCTGGGCCATCGGCACGGGCCGCACGGCGTCGCCCGAGACCGCCCAGGAGATGCATCGCCTGATCCGGGACCGGCTATCCGGAAGTTTCGGAGACGCGGCGCAGTCAGTTCGTATATTATATGGCGGCAGCGTCAAGCCCGATAACATCGACGCCTTGATGCGGCAGCCTGACATAGACGGCGCACTGGTAGGTGGGGCGTGCCTGGAGGCGGAGAGCTTCCTGCGCATCATCCACTACAGATCCTGACGGCCGGAGGAAAGCGGGACTTCGATGCTTCTTTATTATTCGCTCGTGACGCTGCACGTGATCGTGTGCGTGATTCTGGTGCTCGTGGTTCTGCTGCAGTCTTCAAAGGGTGCGGATCTGGCGGGCGCTTTCGGCGGCGGCGGATCGCAAACGGCCTTCGGCAGCCGGGGGCCCGCTTCGTTCCTGTCCAAGATGACGACCATCGCGGCCGTAGTCTTCATGCTCACCAGCATTTCGCTGTCGATGATGTCGTTCAACACGCAGGCGCAAAGCAAGTCTGTCCTGGAGACCACGAAGGAGAAGACCTCCAAACCGGCGAAGGCGAACGTCGACCTGCCTCCCATGCCCACGCGGGAACAGATCCAGCGGGCGCAGGAGGCTGCGGAGGCGGCGAAGGCCAGGGAACAGCAGGCCGCGCCGGCCGCGGCGGGGGAAGCGCAGCAAGACGCAAAACCGGCGGACTCCGGGCAGAAGCCGTCCAAGTAGTACGGAATCGAACGGGTGGGTCGTACGGTTTCCCTCAATCGCCCGTATCGAGAGTTGTGATTTTTTAAGTGCCGAAGTGGTGGAACTGGCAGACACGCCATCTTGAGGGGGTGGTGGGGAAACTCGTGGGGGTTCGAGTCCCCCCTTCGGCACCAAATCCCTCCCTATCGAATTTCCATAACAACCGGATTTCCGCCGGAAACGCGGAAGGTATCCCAGGAAATATCGCGTCGATCCGGAGCGGAATCGCCACGCGGTTCCGGCACGGCGGTGCGAGGACGAGGGCGCCCGGGCAACCCGGCACGGGCAGAGCCGCGCGGAAGACCGGCCGGCCCGGACTATTTTTTTTCGGTATCGGCGTTGCGTCGAGACTCGACGCTGCAGGACCGGGACATTCAGGTCTGAATGCCGGCGGCGGGCAGTACCCACCGCATCAGAACGAGATAGCCTGCGAAGATCAGCAGAAAAACCAGCCATCCGGGCATTTTCACGCTCCTCACTTTTCTTCCCCTTCCCTCGGTTTGCAGCACGATTATTATAATAAGACCGGGGAGGGCCGAATGCATGCCTGCACCGGTCGTTTATCGCATTACAGCCGGGATCGGCCGCCGCGCGGGCTCCGGACGGAGAACAAAGAGGTCGTTTTTTGAAACAAATCGGGTTATTTTGCTTCTTATCGTGCACAGGAGATCCATATGCGAAAGCGAAGATACGGTAGCTGGATTTTGACGGGCGCTCTTGTCGTGCTGGCCCTGACCATGGCGGGCTGCGATCAGAAGACCATCAACGAGATCAAGGCCGATCCGGGCCGCTACGCCGACAAGGAAGTGGGCGTCGTCGGGACCGTCACCCGGAGCATCGGGGCGCTCGGGACAGGCGTCTACGAGATAGACGACGGGACCGGAAAGCTCTGGGTGGTTTCCAAGACCGGGCTGCCGCGCGAGGGCGCGAAGATAGGGGTCAAAGGGACGATCCGCGACGGGTACAGCCTCGGTTCTCTCGTGAAGCTCCCCGAATCGATCAGTTCGGGGATGGTCATGATCGAGAGCTCGCACAAGGCGCGCTAGATCGAAACCCGCATGTCGCAACTGCCGCAGGCGTCGGCGATCCGGCACCGGAACGAAAGCGTGTACCCGGCGGCCTCGAATTTGCCGAAATCGACCTGGTACGCGATGTCGCAGAGGGATTTCCGCTCCTCGGGCGCAAGGCCTGAGTCGGCCCAGGCTTCGACCAGCGGGCAGTGGTTCAGCCGCAATACGACGAAGCCGGGACCCTCTTCCACGACCTCATGACCGAAGGCGTCCATGTCGGGGTCCCCTTCCATGAAGGCGGCAGCCAGGGCATGCAGGTCGGGCTTCCCGAGTTTCCCGGCCAGCAGATCGCCTTTCTCCCGGCCTCTCGCGTAGAGCGCCCGCTTGAGGATGGCGGACGCGGCGTCCGCGCCGACCTCTTTGGAAAGCTCCCGGTAAATGTGGATATAGATGCGGGCGCGGTTCCTGATTTCGTTCTCCAGCACGGCAAGATGTCGGTTCACGGCGGCCTCCGTTTTCCTGAGCCTGTGAGTGTACCGCGAATCGGGTCCGGGGCAAAGGCGGCATTCGAACAAGCTGTTTCATCTTCCCGCCGGATGCATTAATATCGGTGCGATGCCGGCGGCGGGCGCCGGCATGACGGGAATGGCGGTATGGCGGATTCCGGGAAAGCCGAGAATAAAATGGATCTCGATCTGGCGCTGACCCACGTGAGCGGCGACAGGGAGTTCCTCGCGGAGCTTGCGGCCATGTTCCTGGAGGACTATGCGGAGAGGCGCGACGAATTGCGGCGCGCGGTGGAGCGGAATCAATACGCCGAGTTCGAGCGGGCCGCGCATACCCTGAAGGGCCGTCTGGCCTTTTTCGGGTTCCGGAGGGCGCGGGACCGTGCGCTGGAACTGGAGATGATGGGCCGGGAGCGCGATGCCGCGAATGCGCCGCAGGCGCTTTCCGAGATAGAGTCTCTGATGGACGGCGTCCTTCTCGAACTGGAGTCCCTGGTCCGGGAATGCGGCCGGTAACCGCGCCGCGCAGCCGCAACCGGTGCAAAGGACGGCATCCCCCGTGCGAACCGATACGCCGCAGCGTCCCCGAGAGGCGTGCCATGAGTGTTTTTTCGAGCCCGGGCAGCGGATTTAACGCTTTCCGTCTTCTGTTCCGGAAACCGCCGGACGGGGGCGCGGGCCCCATCCTCCGGCTGACCCGGATCCATTGCGTTCTCGGCGCGTGCGCCGCGGTCCTCCTCGCCGCCTGCATCTGTCTCAACCTGAGGCTCGGCGGGGAAATGGCCGCCCTGAGGCCCGATCCGCGGCAGGACGCGACGGACCTGAGCCGATGGAGCGGCGTGCTGAGCTGGCTGGGCATCCTGGCTCTGACGGGTCTCATCGTCTACGGTTTCCGGATCGCCGCTCAGGCGGCCGCGGACGCGCGCCGGCACGCGGAGGTTCTGCAGGAGGCCAAGCAGCGCACGGTGGAAATCGCCGCGCTGTACGACATCACGCAGGACGTTTCGGCGCATCACGACCTGCAGGCGCTGCTGCGGTCCATCGCCCTGAGGGCGACGACCCTGCTGGAAGGCGCCGGCTGCGCCATCTTCCTGTACGATGCGGGCCGGGACGATTTCCAGATCGCCGTGGAGTCCGGCGTGGGGATGCCGATCGGCACCCGCCTCTCCAGCCATGAGGGGCTGGGGGGGCGCGTGGCCGAGACGCTGCAGCCCCTGATCGTCAACGACTACCAGAACTGGCCCTACCGGTCGAAGGCCCTGATGCAGTTGCCGATCCGCGCCACCGTGATCGTGCCCATGATCCGGCGGGGCGAACTGATCGGCGTGCTGGGCGTGCACGAAGTGGTCGGAAGCAGCCGCACGTTCACCGATGCCGACGCCCGCCTCCTCTTCCTCTTCGCCGACAATGCGGCCGGCGCGGTCTACAACGCCCGTTTGATGGATGCCCTGAAGAATTCGGAGGAGCGTTTCCGGATCGCGGCGGAATGCGCGAGCGACGTCATCTACGACTGGGACCTCCGGGACGATCACGTGGCCTCTTTCGGCTCTTTCCTCAACAGGAATTGGGGGGGCGACGAGGAGCTCCCGAAGACACGCGAGGCCTTTTCGGGGATGGTGCACCCGGACGACCGCGCCCGGGTCCGGGAGGCCATCAAGAACCATCTGGAAAAGGGCCTGCCGTACTCCGAGGAATACCGCATCGTGGACAGCCGGGGAGCCTGTCTCACGATATCCGACCGCGCAACGGCAATACGCGATTCGCACGGCGTCCCGGCCCGCATGATCGGCGTCGTGAGCGACATCACGGAGCGCAGGAAGGCGGAACAGATGAAGACCGATTTCGTCTCCTTCGTCACGCACCAGCTGCGCACGCCGCTTTCGGGGATCAAGTGGATGCTCGAGCTCGCGGGCGGCGACTCGGAGGACCCGGAAGAGACCCGGTCCTTCATCGAGGATGCCCGTCTCTCGACAGAACGGCTCATCCGGCTCGTCAACGACCTCCTGGACGTATCGCGCCTGGAACGCGGGACGCTGCAGGTCCAATGCCGGACCGTCGATGTGGGGGAGCTCACCCGGAGCGTGATCGGCGAGCTGTCGCCCCTCATCCAGGAAAAGGCGCAATCGCTCTGCCTGCGGATCGCCGACGGCGCGCTCGCGGTTTGGGCCGACCCGCAGCTGCTCCGGCAGGCGGTGCTGAATCTCGTCTCCAACGCGATGAAGTATACTCCGCGCGAGGGAAAGATCGACGTCGCCGCCTGCCGCGCGGACGGCCAGCTGCGCTGGGAGGTGACGGACACGGGGATCGGGATCCCCAAGTCGAATCTGGGCAAGCTGTTCGAAAAGTTTTATCGTGCGGAAAACGCCCAGGCGGCCGCGACGGAGGGCACCGGGCTGGGGCTCTACCTGGTGCGCCTGATACTGGAGCAGTTCGGCGGCGTGGTCTGGTGCAGGTCGGAGGAGGGCGCCGGCTCCACTTTTGCGTTTACCCTCCCGCTTTCGGCCCGGGAGGAATAAATGAGCGCCATTCGGATACTCTTGATCGAGGACGACAGGTTTCTGCGCCGCGCCTGCGAGGTCGGCCTGAAGAAGCGTGGATTCGCCGTAGTCACGGCCGGCGACGGGGAGGAAGGGCTCGAGCGCGCGCGCGCCGAGCCCTTCGACCTGATCCTGATGGATATGCTCATGCCCCGGCTTTCCGGGCTCGAGGCGCTCGAAGCCCTCAAAAAAGACGAGCTCACGCGCGGCGTCCCCGTGGTGGTTCTTTCCAACTCGTCGCTGGAGACGGATATGCAGCGGGCGCTGGCCCTGGGGGCCGCCGGGTACATGGTGAAGGCGTCCCTGTCGCTCCAGGAACTGGGAGACCGCGTCCTGGCCTATCTGAAAAAGGAATGAACCCAATGCCGCAGCCAATGATCATCGGAATCAGCGGAGGGACGGGTTCGGGAAAGACCACCGTCGCGCAGAAGATCCTCGCCTCCATCGGAGAGGCTGAAGTCGCATATCTCCAGCAGGATTCGTATTACCGGAACCTGGAGGACATGCCGCTGGATCAGCGGCAACGGGTCAATTTCGACCATCCGGATGCCTTCGACGGCGCCCTGATGCTGCGCCACCTGGAGTCCCTGCGCGCGGGCGAAAGCATCGACCGGCCCATCTACGATTTCGTGACGCACTGCCGCAAAAAAGAGACCATCCGCGTCGCGCCGCTGCCCGTGATCCTCCTGGACGGCATCCTGATATTTTACGATGCCGGGGTGCGCGACCTGATGGACCTGAAAATCTTCGTGGACACCGATCCCGACATTCGTTTTATCCGCCGGCTGGAGCGCGACGTCCATGCGCGCGGCCGCAGCGTGGAATCGGTCGTGGAACAGTATCTGGGCACCGTGCGGCCCATGCACCAGCAGTTCGTCGCGCCGACCATGCGGTACGCCGACGTCATCCTGCCCGAGGGCGGTTTCAACGAAGTGGCCGTCGACCTCATCACCCGAAAGATCCAGTCCGTTCTGTCGGCGTCCGAATAAGAGAGTCCGCCCCTTCGGCCGAAGGCCTTGTGGCGCCGCTGTCGCTGCCGTTTCCATTCCGCCGGGGAATCCGCGATCCCCCAAAACCCGAAAAAGTGGGTGTCCGCGGCCCGCCTCCATGATAGTCTGCGGGCGAAAGAGGCCGCGGTCCCGGGCCTCCAAGGAGGGAATTCCGATGGCTGCATGCGACCCCGTCCCGGCGATGCCGTGGCCTTACCCCGTGAACTACGGCAAGGAAAACGAAATAGCGGCCGACGTCCTCATCCTCGGGGGCGGGATTGCGGGCTGCCACGCGGCAATCCACGCCGCCAGGCGGGGCGCCAGGGTGGCGGTGGTCGACAAGGGCCCCGTCATCCGCAGCGGCTCCGGCGGGGCGGGCGTGGATCACTGGCACGCCGCCTGCACCAATCCCTGTTCCAACGTGACGCCCGAGGAGATGACGGAATCCGTCCGCGTGTTCGGCGACTACTCCTACGGCGAGTTCGGCAACGGGATCACCTGCTACATCCAGTGCAACGAAAGCTACGATGCCCTCCTGGATGTGGAAAAAATGGGCGTCAAGGTGAGGGACGTCGACGGCGTGTTCGCCGGCGCGGAATTCCGCGACGAAAAAACCAAGCTGATGTTCGCCTACGATTACGTCAACAGGACCTGCATCCGGGTCAACGGCGGCGCCCACATCAAAGTCGCCCTCTACAACGAACTCCGGAGGCTGGGAGTCCGGATCTTCGACCGCATCATGGTCACCGGCCTGCTGACCGAGGGGGGAAGGCAGGGATCACGCCTGACCGGGGCCACCGGCGTCCACACCCGCACGGGAGAGTTTTACGTCTTCAACGCCAAGGCCGCCATACTCTCCATGTCCGTGTTCGCGGGCCAGTGGGTCTTTTCCACGGAACTGGCCGGTTTCGGCTCCATTTTCAACGACCCGAACAACTCGGGCGACGGCACGGCCATGGCGTGGAACGCCGGCGCCGAACTGGCCCTGATGGAACGAAGCGGCCGGGCGCTGTGCAGCGGCTTTTTCCGCTATCCCCCGTACGGCACCGGAGACCACAACAACACCTGGTTCGCCTGCACGATCGTCGACGCCAACGGGAAGGAGATTCCCTACGTGGACCGCGACGGCAACCTCCTCCGGACGGTTTCCGAGCGCTACCGGCCCGCTCCGGGGCAGAAGTTTTCCCTGTACGGCCGCATGGGCGACTACTCGATCTGGGCGCCGACGCTCCTTCCGGACCTTCCCGAACGGATCGCGAAAGGCGAGTATGTCCTGCCCCTTTACGCCGACCTGCCCGGCATGCCCGAGCATGAACGCCGTGCGATCTGGGGCCTGATGATTTACAACGAGGGCAAGTGCAGCATCATTTACGAAAACTACTGCAGGGCCGGATTCGATCCCGACAAAGACATGCTGCAGCTGCCCGTGATGCCGCCGGAGCAATACGGCCGGGGCCCCGCCTGGGAGACCTACGGGCCGCGTCAATGGCGCGAAGGGGCGTTCGGCGGGGGCGGCGGGATCGTGTTCGACTGGGACCTGAAATCCAATATCGAGGGCCTGTACGTCGCCGGCAGCCAGCAGTACTCCGGGGGGACCCATTCGCACGCCGCGGCGACCGGCCGCTACGCGGGGAGAAAGGCCGCCGCCTATGCCGCGCGCGCACGCCTGGGCGCCGTCGACCGCAGGCGGGTCGCGGAGGAGAAGGAGCGCGTCTACGCTCCCGTGCTCCGCAAAGACGGAATCGGCTGGAAGGAATTACGGGCAGGCTTGTGCCGCGTCATGCAGGATTACTGCGGGGAATTCAAGAGTGCGCCGATCCTTCAGACCGGGCTCCGGTGGATCCGAAGCATCCGCGAAAGCGAGGCGTCCGCCGCCTTTGCCCGGAATCCCCATGAATTGTGCCGCGTCCTGGAGTGCTTCACGCACATGACCATCGGCGAAATCATTATGCAGGCGTCGCTGGCCCGCGAGGCGAGCAGCCTGAGCCTGGACTTCAAACGCCTGGATTATCCCGAAGCCGATCCGCCCGAGTGGAACAAGATCGTCACCCTCCGGCAGGAAGACGGCCGGGTCCGGGTCGGAGAGCTCCCGATGCGCTACTGGCTGCTGCCGCCCTATGCGGCCGGCTACGAGGAAAATTACCGGAAGCACAGCGAACTATAGGATCATGGAAATACCGAGGTGAGGGTCATGGCAGAGAATGCGTACCTGGTGGCGAATCCGCCGGCGGCGTGCAGGGCGATCCTGTTCGATGCCGAAATCTGTACCGGCTGTCTGGCTTGCGTCGAGGTGTGCCGTACGGACGTCCTGATGCCGAATCCGGACGGAGATAAACCGCCCATCGTTCTGTACCCCGACGAGTGCTGGTTTTGCGGCAGCTGCGTCGCGCACTGCCCGTCCCCGGGCGCCATCCGGATGGAGCATCCGCTGAGCCAGCGCGCCGGGTGGAAACGAAAAGAAACGGGGGAATTCTTCCGCATCGGGATGAAGAACCCGCCTCCGCCCAATACGAAGCCCCCCGTCTGTTGATTCGGGGGCGGGAATCCCGATCGGATGACGATGCGGCAGCCGGCCGCCGGCGGTGCCGGCTCGCGACTGCCGGTTAGAACTCGCCGCGGTGCCGGTTGTCCCTGCCGCCGCCCCCGCGCTTGCCGAACCTGTTCCGATTGCGGTCGAATCCTCCCCCGCCGCCTCCTCCGAAACTGCGCGGCTTCTGCTCGCGCGCCTCATTGACCGTCAGCGGCCGCCCCTCGACCATCTGGCCATTCAACTGCTGGATGGCGGATGCCATGTCGGCCTCCGGGGCCAGTTCGGCGAAGGCGAATCCCCGCGAGCGGCCGGTTTCGCGGTCGCGCATCAAGCGGATGTCCGCAACCGGAACGTTGGCGGCGGCAAAAAGTTCGGTGAGCTGTTCGTCTGTGATGCTAAAAGAAAGGTTTCCGATAAAAAGCTTGTTCGGCATAGGGCCTCTGAGTTTCTTGAATAATCCGGCGAAACCGAAGAACGACCCGGCGAGTCCGGGATCTTCAGGAAAATGGGTGCTGCAAACAAGGCTCGTTTCAACTGCCCCTGGAAGGCGTCCGACCTCCGGGTTTGCGCAGGGGGATTGCAGTTGAACGATCTCTGTCAGACAAATAATCCTGCGAGACACAGGATAGGGGGATCTTATAAAAATAATGCGGGCATTACAAGCCAAAGCTGCCGCAACCGCCGGCTATTCCGGCGAGATCAGGATGGGTGTGGCGCAGCAGGTTTCCAGCAGGTGGCGCGCCGCGGAAATTTTTTCGGCCGATGCATCCTCCTCCGTGTATCCCGGGGCGTGAATGCGCAGGGTCTCGGCGCCCCGGCTCAAGGTCAGACGGGGGATGCGCTTCGGTCGCCTCCAGTCGAGGGCATGCGCCAGCCGCAGGATGCCGCAGAGCAGGAGGATGGAGCGGGCCTGTGCGGGGGGAAGCCCGGACAAGGCTTTTTGCCCGGGGCGAGGCGGCGCTCCCCGGTGAAACCGGACGATCAGGGCGATGGCTTTCAGGCTTCCTGCATCCAGGCCGGGAGACGCGGGCATCTTCCGGATCATACGATACGCACGGAGATGGTGCTTCCCCCGGCCCCCGCCGATTCCGGCCTCGTGCACCAGGGCGGCCGTTTTCAGGGCGAAGCGCGCATCGGCGGGCATGCCGGTCCCTGCCCACCCCAACGCCTCGAGCCCGTCGTAGATCTGAAGAGAAAGACGGGCGACGTGGTTTGCGTGCGCGGAGACCGGGCTTCGGAAGGACGCCCACGTGCGCAGCCGTGCCAGCGCGGCCGTGGGCACATGCTCCGGACGGGGGAGGCCCGCCCGCCACGCGTCCCATTTCGACCCGGGGCCCGTCGCCGCCTGCCGGTACCGTTCCCGCCGGCTTTGGATCTCCCCGGCGATGAGCCGTTTCCACTTCTGCCGGCTTTCCTCGTCCGGAAAGGCACGGATGGCGGCCGCCGTCGTCCACAGGACGTGCAGGTCGTGCATCTCGCCCAGCAGGTCCTGGAGTTCTCCCATCTCCCCGCCCCAGTCCTCATACCGGTCCGGCAAAAAATGTTCGGCGGTGTAGCGGAATTTTTTCAGCCCGATTCTCAGCCGGTGGTATGCGGCGTGGCTGCGGTTCCGCAGCGCCTGCGCGTGCAGGGCGCGCGCTTCGGCCCAGCGCTCGAGCGCGAGGTGCCGAAACGCCATGCTTCCGGGCGGGATACGCCGGATGCGGCCGGAAAGCGGGCGGATCCACCCCGCCCACTTCTTGCGGTCAAAAGCCAGCACCGCGCCCGATGCGCGCGCCGCCTGCTCGGCTTCCCGTGCGGCCAGGTGCCGGAGGAGGGCGGCCGCGGTCGCGTCGGGGTCCGTCGGAATGCGGCCGACCCACTCCGCCATGACCTGGGTGTCCCGGAGCTCCCCGAGCTCCCGGAAAAGCTGGCGTCCGGACCGTTTCATCCGTCCCCACGACGGGTGGGGATCGAAAATCATGTAACCGTCCGCGATGGAGCGGCACCGCCGCAGCGCCACGCGCAGGTCGTGAACGGCTTCCGGTTCGAACCCGCCGCGGGCGCGCTCCCGTTCGCGCAGCACGCGCGTCATCCAGTATTGGAGGCCGTTCGGGCCGTATTCGCAGGGCTGTCCGGTTCCGGGTTCCATAGGCAGACGGATTCAGGGGCTCGACAAAAAACAGGAAGCCCGAGGGCAACGATCCTCCAAAATGATGGCACAAAAGCCCGGTTTTGGCCATGATCCGAATCCGGCCGAATCCCCGAATTCCCCCTTCCTATGGGTGTCCAAGTTCCGGATTTCCGTGTATGATCATAGGGATGAGAAACATACGGAAAGCCGTCGTCATGGCCCGCGGCCTCGGCACGCGGATGCGAAAGCCCGATGCAGCGGCGCCCCTGAACAGCGAGCAGGATGCCGCCGCCGGAACCGGCGTCAAGGCGATGATTCCCATCGGCCGGCCCTTCCTCGACTATGTCCTCGGCGGGCTTGCGGATGCGGGATTTTCGGACGTGTGCCTCGTGATCGGGCCGGAACACGGCGTGATCCGCGACTATTACACCGTGCAGTCGCCTCCCCGTCGCCTTCGGGTCGGTTTTGCCGTGCAACCGCAGCCGCTGGGCACCGCCGATGCCGTTTTTGCCGCGAGGGAGTTTGCCGGCGGCGACCTGTTCCTGGTGATCAACTCGGACAACTACTACCCGGTCGATGCGCTGCGCGCCCTGCGTGAGCTGGGGCAGGCGGGAGTGGCTCTTTTCGAAAGGGACCGGCTGATCGCCGGGGGCAACATCCCCGGGGACCGCGTGCAGAAATTTGCCCTGGCGCAGATCGGCGGGGACGGGTGCCTCGACCGGATCCTGGAAAAGCCGTCCGCCGAGGCCGTGCGCGGACTGGGATCGCCGGTCTACGTCAGCATGAACTGCTGGATGTTCTCGCCGGTCATCTTCCGCGCCTGCCAGGCGATCCAGCCGTCGGTGCGAGGCGAGCTGGAGCTGACGGATGCCGTGCAGTGCGCCATCGATTCGCTCGGCGAGCGCTTCCGGGCGCTGAAGTTCGACGGCGCCGTGCTCGACATGTCCAGCCGCTCGGACATCGCGGCGGTAGCCGAAAAGTTGCGTGATACGAAACCGAATCCATAAGCCGGGGCGCACCCGGACGGCATTGATAGACCCATAAGAAACGGAGAATGATGATGACCGCATTGGAGCAGAAGCTTAGCGAACTCGCCGAATCAGTCGCCGAAAACAATCTCTGGCGCCAGAGGAAATGTTTCAACCTCATCCCGTCGGAAAACACCCCGTCCCTGTTCGTGAAACTGTGCGAGATCGGCGACCCGTCCGGCCGCTACGCCGAGCACAAGACGGCCCTCAAGAGGGAAATGGACTCGCTGGCCGGGTGCGGCGCGCTCAAGGGAGACCAGGTGTATTACTACCAGGGCGCCGATTTCATCTATCGCGTGGAACAGCGCCTGAAAGAGGAGTTCGCCGCGTTCATCGGCGGAACGGACGTGGAAACCCGCCCGGTCAGCGGCCAGATGGCCAACGAGGTCGTCTTCAAGGGCCTGGTGAAGTTTTTGGCGTCCAATCCCGAGGGATTTCCCCGGCTCAGCCCGACGGGCCGGCTGCAGTGCGTCATGAACAACGACCTGAATTACGGCGGCCACCTGTCGGCGCAACCCTACGGCGCGCTGTTCAATTACGCGGAAGACCACATCGTCCATTTTCCCTGCGAAGAGAGGAATCCCTACAAGGTGGACGTGGAGAAAGCCCTGGAGCTCGTCACCACCCACCGGCCGACGCTGATCGTGTTCGGCAAGAGCATGTTCCTGCATCCGGAGCCCATTCGCGAAATCCAGGACTGCGCCCGGAGCATCCTGACGTACACGCCGCTTGTCATGTATGACGGAGCTCACGTGCTGGGCATCCTCGGCCCGCTGTTCCAGCAGCCTCTGGCGGAAGGGGCGGAAATCGTCACCGGATCGACGCACAAGACCTTCTGGGGACCGCAGCGGGGCATCGTCGCGGCCAGGCTGCCCGAAGACGCGCCGTACCGCAAGCTGTGGAGCGAAATCGTCGCGCGCGTCTTTCCGGGTTCGACGAGCAACCACCATCTGGGCACGCAACTGGCCATGCTCGCAGCGACGATCGAAATGAACGCGTTCAGGGACGCCTACCAGGCGCAGGTGCTCTCGAACGCGCGCGCCTTCGCGCGGGCCTGCGCAGCGCAGGGCATCCCCGTCGAAGGGGGGGAGCCGGAAGGGTATACCCGTACCCACCAGGTCATCCTCCGGGTCAGCTCTTTCGGAGACGCCAAGGAAATCGCGTCGCGCCTCGAGGCGAACAATATCATCACCAACTACCAGGCCCTCCCGGGCGACGCCACTTTCTACCACCCGAGCGGGATCCGCATGGGCGTCCAGGAGATGACGCGATTCGGGATGAAGGAAGCCGACTTTGAAGGGCTGGCCCGGCTGATTGCCGGGATCGTGTTGAAGAAGAGCCGCCCGGCCGCCGATGTCGCGGCATACCGCAAGACTTTCTCCAAAATGGAATACTGTCTGACTCCCGAGCAGACGATCCGGATTGCCCCCCGGCTTTTCGAAAGCGTGTTCCCCGATGCGGGCCACGCCGTCGCGTTTGCCGAGGCTTTGAAGAAGCTTGGCTAGCCGCGGGCACGCCTCAAGAATAATGCGGCTTTAAACAGGGCGAATTCCGCTGGGGAAGATGGACCGGCACTGGATTCCCCAGCACCCGTCGATTCTGGTCAGGATCCAGAGGGCCTGATAGGTCGCATAGCGGGTGTCTTTCGCGTTGTGCATGCTGAGCTGCACCTCGAAATGAACCTTCTCGTCGCAGCTCTGCCGCATCGAGCACGAGTCAAGCGTGCTGTAGGTCCATCCCTGGTTGGCGAGCGTCTGGAAGTCGATCTGGAACGCATCCGGCTCGTTCAGGATACTGACTTCGTTCCCGGCAATCTGTATGTGCGGGTAGTGCAGCGTTTTTCTGCAGGCTTCGATATCCCTGGCATTCAGGGCGTTAAAGAAATCGTCGACGGCCTTGCGCGCTTCCTCTTCCCGTTCGGATTCTTCCATGCCGGCGGCGCTGATGTAGCCCATCAGCAGCGACAGCCCTCCGAGCACCCCGAGCGAAACCTTGGCCGCTTTCCCCAGTCTTGTTTTCCGTTTATTGTCCTCTTCGTTCCCCGACCCGGCTACTTCTTCAGCCATGTTTGAATGGACCTCCCGCCGGCGGCGCTCCCTCACGTGCACCGCACATCGATAGTATTGTGGGCCCGGAACCGGCCGATGTCCACCCGGTTGAGCGCACTTCCCGGGCGGGTTGCGGCCCGCCACGGCTTCGAGTGCCTTCCGGCGTTCAGCTTTCGGCCTGCTCCTGGAGATACTCCTCGTATTCTTCCGCGCCGAGGAGTTCCTTCAGCTCATCCGGATTGGCGATGCGCACCTTGATCATCCAGGCCTTCTCGTGTGGCGACTGGTTGATCAGTTCCGGGCTCTCCTCGAGCTTCGAATTGACCTCGATCACCTCGCCGCCGACCGGGCAGAAGACTTCCGAGACGGCCTTGACCGATTCCACGGATCCGAACGGGTCTCCCGACTCGTAGCTGTCCCCGACCTCGGGGAGATCTACAAAGACGACATCGCCCAGTTCGTGCTGGGCGTAGTCGGTGATGCCGACCGTTCCGACGCCGTCCTGAACGTGAATCCACTCATGATCTTTGCTGTAGAGATACTCTTCGGGATACATGCGATCCACCTCCGCGTTGTTCTGTTTGTTCCGGCCGACGCCTACCGATCTTCCCTTCTGTAAAAAGGCGTTGGGACTACTTCCGCGGCGGCCCGTTTGCCGCGGATGACGATGTCGAACCGGGTCCCCTCGGCCGCATGCTCGACGGGCAGGTAGGCCAACCCGATATTCCTGCCCAGAAAGGGCGCGGGACTGCCGCTCGTGACGGTGCCGATGGCCGTGCCGTGCAGCTCCGCGGCATATTTTTCCCTGGCGATTCCCCGGTCGCGCATCTCGAACCCGACCAGGCGCCGCCGCAGCCCCTCGCTCTTCTGTTTGAGGAGCGCGTCCCGGCCGATAAAATCCCCCTTCTGGAGCCTGCATATCCAGCCAAGGCCGGCTTCCAGGACCGACGTGGTTGCATCCATGTCGTTGCCGTAGAGGAGCAGCCGGGCTTCCAGGCGAAGCGTGTTCCGCGCCGCCAGCCCGATCGGTTCCAGCCCGCAGGGCTTTCCCGCTTCCAGGATGCGCGCCCAGACCGTCTCCGCATTCGCAGGGCCGCAGTACACCTCGAAGCCGTCTTCTCCCGTATACCCCGTCCGCGAGACGATGGCGTCCACTCCCGCGAACCGGCCGCGGCCGAACCAGTAGTATCTCATGTCGTCGAGCCGGATATCCGTCAGCGGCCGCAGGATTTCGAGCGCGCGCGGGCCCTGGATCGCGAGCTGGCAGAATTCGTCGCTGCGAAAGAGCACCTCGGTGCCGTTCCCGGCGTTTTCGCGGATCCACTCGAAATCGCTGTCCTGGTTCGCCGCGTTCACGCACAGGAAGAAATGGTCGGGGGCCATCCGGTAGATGACGAGATCGTCGACGAAGCCCCCTTCGGGCGTGGTGAGCGCGGAGTACTGGCACTGCGAAACGGCGAGGATGCGCAGGTCGTTGCACGTCAGCTTCTGCAGCGTTTCATGGGCGCCCGGCCCCCGGACCTCCAGTTCGCCCATGTGGCTGATGTCGAAGATCCCCGCGCGGGTCCTCACCGCGAGGTGTTCGGGAATCGGGCCCGCATATTGCACCGGCATGTCCCAGCCGGCGAAGGGAACCATCCGGGCTCCCAGTTGCCTGTGGATCGAGTTCAACGCGGTCTTCTTCAGTTCGGGATCGATCATAGTTTATTTTTTTTCCGGGATCCGGCCGTGCTGTGTGCCCGTCATTCCTGCGTCTTCCCGCCACATGCCGAAATGTCGCGGGTCTCCGTTTCGTGAACCGGGCATCGGCTTCCGATGCCGGCATGCAGCGCACCTCTGGAAGACGCCTCAGCCGGGGTGGTTGCATCCGCTAGAATAGCAGGAGACGGCACCGGCGGCAAATCCATTGACGCGGTTCCGGAAAATGCCCCCGGAATACAATATTGTCGGATATCCGTCAGCGCGAAACAGTTTTGTCCAGTATCAGAAGCGCGAGCAGGACCGGAAGGTAGAAGGCGGAGGCAAGGAAGAGACGGCGCGCGGCTCGTCCGTCGCGCCGCCGGGCAAAATGAACGGCGCAGCCGAGAAACGCGAGCCCCAGGAGGACGGCTCCGGCGAGATAGGCCCGGCCCGCATAGCCCATCCGGAAAGGCAAAACGGTCAGGCCGGCCAGGACGAGGACGCCGGCGAC
>CAZTHE010000052.1:0-27713 GCA_964613495.1 uncultured Acidobacteriota bacterium | reverse complement strand
CCCTCGTCGCCGTTGCAGATCACGTATTTGACGTCTCCCGGCTGCGCGCGCCCGAGCGACCACTTGCGCCCCGTGGGAAAGCCCGCGCCCCCGCGCCCGCGCAGTCCCGACTCGCCGACCGCCGCGATGACCCGGTCCGGGGCGGATTGCGCGAGGCACTGCTCGAGCGCGCGGTAGCCGTCGCGCGCGAGGTAGGCGTCGATCTCGAGCGGGTCGATGGAACCGCAGTTTTCCAGCACGATGCGCCGTTGTCTTCCGAAGTAGTCGTTTGCGGCCGCGGCATCCCGGTCGAGGGCATGGGCGGGAGCTTCTTCGCCGGCCCGGCTCCCGCCGAAAAACGAGGCGGCGCTTTCCGCCATCCGGCGGATGCGCGCGGCGAGCGATTTCGGGCGCAGGTGGGCGCGTGCGATCGCGCGCGCCGCAGCCTCGTTCACGTTGCCGTAAAGCGTGGACCGGCCGTCGGCGGCGACCACCTCGAGCAGGGGCTCGCGGTGGCCTGCGCGGCTTCGGCGCACAGCGCGTCGCGTACGGCTTCGGCGCCGCTTGCGACACCGCACGACCCCATCCCGACCCGGATTTCCATCGCCTCTTTCATGCCGATTCCGTCTCTTCCGCGTCTTCGAGCGCCGCCGCCGCGGTGGATGCCGTGAGCCGCCCCGCCGTGTGCTCGTCCACCATCAGCACCGGCGCCAGGCTGCAGCAGCCCAGGCACGCCACTTCCTCGATCGTATACGTGCGGCCCGCGTCCGTGTCGGCGCCTTCGGGGATTTTGAAGTGGCGGCGCAGCTCTTCCGTGATCTGGCGCGCGCCGGCCACGTGGCACGCCGTGCCATGGCACACGCGCACCCTGTGCCGCCCGACGGGCGACTGCCGGAACTGCCCGTAGAAGGAGGCCGTGCCCGCGATTTCGGCCGGCGTGATGTCGGTGATCGCGCACAGGCGGCGCAGCGCGTCCTCGGGCAGGTACCGGTAGTGCTGCTGTATCGCCTGCAGCAGCGGGATGGCGGCCTCCCGCCCGCGGCCGTACAGCGACACCGCCCGGTCCACAAAACTCAGATCCGTGTCTGCCTCCGCCGGCCCGGCCGCGCGCTTCGTTTTTTTCCGCTTTTTCCTCCGGCCGTCCGGCGCCGGCGCCGCAGCCGCGGCGGCGGTCTCCTTCATGTCCGCGACCGGCCGCCCGCCGGCCGCCGCGATGCGTTGTACCGAAGCCAAAAAAGCCGCCGCAGCGGCGAGCAGGGCCCAGCCGATGGCGCGGTCGCGCCCGCGGCGCGCGAGCAGGGAGTCCGTGATGCGCTTCTGTTCCGCCTCCAGCCGCGCCGCGGCCTCCGCATCCTCCTTTCCCTGTTCCTGCAGTTCGAGGACGATCGCATCGTTCGCGCGCGCCCGGCAGGCGGCGACGCCCCAGTCCACGGCGAGCGCCACGATGCCGGCGAGCACCAGCGTCCCCGAGATCCATGCCGTGCGGCGCAGGCGGCCGGGTGTCATGCCGTACCTCCCGTCGTGCCGGCTTTCTTCCTTGCCCGCGCCAGGTCCCCGTCCCTCGGGCACGACGCGTAGCAGCGCGCGCAATAGAGGCAATCCTGGCGCACGGCCCGCATCCGCTCGATCGCGCCGTAGGGGCAGGCACCGGTGCACAGCCCGCAATCCAGTTCCCTGTCGGGCGTGATGGTCACTCCTTTGCGCGCCAGGCGCGAGCACCAGGCGAGCAGCCCGCCGTAGGGGCACAGGTAGCGGCAATACGGCCGGCCGAGGAACATGCCTCCGATCAGGAACGCGCCGCCGATCGCCAGCATGTAAGGTTCGCCCGTGAAGCGGAAGAATCCCACGAATGGATCGAACCGGCAGATGAGAAAGTCCCGGGTCATCGCCGGCTTGAGCGCGAAGAGGACGGCCAGCGCGAGGTAGGCGTACTTGAGCAGTCCCAGCGTCCGGTCCAGCCTCGGCGGCACGCGCAGCGGCTTGACCACGACCAGTTCCTGCATCGCTCCCAGGGGACACACGCCGCCGCAGAAGGCCCGCCCGAAAAACAGGGCCACGATGAGCGGGAGGAAGAAAACGGCGATGGCCACGATGGGTATCGAATAGGTCGGGTCGGCCAGCGCGACCGCCACGTTCTGGATGGATCCGATGGGGCAGATGCAGCCCTCGCGGTAGAAGCCGAAGTACGCCAGGCACGCGATGGCGAGCCCCACCATCCAGCGCCGGCTGCGGCGCCTTAGCACGATCCATACCGCCGCCCCCATGGCCGCTCCCAGGAGCACCACGTCCAGTACGTCCAGCCACCATCCGCGGGGCAGCGGTTTCTGTACCTCGGGGGTCCTGTACCCGCCGCCGATGGTGTCTTCCTGAGGCGCCGTTTCCACGGGGCGCTCGTACGGGATCGCCTGCGCGGCCAGCGGCGCCGCCAGCCCCAGGCAAAACAGGATCGCGAGCATCGGCATGCGAAGGGAGCCCGGCATACTACTCCTCGTGTCTCGCAAGGGTGATCTGCAGACCTTCCTGCTTCGGCACCTGGGCGACGGCGTCCTTGGGGCATGCAGTCGCGATCGCGCAGTGGTTGCAGTCGACGCATTTGTTGTAGCGAACCTTCAGCGTGATGGAGCCGAGCCCGAGGGGTTCCTTGCACTTCAGCACGCACCGGCCGCAACCGTCGCACTTCTCCTCGTCGATGATGTAGTCGTAAAAATTGTTGGCCGGGTCTTCCGGATCGATCTTCCCGATCGGGATGCGCTCGATCGCGTCGCGCGGGCACAGTTTCTGGCTGGGAAGCCCCTGTTCGTCCACGGCGCTGTTGATGTCGAAATACGCGGGACAGATGTAGCACCGCCCGCACCTCGAGTAGTCGTTGACGGCGCGCACTGCCGAGTGCGCCACCACGCATCGGGTCGTGCACAGCGTGCAGACTTCCGCGTCCACCGCGTCGAGGCGGCTGTTGACGCAACGCGACGCGTTCACCTGCCAGACCAGTTCGCCGTGCGCCTTGCGCACCAGATACGCCGCGGCGCCGCCCATCCCGACCAGGGCGGTACCCTTGACCGTTCGATGCAACATTTCCCGCCTGCTGATCCCTTTGCTCATGGCCGCGTGTCTCCCGAGGGCCCGAACTCGAAAATCGCGAGTCCCGCCGGATCCGAGATGAAGAGGTGCCCGCGCGCATCCGCAGCCACATCCATGTTCTTGGCGCGGGGATCGAAATCGGGGCTCTCGATCATGGCCAGGAGCTTGCCGGCATAATCGTAGATCTTGGCGCGCGGCCCGGCCTTCTCGGTCACGCACAATAGCCCGGGTCCGGCGACCGCGACGTTCGTGGGATTGCAGCATCCCGAAAAGCCCGCCGGGTCCGGCCCGGTGAATTTGCCCATGTGACCCAGCAGGCGGCCCTCGGGCGAGTACCGCTCCACCCGGTGCTTGCCCGGGTTCACGGCGTGGACGACTCCCTGGGGATCGACGCCGAAGTCCACCACGCCGTTGGGAATGAGCAGGCCGCCGCGCGGGTTGTCCGAGCCGATGCTGTTGAGGTAGCCGCCGCCGGCGCCGAAACGGTGTATGCAGCGCTTCGACGCGTCGCCGAACAGCACCGAGTCTTCGAGAAACCCGATGGCCGTGATGCGCCCGAGGCGCTCCCGGTCCTTCCACGTGCGCCGCAGCGCGCCCGTGCCGTCGAAAACCTCTGCCTGCCCGGTCTCTCCCGCCCACACGGCGCCGTCGGCCGCGACGGCGACGGAGTAGGGGCTCAGGGCCGTGGTCCACCGGCGGGCCAGCGCTCCCGCCGCGTCGAAGACCCTCACCTCGGAATCTCCGGCGGCGTACAGAGAACCGCGGGCATCGAGCGCGATGCCGCGCAGTTCGCGGCGGAATCGCGCCGCGCCGGAGCCCTTTCCCGCGATGATTCGAATCTGCCGGTATCGCATCGCCGTGCTCCTCAGGCCCGGAGGTTGATGCAGACCATTTTCTTCAGGTCGCGCAGCACCATTCGGCCGCCGGAAACCGCCATCGGTCCCCAGACCTCATTCCCGCCGAGGACCTGGGCGCTGCCCAGTTCCCTGTAGCCGGTCGTGCTGGCCTCGATCATGCGCAACGTTCCGGTATCGCCCTCCAGCAGGTAGAACATCCCGTCGGCCAGGATGTAGCTGCCGAGCCCGAAAGAGGCCTTGCCCTCGCTGGTCCACACTTCCTTGCCGTCGAAATTCATGCAGGTGAACAGGCCGCGCTTCTTCTTGCCGACCCCGAACAGCAGGCCTTTGTAAACGATCGGCGTGTGCACCTCGGAATTCCATTCGTTGTTCTTCATGTCGAAGATCTGTTCCGCCTGGAACGCGCCGCCGCTCTTTTTGATGCGGACCATCACGCTGCCGGCGTCGTAGCTCCCGGTCATGAAAACCCGGTCTTCGCCGGCCGCGATGGGCGAAGGCGCCACCGCGACGTTGAATTTCCGCGGGAATTCCCACAGCAGCTTGCCGTCGGCCGCGGAAACGCCCAGAGGCCCCTTGAGGGTTCCGTACAGGTACTGCTTCACGCCCCCGATCACGGCCGGCATGACGCTCGCGTGCGACATGATGAGCTTGCCCGGATTGGGCGTGCGCCAGATGTCCTTTCCCGTCGCCTTGTCGATCGCCGCCAGGACCGCCGCGCCGCCGGTGGCGATGATCAGCCGGTCGGCTTCCATCAGCGGGCATTGGCCGTTGTACCAGGGGGGGATTGCGGCCTTGTAGTCGGCGACCAGGCTCTTGCGCCAGATCTCCTTGCCCGTCTTCACGTCCAGGCAGTGCAGCACCGCCTTCGGATCCAGCGAAAACACGGACCGGGCATCCACGCAGGGCACCGTGCGCGTGATGGCGTGGTTCGGCCGGATCTCCCGCGCCTCGCGGAACTGCCAGACCGGCTTTCCGTCGGAGAGATTACGGCAGTTGACGATCCACTCGCCCTTGGCCGTGTCGTAGTCGTGGTGGTAGACGCGCCCGCCCACGATTGCGGCGCCGGCGTACCCCTGTTCCACCGGGACGGACCAGAGCACCTTGGGCCCGCCGGCCGGCCACTTCCGGGCCAGCCCGGTTTCGCCGCAGATGTTGTCCCGCTGCGGCCCCCGGAACTGGGGCCAGTCCATGGATGGTCCGGCGGCCTGCAATCCGGCCGGCAGCAGGGAACCGACGGCTAGGGATCCGGCGCCGATCAACAACTCTCTCCGCGTCAGCATTTCAAAGCGCTCCTTCCCCCAAAAAAGAGCTCCCGGCACGTTACCGGCGGAACTCCGGAATACATTCCAGAATTCCATGATACATGGTACGGGCAGAGTGCGGAATCTACTTTTTCACCGGCGGCCCCGGGGAAGGGGAAAGGAAGGCCTCGGCAGGCGGGACGGGTCTACTCCAGGGCCCGGATGGACGCGATTTCCACATGGGCGGATTCCAGGAGTTCGCGGGCGCGCGTTTCGGAACGCCACTCGAAGCGCAACGCGACGCCGCAGTCGCTCGAAAACTCGCGCGGCGTGGGGATCAGCTTGATCGGCAACCCTTCCCGGCGCAGTATCTTCTCCGCGCGTAGCGCCGCCGAACTCGTATGAAAGATGACGACTCCGAAGGAAGGCGCTGCCGCGGGCATGTTATTTCCTCTCGAGGATCCGCTCGATCGCATCGATCGCGTCGCGCACCTCGTCCGGCTTCGTCCGCGCTCCCAGCGCGAGCCGCACCGTGCCTTCGGGAAAAGAGCCGATGGTGCGGTGGGCGGCCGGCGCGCAATGCAGGCCGACACGGCTCAGGATGCCGAACTCCTCGTCCAACTCCAGCCCGATTTCCGACACGCGATGCTTCTCCGATGTAAAGGAGACGACCGCGGTGCGGTCTGCCGCATCCTCGGGGCCGTACAGGGTGACGCCGGGTATGCGCCTCAGGCCCTCCAGGAGCATTTGCGTCAATTCCAGTTCGCGCGCGCGAATCGCGCCGATCCCGTGCCGCAGGATCCAGCGAACGCCCGCGCCGAGGCCGGCGATCCCCGCGCCGTTGAGCGTGCCGCTTTCGAACTTGTCGGGGCAATCCTCCGGCTGCAGCTCGAACTCCGACCGGCTGCCCGTGCCGCCGCGCACCAGGGGTTCCATGTCCTTCGTGGAGACTCCCGGCCCGATCGCGAGACCTCCCGTTCCGGGAGGCCCTTGCAGCCCCTTATGGCCCGTGAACGCAAGCAGGTCGATCCCCATCCGCTGCACGTCGATCGGCAGGACGCCGGCCGTCTGCGCCGCGTCCACCATGAAAAGGCATCCCGCCTTGTGGGCGATCTCGGCGAGGTCCGCGATCGGCAGGATGGTTCCCGTCACGTTACTCGCGTGGGTGACGGCGACCATGCGCGCCGGGGACCGAAGGGCGCGCGCGAGGTCCGAGGGGTCGAGCGATCCGTCCCGGGCGCAGGGGACCACGGAGACACAGACGCCCTTCCTTTCCAGGTCCCGCAGAGGGCGCATGACGGCGTTGTGTTCGATGCCGCTCGTCACCACCCGGTCGCCGGGGCGCAGCAGGCTGCAGAGTCCCAGGTTGATGGCGTGGGTGCCATTCGCCGTGAAGATCACCCGAAGAGGGTCGGCGGCGCAGAACAGGTCCGCGAGCGCCTCCCGCGCCTCGTAGACGACGCGCCCGGCTTCGACCGAGAGCCGGTGCCCGGAGCGCCCGGGGTTCCCGCCGGCGCGCTCCAGGAAATCGCTGATCGCAGTAAGGACTTCGGGCGGCTTCGGCCACGAGGTCGCGGCGTGATCCAGGTAAATCATCTTGTCTGCAGCTTTCTGTTCCCCACGTATTGGGTCAAAGATCCCTCGTCTATGGATCAGTCCAAATGAAAGAAAACGAGCCACGGATTGACACGGAAGATAGAGAGAAAAAATCGTCCTCCACAAATGTCATCAAAATCCGTGAAATCCGTGGCATTTCTTTGCGGCCATGCAACAGTCGTATTCCTGGGAAATGCAAAGACCCGTTGGATGCAACCGCACCGGCAGTTCGCGGTGTCGCCCCGACGGACTGCCTCGATCGGCAGCGGGAGATGCGAAGCGCGCTCAGTCGAGACCGACACGGATGCCCGGTCCTTCCGTTACTTCGCCGATGATGCGGCACAGGTGCCCCGCTCCGGCGAAAAGCGCCGTCATTTCCCGCAGGGAACCCGGCGGGACCGCGACGAGCAGGCCGCCGGAGGTTTCCGGGGTAAACAGCAGCTGGCGCATCTCGGGCGGCACCGCGGCGTCGAAATCGACATGGCATTCGTAGCATTGCTGGTTCCGGCACGCCCCTCCGGGGAATAGCCATTCCCCGGCATACCGGACCGCCCCGTCCAGGAAGGGAAGCCGGTCGACGTGAAAATTCAGGCCCACATCGCCCTTGTCCGCCATCTCGTATGCGTGTCCCAGCAGGCCGAAGCCGGTGATGTCGGTGCAGGCGTGCACCCGGGTCCGCTGGATGAGGTCCGCGGCCTCCCGGTTCAGTTTCCGCATGCATTCCACCGCGGCCGCCAGGTGCCCCGGGTCCGCCGCATCCCCCTTGGCCGCCGTCGTGATAATCCCGGTGCCCAGGGGCTTCGTGAGGGCCAGGAGGTCTCCGGGCCGCGCGCCGCCTTTCGTCAGGATGCGGTCCGGGTGGATGAGTCCCGTTACGGCCAGGCCGTACTTCGGCTCATTGTCCTCGACCGTGTGCCCTCCGGCTAAAACGCCGCCGGCTTCCCGTACTTTTTCCGCCCCGCCGCGCAGGAGTTCGGAGATGACGGCCACCGGCAGCGAGGAAGGGAAGCCGCAGATGTTGAGTGCGAGCGCAACCCGTCCTCCCATGGCATAGATGTCGCTCATCGCGTTGGCCGCCGCGATCGCCCCGTAGGCGTAAGGGTCGTCCACGATCGGGGTGAAGAAGTCGACCGTCTGGATGACGGCGACCTCGTCGCTGACCTTGTAGACCGCGGCGTCGTCGCTGACCTCCAGGCCCACAAGCATGTTCGGGTAATCCCGCGCGGGGAAAAGGTTCTCCAGCGGGCGCAGCACCTGCGCCAGGGTTTCCGGCCCCATTTTGGACGCTCAGCCGGCGGCTGCCGTCATCGCGGTCAATCGTATCGTATCCATACTTCCCCCCGGCGCGGCCAGGGCCGCAACCGAACAGACTCCATGATCCTCGTCCGCGCTGCCGGCTCTCAGCCGGCCGTTCCCGGCTTCCGCAATTCGAAGACGGGACAAGGCAAAATGTCTTTGCCTCCGGCACGGGGTGCACGCATGGAAACACCATGGCTCCGTGCGGCCTTCCGTTGAGGGACCGAAGCGGAAACCGACGCCCCGGCCCCCCGGTTCCCGGAAGCAGCCCCGGCCGCGAGAGGCCGGGGCTCCCTCTTATTCTTTCAGAATTGTGAGGCGGTAGCCAGTCCCTTCCGGTTCGACGTCCTTCAGCGTCCAACCCTTGGAGGCTGCCGCGCGGGAGACGTTTTCCTTCGACGTGTCGGTGTCCACGAGGACGACGATCTCTCCCTTTTGCATCTTCTTGATTTCGTTCACCGTCAATAAAACCGGCTGCGGGCACGAAAGGCCTCTCGCGTCGACGATGGTGCTCATTTCCGTTCTCCCTTCCTTAGGCAGGTTGTTTTCTCATGGTGAAGCCGATGAAGAGGCACACCAGCAGCCCGATCAACACGGCGGGGATCCCGTAGGGTCCCACGCCGTCGGCGGAGCTTGCCAGGCCGAAATTATGCGCGAAGCCGGCGCCCGTGATCATGCCCATGACGAATATGGCCGCGTCGCCGTCTCCTTCGCCCGCAAGGAAGAGCTGGCGTCCGGGGCAACCCCCGGCCAGGCAAAAAGCCAGTCCCGCCAGGACCATGCCGCCGAAATTCCAGAGGCCCATGGTGTGCGCCACGGGCTGTTTGGCAAATCCCGGATGGAACTGACCCAGGACCAGGTTCGCGAGAAATGCGAACACGATCAGGGCGGCAAAACCGGAGAGCAGGTGCGTCTGCCGGAAGAGCACCAGGTCGCGAATGGCCCCCATGGTGCAGAATCGGCTCCGCTGCGCCAGGAACCCGATGAGCAGCCCGATCCCCAGCGAAACCAGGATCGGCGCGTGCATGGATCCGGGACCCTTCAGGCTGTAGAACAAAACGCCGCTCTTGTCCGAACCCTCCGCCTGCGGAAATACGAGCAGGAGCGCCAGGAATCCGAGCATCACGAGCGGCAGCATCCAGCCGACCGTCGTGTGCGTAGGTTGAGACCGTCCGAGGTTGTAGTCGGCTCTCAGGAAGAACGTCCCGATCCAGATCCCCACGATCAGCCCGAGCAGGCCGAGAATCGCGTTCCAGTCTCCGCCCGCCAGCCGCAGCGCGGCGCGCCAGGGGCAGCCCAGGAAAACGAGCGCCCCGATCATGGCGAACGCCCCCAGCACGAAGCGCGCGATGGGCGCCGAGCCGGCGCGCGCGCGGAATTCCTTGAATGCGTAAGCGGCCAGCATCGAGCCAAGGACGAATCCGATGATCTCGGGCCGGATGTATTGAACGACGGGCGCCCGGTGCAGCCCGAAGGCCCCGGCCATGTCGCGTTCGAAACAGGCGACGCAGATGCCCATGTTGGCCGGATTCCCCAGCTTCTGCAGGAGCGCGGCGAGGATGCCGATGAAGGAACCCACCCCTATGATCCCCCAGCGGGTCGCAAAAAATTGTACGAGTTTAGGCATACGTTATATCCCCTTGATACGCCGCGCTGCGCCGGGCTGCTGCCGGCGCTCCGCGGCGATAGAGTGCTTGGTTGGAATACAAAACGCCAGTTTCATGAGAGGTCAAATGCCGACCTGCATTTGGACGGTAAAGATGGATTTGGATTTTTCCGTCGAGCCCGATTCCGGCATGAACTTCGTGAATTCCATCGTCAGCTTCAGGTCATGCCCCTTGAACAGCAGGTTCACGCCTCCGGCGGCGTACCCGGTATCCATGGCGGCGTCTCTGTAAACGCCTTCGTACCGGGCGTAGGGCTGAATCCGGAACGCCTTCGTGACCGGAGGCAGCAGGACGCCCCCCTGGACGTAGAATGTCCGGGCGTCTCCGTGTTCCTGTGAGTTTTCCATGTCGACGAATGCCGTTTCCACGGTTACGGCGCCCGAACCGACCGGGTGATCGAAGAAGGCGTCTGCCGTCCACGCGGAATAGTCCGCTTCCGGCCGGTCGGCGGACCACTTCAGGTCCGCCTGCCTGTCGAATCCCAGGCCGAAAGACAGGACTTTTTTGGTGCCGAGGTAATTGCCTTTGTTGAACCAGGCGGTCTCCGGCTCGAGGGGGCTGATGGAAATCCTGCCGGACGTGCGGGGACTCTTCTGCGCATTCTGGCTCCCCTGCTGCCCGTCGAACACGCCGACCCGGTATTGAACCAGGCCTTTGGCGATGTTGCCCCAGACGGTCACCCCGTCATCCCTGCCGATATTGGAAGGATAGAAGATCTTGGCCCGCACGCCCCCCTGCGCGATCGGCAGTTCGAGCGGCAGCATGGCAAACGTGCTCTCCGTTCCATAAGCCCGCGTAAAGGGAACATACATCCTGCCGCCCTGGATCTTCAGCTCCTCGAGCGGCGAATAAGTGATCCACGCGTCCCGGACGCTGAAGCCCGTGCCCAATCCGCTCCCGGGCGAATCGGTGCCGTCCTGCCCGATACGGTCCGCCGCGAGGTGGGTGAAAAAGGTGACATCGGGATGCACCTGCCCCTGCACGTACAGGTAGAATCTGCGGACCATGAAATCGTTCAGATGAGGGGAATTTTCCTCCCCGACCGACTGGTACCAGCCCTGCATTCTCGCGCCCACCTCGAACCATTTTTCGTCATCGATCTTCGTCTTGACGCCGCACGGCGCGGGGAGCGCGCAGAGATGCATCAGGACGAGGGCGGCGCCGAGTGCCGGCGCCAGTCGGAAAAATTTCCGTATCCGGCCCTTTCGGGGATTGAGCCGGCCTGAGTCGAAGCGGGGCGTAAATTGTCCGTTGATCTTGTACTCCATCATGAATAGGGGGTCCTTTCGCAAAAAATGAATGATCCACCGGTCTCCGCGCGAAGCGGGACTCGTCTGCAGCCCCGGCAGGGAACGGACCTAAGCCGATTCCTGGCCGAAGCTGCGGTTCTGATAGGGTCAGCGAAAGTTGCGGAAGGGAAATCGGGCGGGCTTAACGAAGAGAAGAACGGGGATGCGCGCCATGCAATTTCCCTTTGCGGCAAACGATCGCAACTGGAAAATCGGGCTTCCCGCACGGGGAGCCACACAGCTCACATCACCGTCAAAATTGGAATGCGAATCGCATCTGCATTCATCTCCCTGAAAAACAGGATTGTTATAATGTGCCAACTTCTCTTGATGTCAAGCTATTTCTGCGCCCGCCGCGCCGTTTATTCCGGGTCTCGCATCCCGGATCTCGAATCTCGAATCACTCCGTCGTCCCCCCGGACCTCGAAATGGACGGAGTCCAGTTCGCGCCGCTCCGCGTCCAGCAGCCGGAGGGCGTGTTTCCCCTTGCGGGGCGTCCAGGGCACCAGGGCGGAGCCCGCGTCCAGCCTTTCCCCGTCCAGGATCCATTCGAGGCGCGCCGCCTCGGGTCTGGCTTCGAAAAAGAGTTTTTGATCGCCCGGCGGGATATCCGGGTCCAGGGCGACGATCATGCCGTCGGTAGGATAGGCGATTTCGGGAAACAGCGTGCTGCCGGCCGGGCGGATGCGGTCCGTCTGCGTTCCGCGGAGAAACCATTCCTGCCGCGTTTCCGCCGCAGCCTCGAAGGTCACGCCGGCGCGCACGACGCCGGCGGGCGGCGCGGGGCCGCGGCTGGTTTCGCCGCGGTGCAGCCGGTTCATGATCTCGACCCACACGGGGGCCGCCCCGGTGACGCCGCTGACGTTCCACATCGGTTCTCCCGAGAAGTTGCCGGCCCAGACGCCGACGGTGTACCGGTCGGAAAACCCGACGCACCAGTTGTCGCGCATGTCCTTGCTGGTGCCGGTCTTCACCGCCGTCCAGTACCGCGTAGCCAGCGGGCTTTCCAGCGAGAAGGTGAGGCTGCGGCTTTCGCGGTCGGAGAGGATGTCCGCGACCAGAAACGCGGCTTCTTCGGAAACGACCCGGCGCGGAGGCTTCCGTTCCTCTCCGGGCGCGATGCGGAGCGGGGTCCAGACGCCTCCGTTGGCGAGCGCGCGGTAGGCGGCCACGAGGTCCCACAGGGTGATGTCCGCCGAGCCCAGGGCGATCGACAGCCCGTAGTACTCCGGCTCCCGGATCCCCCGGAAATCGAGGCGCTTCATGATCCCGACGAAAGGCCCGATCCCGACAAGGTTCAGGGCCTTGACCGCGGGCACGTTCAGCGAGGAGGCGAGCGCCGTCCGCGCGGTCACCATGCCCTGGAAAAGGTTGTCGTAGTTTTTCGGGCGGTACACCCCTCCGGGGACGGGGATCTCGAGCGGGCTGTCGTCGATGAGCGACGCGGGCGTGAGGATGCGGCGGTCGAACGCCAGCGCGTAGACGAACGGTTTCAGCGTGGAGCCCGCCTGGCGCAGGGCCGGGACCCCGTCGACGAAGCGCGCGCTGGACCGGTCGCCGATGTTCCCGACGTAGGCCAGGATGTCGCCCGACGCGTTGTCCGCGACCAGGACGGAGCCGTCGTGCATGTTCCTGGATCCCGCGGAGAGGACGTGGTGGCGCAGCACGTCGGAAGCAAAGACCTGCAGGCCGAGCTCCAGCGTGCATGCGACGCGCCGCGGCCGTCCGTCCGCCCGGTCCGTGAGGGTCCCCAGGAGCCGGCGGGCCACGTGCGGCGCATACGCCGCGGCCGGTTGCACCGAATAGGGCCCGGAAAGACCGCCGCCGGCGGCCGCATCGATTGCGGCGCAATCTGCGGATGCCTCCATTTTTTTCGCCAGCGCGCAGGCTCTCCCGCGCACCGCTTCGATTCCCGCGTTCGGGGAACGCACCAAAACGGCCAGGATCGCCGCCTCGACATCGTTCAACCCCTGCGGCTCTTTTGCAAACAGTCCGCGCGCCGCCGCCGCGATCCCGCGGAGTTCGCCGCGGAACGCGACAAGGTTCAGATACGCCTCCAGTATTTCCTCCTTGGACCAGGATTTTTCCAGGGTGCGCGCCGCCCGGATCTGGGCGCACTTCTGCGACAGGGTGGGGCGAACGCCCGGCGGCCGCACCTCGGGGCGCAGCATGCCGGCCAGCTGCATGGAAATCGTGCTGGCGCCCCGCGGCCGGGAGGACGAGAGCCCGAGGCGGACGGCGCCGCCGAGCGAGATCCAGTCCACGCCGGCGTGCCGGTAGAACCTGTGGTCTTCCGCGGCGACCGCCGCGGCCCGCATCGCGGGGGAGACGTCGGGCAGCGCCGTCCACTGCAGGCGCCGGCCCTGCGCGTCGATCCGGATTTCGTGCAGGAGCCGGCCGTTGCGGTCCATCAGCACCGCCTCGGATTGCACGTGCGCGGCGCGCACCTGCGGGAAGGACGGGAGCCCCGGAAACGGCCGGAGCAGAAGGAAGTAAGCGGCGCCGCACGCCAGCGGGATGCCGGCGGCCGCCAGCCACACCGGCACGAAGGCGGCGATCCTGAGTCTCTTTCTCGGCTGCCGGCAGTGTGTCACGGGGTCACCGGATTCGCATCGCTTCGTTCGGCATTTCGCCGAACATTTCCGGGGAGTAGAGCGCCTCCACGCGGGTCGGGGGCAGGTGCATCGTCCCCTCGTTGTTGAGGCGGACCGTGTACTCGATGCTCCACGTCCCCTTGGGGAAGAACTCGTAGTAGGCGCGGAAGGCCTCGAAGGATCGTTCTTCGAACGCCGGGCCGACCCATCCGCCGCGGTCTTCGCCGCGCGTGATCAGCGACGAGTCCCGCCCGAGCCCGCTGCCGAGGATGGAGGCGCCGGCGGGAATCGGGTCGTCGACGACGACCCACGTCATGTCGGACTGGGCCTCGATCTCGAGTTTCACGCGCACCAGGTCTCCCCGGCTCCAGGCGCCCCGCTCCTTCTGCTCGAGCGGCGCCATGGTTTTTTTGACTTTGTATCCGTCGAAGAGGGGCTCCTTCAGGGGGATCGCCGCGAGGCTGCTGATGGCGGCCCACGGCTTGCCCGATCCCGCCGCGCCGAGCGCCAGCACGGATCTCTTCGCCGGCCACGGGAACGAAAGGCTCCCTCCTTTGGGGGAGGCGGCCCAGTCCACGGACTGCGTCGCGCCGGCCAGCGAGGCCGTACTCGTTCCCGTGACCGGAGCCTTTTCGTAGAGGTCGGAAAACTTCTCCATCGCGAGGACGCCCCAGGCGTTGGCCACCGTCGTGTCCCATCGCCCCCGCTTCTGCCGGGCCAGCGCGCCGCGGACGATCCTGGAAACATCGGCGCCCCATCCCGGGTCGTCCAGGATGGCCCATGCGAGGCGAACGGCGTTCTGGTCCGGCGAAACCATCAGCCACCAGAGGCAGTCGCCCCGCTCCGTGGAAAAATTCATCGTGGTCCCCTGGTAACTGAGCCGCGTCTTCAGGATCTGCGCCGCTTCCGCCAGGCGCGCGTCCCGGCTGCGAATCGACGGGACTCTCCCGAGGATGCGGTACCAGTCGATCACGGCCGAAGTCGGCCAGAGGTTCGGCTCGATCGTGATGGAGGACAGCAGGGCTGGATCGACGGGCTGCGTCGCGGAAAGGGCCTCGATGGCGGCCAGTTTGCGCAGCGACAGGTCGATGGTGGGCAGCGAGGAGCCCCGGACGATCCGTCCTTCGACGAATCCCTGCAGGGCCTCCACCATTCTCCGCCCGGCATCCTCGGGGATCGCGTAGCCGGCCGCGTGGGCCACCGACATCACGTAGGATGTCAGCACGTCGCTGCCCTGGATCATCGAGGGGAAATATTTCAGCAGGCCCTGGGAATCGAAGTACGCCGGCAGCGCCGCCGCAATCCTGTCCCAGAGCGCGGTGTCGCGCAGCGCGACGGCGCGGGAAACGCTCTGCTCGAGGCACGTATAGGGATACTTTTCCATGAAGCTCTTCACTCCCGTCAGCCCGCCCGCGAGGGACGGCTTCAGGGCCACGTCGATCCCCCCCGCGCCCGGCAGGGAATCCGCCGGCCGCTCCACCTCCAGCCGGTAGTCGCCGGACAGCTGCGTGAGCGTCGCCTGGACCGTGCGGACGGGGACGGCGGGCACGATCATCTGGACGACGGCCAGCCGGTCGGCCGTCCCGTCGCCCGCCGTCGCCTCGATCCGGTATTGGAGATTGTCTCTTCCCGCCGGCGCGGTCAGGTCCCAGCCGAAATCCCGCGACTCGCCCGACGCGAGCGGGAACGTCTGAGGCGGCAGCGACTCCTCAACGCCGCGGACGGCGGCGGCGACGCGCACATCCAGCGCGCGCTCCGTCGTGTTGCGGATCGTGAACGTCGAGCGGAACCCGTCTCCCTGGCGCACGACGGGTGCGATGCCGGAGAGGACGATCAGGTCCCGGCTCGTGCGGATGGTGGTGGAACCCGTGCCGAAGCGGTCGGTTCCGGCGGTCGCGACGGCGACGATGCGGAAGCCGGTCAGGGAATCGTTGAGCGGCACCTCGACGGTCGCGGCGCCTTTGTCGCTCAGGGGCACGCGGCCCTTCCACAGCAGCAGCGTGTCGAACAGCTCCCGCGTGGACTGGCTGCCGCCGCCGCCGCCCTGCGGCAGCGCCTTCATGCCGAAATGGCGCCTGCCGATGACGTGCATCTGCGCCGTGGAGGTCTCCACGCCGTAGGGCCGCCGCTGCATCATCGATTCGAGCAGTTTCCAGCTGTCGTTCGGCATCAGCTCGAGCAGTCCCTCGTCCACCGCGGCCAGGGCGATCTCGGCGCCCCGCGGCAGCGGCGCCCCGTCGGCCGTCCGGACCGAGATTCGCACCTTCGCCTTTTCGCGGACCTTATACTGCGGGCGGTCCGCGGAGACCTGGACTTTGAGTTCGTGCGCCTTCCACCCGACATTGATTTCCGCGATGCCCAGCTTGTAGGCCGGGCGCCCGAGGTCCACGGTCGCCGTCGGCTGCACGCCGGTGACGCGTCCCCGGACGACCAGCACCGAGACGAAGGCATTCGGCGCGTAGCTTCCTTTGACGGGGATCTCGATGACGGGCTGTTTTCCTGAGATCTCGCGGACGTAGACGTCCCCGACCCCTTCCCGTTCGATCGTGATCAACGCGGTCGCCTTCCGGAAAGGCATCCGGACCTGGAGCCGCGCTTTCTCGCCCGGTTCGTAGCGCTTTCTCTCGGGGAGGAGATCGATGCGGTCGTCGTCGGACGCCTCGAACCACCAGTCGTCCTCGCCCGCGACCCAGGTGGACGTGTTGGCGACGGTGAGGCGGCCGGCCTCATCGTTCGTGGAGGCCTGCAGGATCACCTGGCCCGAAACGGCGACCGGGCTTTCGCAGAGCAGCAGCCCCTTGCGGTCGGTAGCGCCTTCGCAAGCCGTGGCCAGCCGCTTCGTCTCGCTGAAATGCTCGTAGGCGTAGAACCCGCCCACCAGCCTCTTGCGGTGGGAATAGGTCTTCCTCTGAAACATTTCGGCCTTCACGGGGGCGCCGGCCACCGGCTTGCCGTCGAGGTCCAGCACGGCGATCTTGAACTGCACGACGTTGGCCGACTGCACCCAGGAATCCGGCCGGATGCCGATCAGGCGGCTGGCCGGCCAGAGCGGGATGCGCGACGACGCGGTCTGCACCTCGCCGCTGGGATCCCGGAATTCGAGTTCCGCCAGGATCTCCATCGGTGTCTGGACCGCTCCCGGGCCCGGGATGTCCGCCCGCACGGAGCCGCTCCTGTCCAGGGTCAGCGCCGTGCTCTTCAGTTCCGGCTTCTCCCGTTCCCGGTCTTCGTCGGCGTCGCTCCGTACGATGCCCTCCTTCACCGATCCGTTCGAGAAGGTGAAATCCTCGAATCCCTCATACCCCGGCAGGTAGCGCGGCCGCAGGTCGTGCCGGAACCTGACAGGGAGGCTGCCGGCGCCGCCGCCGTTGAGGTAGCTCACGGTGAGGTCCATGGGCACGGCGGAGGGGGAGATCAGCGGACCGGCGGGAGGCCGGAGAACCGCGCGCATCAGCGGCACACGGAACTCCTCGACGCGAAAGGATCCCGCGAACTGCACGTCCCTTCGGTACTCGTAATAGTGCGTGACGTCCTCGCCGGTTGCCGCTCCCTTCCTGAAATAGATCCGGTACTCGCCGAGTTGTGCTTCAGCGGGAATAGTCCAGTCGGTGATGGCCGTGCCGGAGGCCGCATCCCACTCGAGCGGCACTTCGTACGTCCGGCGGCTTCCCGTGTGCTGGATCAGGAGGTTGCGCGGCATGTCCCGCGCGGCATTCAGGGCAAAGCCCGAAAGGACCCGGCGGCGCAGCAGGTGTTTCATGTGGACCGTTTCGCCGGCCCTCAACAGGCTGCGGTCCAGAACCGTGTGCGCGGAATCCGGGTACGGGGGCCAGTAGGACCGCAGGTTGTAACGCCAGCCCTCGATGCCCTCGTTCCAGCTTGTGTGCACGACGGCCAGGTCTTCTCCCAGCCGGGCGGCGACGAGGAGCCCGCCGCTGAACCAGGCAGCCGGGCATCGCGGCAGATCCTCTTCGCGGGGCAGAGCGGGGATGCGGGCCACGCCCTGGCCGTCGGTCGTCCCCTTCCAGAGTGACTTCCCCTCGCAGTCGCAGACCTCGAGCGCCGCCTGTTTCACGGGGGCCGCCCGGTCGAGCGTGGTGACCCAGACGAGGGAGGATTCGGCTCCCCTTTTGAAGTGGACCGAAAGGTTGGTAACCAGCACGGTGGTCGGCACGAACATCGGCCGCGGCGAGCCGAGCAGGGATGCCCCCAGGATCTCGCTCTCGATCTCCACGACATAAAATCCCGGCTCCTTTAGGGGAATGCCGACGACTTCGAAGGCCCGGTCTCCGTGGAGTTTGGGGACGCGGAAGGGTTTTGTCCGCAACCCGGGGGTCGAGGCGAAGACCGATTTGTCCCGGTCCTCCCGCCTGCGGCCGGCGACTTTTTCGATCCAGCTGAACACCTGCTCCGGCTTCCCGGAAGGGACTTTGAAAATGCTTCCCTGCATGGCGCCCGAGAGGGGCAGGTCGAAGCGCCGCGCGGGGAGGGGATCGAAGTTGCCGGCGCCCCCCTCGACCTCGACCATCATTCCCGCGATTTCGGGCTCGACATTTCGCAGGGTCACGGGCAGCATCGGGTCCGCGTTCAGCT
Source organism: uncultured Acidobacteriota bacterium (assembly GCA_964613495.1). Lineage (GTDB taxonomy): Bacteria > Acidobacteriota > UBA6911 > UBA6911 > UBA6911 > UBA6911. Next base: position 9,523 of record CAZTHE010000052.1, on the reverse strand, counting down.
CCAGGATCCCGAAATCGGCGGCGAACTTCGCCAGCGGCGGGTATTCGTCCGTCCGGACCTCCAGCGGGAAACCGGCTGCGTTTGTGAGCCCGCGGCCCGCCTCGTCTTCCACGCCCCCAGGCAATTCCAGCGTGAAGGAGGAGTCTTCCGGGAAGGGCCCCTCGAACACGACGCTCCAGACAAGCTGCGTTTCGCCCTGGTCTCCTTTCGGTTTCCAGGATTTTCCCCCGGGTCCGCGCAGGACGGATCGCCGGACCTTCTCCCACGGAATGGCCGCGGTGAACCTGAGATGCATGTCGCCGATCGGGATGCAGGCAGAGTCGGGATTCTCGCGCTGGCAGTGGAACGTGGCCGTCAGGGGCGCCTGCGTCCGGAACGGGAGCACCTGGTCCTGTTCGGTGCGGACGCCGGATACGGACGAGACTCCCTTGCCCCACACCAGGTTGACCCTGGAGTCGGCGGGGAACCGCTGTTTGGCCTGGATCAGCAGCAGGTGTTCCGGGAGGTCGTCCCGCCGCCAGGCGTACTGGGTCTTCAGGATGGCGTCCCGTTCCCGCCCGGACACGATGCGTATCCCGATGAGTTCGGAAATGCGCTCCACGGAAAACGTGACGTTGGCAAGGACGGACGCCTCGTCGGCGGCGCCGTCGAGTTCGAGCACGAAGATCTGGTCCTCGGAGATCCCCTGGGACCCCTGGTACGGGACGGAGTAGGCAACCGCCGGCCCACCGGAGGAGAAGCGGAAGCGCCGCTGCCCGGACAGGGCCGAACCGCGCAGGCTCCGGAGGCCCTCCCGCAGGACGAATTCGCATTGGATCCCCGCGGGCAGGTCGCGGTCGAAGTCGTACAGCCAGCTCGACGGGTCGGACCAGCGGGGCGTGCCCTTTTCGGGGCAGCGGATGTCGAACGGCTCGAGTGTCGCGCGCGGGTCGCCGAAGGAAACCATCGGCTCCGAGAACTGGACGCGCACCTGGCGGATCTTCTTCATCGTGCCCTGCGGCGAAAACGATTGAACCCTGGCCGCCTCCTGTGCCAGGCCTGCCCCCGCGGCACACGCCAGAACCAACGCCAACGCCATGCGTCTCTTGTTCATTTCTCCATTCCTCGCCATTTTGCCGAACAGCCCTGGATTACCGCTTCCCGCGCTCCGCCGCGGCGGCATATTCCTGAACCGGCGGCAGGACCGGTAACGTTCGCCCCAATTTCTGATTCCGGATTAGCCTCTGTCCGGAATCCGGAATCCGGAATCTGGAATCTGGAATCTGAAATCTGAAATCTGGAATCTGGAATCTGAAATCCATCTATTCGTCCCCTCCGCGCCGCCCGCGAAGCCGGGGGGGCTGCTAAGACGTTTTATCCGCCGCAAACAGAGGCGATTTTGCGGCAAGCATTTTTGCGCATTCGCGGCAGAGCTCGAGGAGCAGCGGGAGCGAGCGCGCGTTCTCGCAGGCCCGGTCCAGGTTGCCGAGGCCTGGAAGCACGTGCCGGAGATAGCCCGCCAGCCCCCTGCGGAGGCCGAGGAACCCGTACGCCCCCAGGGCCTGCATCAGCCGCTGCGCCGATGCCTCCCAGAACGCCGTCTGGAAATCCTCCCGGGCGGATTCGCCCGGTGACAGTCCGAAGTAATAGGAAAGCAGTTCCATGCGCTCCGCATCGGCGAAGGATACGTAGGGATCGCACAGCAGCGACCCGAGGTCGTAGAACCGCGAGCCGGTGCGCATGCCCTGGAAGTCGATGAGGCGCGGTTCCCCGTCCGGGACCATGACGTTCTGCGATTGCAGGTCCCGGTGCACGAGGCACCGTCCTCCCGCGGAAAGGCGGGACGCGAGGCTTTCGAGTTCGTCTTCCAGGGCTTCGGCCCGGCGGGAATCGAGCGGGAGGCCGCACAGGGCCGAGACGAAGTTCTCCCTGAAGTACATGCGTTCCCATCGGTACAGGGCGGGGCCGAAGGGTTCCGCCAACCGGACCCGGTCCGGGAGGCGGCCATCCTCCGGGATGGAGTGAAGCCGGTGCGCCGCCGCCAGCGTCTTCCGGTAGAGGATCCGCCGCTGCTCCCAGGGAGCGCCGCGCAGGCTCCACAGGTCGGTGTCGCCCAGGTCTTCCATGACGACACGGCCTCCGGCGGCGTCGTGCCGGAGGATTTTCGGCACGGGGACGCCGTTTTCGAGCAGAAAGACGGCGATGCCGGCGAAATAGGAGTTTTCAATTCGTTTCGGGTCGTAGTGCGCCAGGATGACGGAGCCGTGACGCCACTTGAGACGGAAATAGGCCCGGTCGGAGCCCCTTCCCGGAAAGGGAACGAGTTCCGCGGGTTCGGACGGTGACAGCCCGATGGCTTCCCGGGCAAAAGAAATCAAATCCTCCTGTGGGTTCAACGCCCCTCCGGGATTTTTTTCTGAAGCCGTTCGTAAGTCTGGATGGAACCGATATCCTGCCAGGCGCCTTCGTCGATAATGATACCCAAAATCGAGCCCGGTTTGCGCGCAATTCTTTGGAGGAAAATCGACACGATGCTCTCGGGCTTGCCTGACTCGATATGGCGGAGCAGGGAAGTCTCCACGGCATAGATCCCGGTGAACAGGCAGCTCCGGATGCCCGGGTCTTTCAGGGCGTTGCGGAGGTCGCAGATTTCGCCGCGGGCATTCACGCTGACATTCAGCTGCGGGCCCCGGCTCCGCAGCACCAGGGTCGCTTCGGCCCCCTCCCGTTCATGAGCCTCGAGCAAAGGGCGGAGCGGGAAGTCGGCGATGATGTCGCCGTTGTAGCAGAGGATCGATCGGTCCCCGGCGAGGAGGTCCTCGATGTTTTTCAACCCTCCCGCCGTATCCAGCAGGACGGGTTCGTGGCGAAAAAGGATGGGCGCCCCCCGCCATTGGCGGCCGGGGAACTTCTGAGGGTAAACGTCGGGGCAGTGATGCGTGTTGACGATGAACCGCTCCACGCCGGCGGAGATCAGGTGGTCCATGGCATAGGCGATGACCGGGCGCCCGCCGAGGTCCAGCAGCGGCTTCGGACACCGCTCCGTCAAGGGCCGGAGCCGCGTCCCCAGCCCCGCGCCGAGGATGAACGCGGTCTTGAACCTGTTTCCCGCCATCGCCGCTCCCATTTTTTGAAGTGCTGCGGTATTTAACCGCGGATCCGGACGTATTGCCACGCTTATTCGTCCCGGCATCGTAATTCTTGGAACTGGCCCGGTTTTCTCATACCATATGCTCATGACACCATGGAGCCAGCAAATACCCGATTCGGATCCGGCGGAAACACAGGAATGGATGGACTCGCTGCTTGCGGTGGCGAAAGACCGGGGGATTCACCGGGCGCGCTCGCTGATGGGGGCGCTGATGCAGCGCGCCCGCGCGCTGGACCTGGGCGTCCCGGAGCTCGTCCAGACGCCCTACATCAACACGATCCCCCCGGAACAGGAGCCCCCGTTCGACGGCGACGAGGCGATGGAGAAGCGGATCCGCAGGCTCGAGCGCTGGAACGCGGTCGTGCTGGTGACCCGGGCGAACATGAGCTACGACGGCATCGGCGGGCATATCTCGACCTACGCGTCGAGCGCCTCGCTGTACGATATGGGATTCAATCACTTCTTCCGCGGCAAGGAAGACGGCGGCGCCGGAGACCAGGTGTTCTTCCAGGGGCACGCGTCGCCCGGGATCTATGCGCGGGCTTTCCTGGAGGGGCGCATCACCGAGGCCCAGATGGACCATTTCCGCCGGGAGACGGTCCCGGGGAGAGGGCTTTCCTCCTACCCGCACCCGCGCCTCATGCCGCAATTCTGGGAGTTCCCGACGGTGTCGATGGGATTGGGTCCATTGACGGCCATCTACCAGGCGCGGTTCAACCGCTACCTCGAGGCCCGCGGGATCGCCGATACCTCCAATAGCCGCGTGTGGTGTTTCCTGGGCGACGGAGAGTGCGACGAGCCCGAAGCCCTGGGATCGCTCTTCCTGGCCTCCCGCGAGAGGCTCGACAACCTGACGTTCGTGGTGAGCTGCAACCTGCAGCGGCTGGACGGGCCGGTGCGCGGCAACGGCAAAATCATCCAGGAACTCGAAATGGTATTCCGGGGCGCCGGGTGGAACGTGATCAAGGTGATCTGGGGCAGGGAGTGGGACGACCTGCTGCGCGCGGACCGGGACGGGGTGCTGCTGGAGAAGATGAACGAAACCGTGGACGGGGCGTACCAGAAATTCGCTACCGCGAAAGGGGACTACATCCGCGAGCGCTTCTTCGGGCCGGACCCCCGGCTGCGAAAACTGGTCGAGCATCTCGGCGACCGCGATCTCGAAAACCTGAGGCGCGGCGGGCACGATTACCGGAAGCTCTACGCCGCCTACAAACTCGCCGTCGAACACCGGGGCGCCCCCACGGTGATCCTGGCGAAGACCGTCAAGGGCTGGGCGCTCGGCGAGGGGTTTCTGGGGAAAAACGTCACCCATCAGCTGAAGAAGATGAACCTGGATCAGCTGCGCGAATTCCGCAGCCTGCTGGAGTTGCCGCTCACGGACCGGCAACTGGAAGAAGCGCCCTATTACCATCCGGGGCCGGATAGCCCGGAAATGCGGTATCTCCAGGACCTGCGCCGCGCCCGGAACGGCTCGCTGCCGCATCGCGTGCACCGGGCCAAACCGCTCCGGCTGCCCCCGGGGGATCTCTATGACGAGTTCAAGCCGGGGACCGGGAAGGGACGGGAAGTTTCGACGACGATGGCCTTTGTCCGGCTGCTGCGGTTCCTGATGCGGGACAAGGAGATCGGGCGGCGCATCGTCCCGATCATCCCCGACGAGGCGCGGACTTTCGGTATGGACGCCATGTTCCGGGAGTTCGGGATCTATTCCTCGGTGGGGCAGGTGTACGAGCCGGTGGACGCCGGGATGCTGCTCAGCTACCACGAGTCGGCCGATGGCCAGCTCCTCGAGGAAGGGATCACGGAAGCGGGCAGCACCGCCAGCTTCACCGCGGCGGGCACCAGCTATGCCACGCACGGCGAACCGATGATCCCCTTTTACCTTTTCTACTCCATGTTCGGCTTCCAGCGGACGGGCGACCTGTTCTGGGCATTCGGCGACGCGCGCGGCAAGGGATTCGCCATCGGCGCGACGGCGGGACGCACGACGCTCAGCGGCGAAGGACTGCAGCACCAGGACGGGCACAGCCACGTCCTGGCCTCCGTGATCCCGAACCTGCGCGCCTACGATCCGGCATTCGCGTTCGAGGTCGCCGCGATCGTCCGGGACGGGCTGTACAGGATGTACGAAAAGGAAGAGGACGCCTTCTACTATATCACGCTGTACAACGAAAACATCTGGCACCCGCCCATGCCGGAAGGTGCGGAAGAGGGCATCCTGAAGGGCCTCTACCGGTTCCGCCCCGCGGCGGAAAAGAAGGAGCGCCACGTCCAGCTGTTCGGCAGCGGATCCATCCTGCCCTCGGTGCTGAAGGCCCAGGAGCTTCTCGCGGAACGGTTCCGCGTTTCGGCCGACGTCTGGAGCGCGACCAGTTACCAGCAGCTGAGAAATGAGGCGCTCTCCGCCGACCGCTGGAACCGGCTGCACCCGCAGTCCGACCCGCGGGTCCCGCATGTCGTCGATGCGCTGCGTGACGTGCCGGGGCCCGTCATCGCCGCGACGGATTTCATGAAGGCGGTTCCGGATATGATCCGGCCCTGGATGGCGCAGCGCTACGTGACGCTGGGCACGGACGGGTACGGCCGCAGCGACACGCGCGAGGCATTGCGGCGGTTTTTCGAAGTCGATGCTGAGAGCATCGCCGTCGCCGCGCTGCATGCGCTGGCGCAGGAAGGGGCCGCGACCGCCGGCGAGGTTGGCGCGGCGATCCGGGAACTCGGCATCGACCCGGAAAAGCCCGACCCGCTCCACCCCCCGGCGGGGATCTGATCATCCGGGCGGCAGGAACCGGCCGCCCGGCATAGGAAGTTGCCGCAGGCGGACCGCTTTTACCGTTTCCCCGCTCGGACCGCGCCCCGCATTACTGTTCCGCAGCGTGGAACCGTGGACGCATAGGTGGAATTTTTTTTCATCTTGGCGTGCCCGATATGCTAACTTATGAGTTTCGGACTGAGGGTATTCGACTGCGAGGTGGGCGATACCTTCCTGGGGCACATTCCTCCTCCAATCAGGCGATTACGGTGATGTGTTTTCCTCCGCCGGCTGTGCGCCGGTACTTTTTATTAAGAGGGTAGGTCGATGAGATCTGTGGATATTGAAAAACTCAAGGAAATCGTTGGCGAAAACAACGTGCTGCACCAAAAAGCCGATCTCTACGTGTACGGCTCCGACTCCTCGGTGCACGAAGCCCTGCCGGACGCCATCGTCCGGCCGTTGACCGTCGAGCAGGTCCAGGGGGTGATGCGCTACGCCAACAGCCAGAAAATCCCCGTCATCCCGAGGGGTTCCGGTTCGGGCATGTGCGGGCAGGTCGTGCCGGTCCAGGGGGGCATCATCCTGGACATGAAGGGCATGAACCGCATCCTCGAAATCAATCCCAAGGACGGCTATTGCCGCGTCGAACCCGGGGTGGTGGACGACGATCTCAATCGCGCGCTGAAGCCCTACGGGGTTTTCTATCCTCCGACGCCGGCGTCGAGCGTCGCGGCGACCATCGGCGGCGAAATCGCGAACAACGCCTCCGGCGGCCGGTCCGTCAAATACGGCGCCGCCCGCGACGCGATCCTGGCCATGAAGGTGGTCATGCCGAACGGCGACCTTCTCTCCTTCGGTTCGACGACGCGCGTGGCGGCCTCCGGGTATCCCCTGGAGCGCCTCATGGTGGGGTCGGAAGGGACGCTGGCCGTGATCGTCGAGGCGTGCCTGCGCTTCGTGCCGATCCCCAAGATGCGCTGCCTCGGCATCGCCAAGTTCAACAAGCTGTCCGAAGCCGGGGACGCCATCTCGGACATCATGGGCAGCGGCTGCCAGCCCTCGATGCTGGAACTCATCGACAAGATCGCCATCGTGGCGGCCAACAAGGCCGCGAAACTGGGACTGCCGGAAGTGGAAGCCATCCTGCTGTACGAGGCGGACGGCATGTCCAAAGAGGTGATCGACCTCGAAATGGCCAAGATCCAGGCCATCTGCGAGAAGCACAACTGCTTCGGCATCGAGAGCAGCTACGAGGAAAAGGAACGGGCCCGCATCTGGGCGGGACGCGCCAAGCTCTTCCCGGCGCTTTCGAAATACGACGAGCGGCTGGCCTCCACGTCGCTGGCCGACGACATGGCGGTGCCCTTCTCCAAGATGGCCGAATGCGCCGACAAGATCCACGAGATCGCCGAGAAACACGGCCTCGTCATGACGGCGTACGGCCACTGCGGCGCCGGCTGCATGCACACCAAGATCCTGATGGACACCGACCAGCACATCTCGTGGGACCACGCGAAGCTGGCGGTGGAAGAGATCTACGACTTCGTCCGTTCCGTCGGCGGCACCACGTCCGCGGAGCACGGCATCGGGCTGTCCAAGGCCCAGGCCTTCAAGAAGGAAAAGGCGGCTTCGCTGGAGCTGATGCGCGCGATCAAGCGGGCCTTTGACCCGAACAATATCATGAATCCCGGAAAGCTGATGGACGGTCCCGACAACTGGGTCGAGGCCACGGCCCTCCGATATCAATCCGAATAAGCAGGTTGAACACAATGACTGAGACTAGCAAATTTGAAAAACTGGAAAAGTGGAGGAGTGCACTCAACAAGTGCATCCGGTGCGGATATTGCTACGAGCACTGCCCCATCTACAAAAACACCCGCTGGGAGATCGACAGCCCGAGAGGCAAGCTGATCCTGCTTTACGGATTGCTCAGCGGCGAAATCGAGCCGTCCGAGTACGTGGCCAACAAGATTTTCGACTGCTTTCATTGCGGCCGGTGCGAAAAGGCCTGTTCTTCGGGCGTCCCCCTTCAGGATGTCTACAACGACGCACGCGCTTTCTTCGTGGAGTCCGGATTCGAGGCCGTCGGCACGACGTCCCTGACCGACCACGAGGCCTGCGCCCTCTGCCTCAACTGCGTGCGCATGTGCAAGCACGAGGCGCGCAAGTTCGTCGACGGCAAGATCGTGACCGACCGCCTCAAGTGCCAGAGCTGCGGCAGCTGCCTGGATGTCTGCCCGGCGGCGGGCGTCAGCATCCGGACCGGCTACGGGACGAATCCCGACGAACTGCTGCGGCAGGTGGACGCCTACTTCCATAACGGGGAAAACCCGGACGCCAAGGCCATCGTTTTCTCCTGCGGCTATTCCAGCTATCCGGGCCTGCAGACCGCGCAGTACGACAAGTTCGAGATCAGCAAGGAATACAAGATCCTGGTCACGGCCTGCAGCGGCCGGCTGAAATCGCACACCGTCCTGGAGACCCTGGAACGCGGCGCGTGGGGCGTGCTGATCTGCTGCTGCCCGGAGGACGATTGCGAACACGGCGGCAGCCCCCGGGTCAAGGCGCGCATGAAAGCATTGATCAACACCCTGGAGCGGGTCGACATCGATCCGAAGCGGCTCCAGGTCGTCGAAGTTCCCCAGGGGAATCCGGCAAAGTTCACCGAGTCGGCGAAGAACTTCATGAACGAGATCCGGCCTCTCGGCCCCATCGTGTAAGGGAGGGAATGATGAAACTTCAGGTTCCTTACGGGAAAGACGGCAGGCTGGAGGCCGAAATAGACGAACGGTGCGTGCTCGGGGTCATCGAGCCGAATTCGGTGGAGATCGGCGACGAAACCGAAGTGATCCGCCAGGCGCTCTCGAACCCGATCGGGTCTCCCAGCTTGAAGGACTTTTTGAAGGATGCCCGGGACGTGCTCTTCATCGTCAACGACCCGACGCGTCCCACGCCGACGGCGCGCGTCCTCGACATGATCCAGGACGACATCGCCGGGCACAAGGTGAGCTTCATCGTCGCGACCGGGATTCACCGGGCGCCGACCGAAGAGGAATACATCCAGATTTTTTCGGAGAAGTACTACCGGAAGTACAAGGACTGCATCCACTCGCATGACGCCAAGCGCGACGAGATGGTGTTCCTCGGCACCTCCAAGAACGGCACCGAGATGCGGGTCAACCGCCTCGGCGTCGACGCGCACAAGATCGTGATCATCAGCTCCGTCGAGCCGCACTATTTCGCCGGCTACACGGGCGGGCGCAAGTCCTTCCTGCCCGGCATCGCCTCCTTCGAGACGATCGAGCAGAACCACAAGCTGGCCCTCAAGCCGGAAGCGTGCGCGCTCAAGCTGAAGGGCAACCCCGTCCACGAGGACATGATCGACGCGCTCTCGACGGTGAAGAAGGAGATCTTCACCATCAGCACGGTGCTCGACAAGAACCACCGCATCTACGCGGCCACGGCCGGCGACATCTACAAATCGATGGAAGCGGCGGTGTCCAAGGCGGAGGAGGTGTTCGTCGCCAAAATCCCGCGGAAGGCCGACATCGTCGTTTCGGTCGTCAAATTCCCTTCGGATATCGACCTGTACCAGGCCCAGAAGGGGATCGACAACGCCAAGTACGCGCTCAAGG
>CAZTHE010000051.1:18023-28471 GCA_964613495.1 uncultured Acidobacteriota bacterium | reverse complement strand
GTCCGCAGCCTTGATGCGTTCCTGCAGGTTGGCCTCGACGACGGCGCCGAGATCGTCGATGTCGTAGCAGAATACGTTGTCGAGCGTGCCGACGGCCGGATCGACGTTCCGCGGCACGGAAATGTCGATGAATACGATCGGAGCGTTCTTCCTCTCCTGCATGATCCGCTCGACGGCGGGATATTCGATGAGGATGTCCGGCGCGCCGGTGGACGTGATGACGATGTCGGCCCGCTGCATCCAGTGATGCAGCGCGCCGTATGGGACGGCCATCCCGCGGAAGCGGGCGGCCAGCTTTTCGGCGGTCTCGGGGCTCCGGTTCGCCACGTAAACCGACCGGGCCCCGGTCTCCGCCAGATGGCGGATGGCGGCCTCGCCCATCTTGCCCGCGCCGACGATCAGGATGCTCGTCTCGCGCAGGTCCCCGAAAATCTTCCGCGTCAGTTCCACGGCCGCCGAGCTCACGGAAACGGGGTATTCGCCGATGCTGGTTTCCGACCGGACCCGCTTCGCGGCGCGGAAGGTCGCCGGCAGCAGGCGGGTCAGGTAGGCGCCGACGGTGCGGGCCTCGGAGGCCGCCGTGAAGCACGATTTGATCTGGCCGAGGATCTGAGGTTCGCCCAGGATCATGGAGTCGAGCGAACTGGCGACGCGGAAGACATGGCGGACGGCCTGCTCGTCGGCGTAGCGGTACAGCTTGTCCTGGAGCTGCTCGAGCGGGACCCGGCTGGTGTCCGAGAGAAAGGCCTCGACGGCCTCGATGCCGGTGCCCTGGTGCTCGACGCACGACAGGACCTCGACCCGGTTGCAGGTGGACACGATCATCGACTCCCGGACTCCGGGCAGCGCGGACAGCCGCTTCAATCCTTCGGGCAGTTGCGTGGCGCCGAAAGACGCCTTCTGCCGGAGATCGACCCGGGCCGTAGTGTGATTCAATCCAACGAGGACCAGAGTAGACATCTGCACCTTCAAGGGATCAAGGCCTGCACGCTTGCCGGGCAACGGAGACTTCGCCCGGGCTGCCGGGTGCGGCCCGGCGCCGCCTATAGATTTCCATGCAGCCCCCAGTTGACGCAGAAGGTGAACAGCGTGGACGCAAAACCGGCGATGCTGATATAGGCGGCGCGCCTTCCTTTCCATCGGGACGAGAGGCGGTAATGCACCAGGAGGAGATAAATCGCCCAGGTGATCAGGGCCGCCGTTTCCTTGGGGTCCCAGCTCCAGAAGCGGCCCCATGCCTGCTGCGCCCAGAAGGCGCCCGTGACGATGGTCAGGCTCATCAGGATGAAGCCCGCAAAAAGCGAATTCCTCAACAGCTCGTCGCAGGTCCGCAGGGAAGGCAGGCGGAAATACAGAAAGCGGAAATTCTTGGCCTTCAATTCCTTCTCCTGAATCAGGTACAGGATGGCGCACACAAAGGTCAGGAAGAAGGCCGCGTAGGCGAGGTAGGCGATGCTGCTGTGAAAATAGACCCACCCGCTCCGCAGACTCGGGGGAATCGCGTGGTTTTCCTCCCACAGCACCTGCGACCCGATCGTCAGCAGCGACACGAGGGGAAGGACGAAGGCCCCCAGCACGTACAGCCGGTATCGCAGATTCGCCGCTATGAAGGTCAGGGAAATGCACCAGGCGAAGAAACTGAGGGATTCCGGAAGGTTCGTGACGGGAAAATGACCCCGGCTCACGCCGAGGGAAACGAGGAAAGCCGTGTGACATAAAAAGCCGCACGCGACCATGCCCAGGGCGATTCGCACGAACGCCTGGCGCTTCCGGTAGAAGCCGAAGATGGAATGCAGCAGCCCAAGCGAATACAGGACGATGGTCACGTTCAGAAGCGAGCCCATATGCCTTACCTAAGAATTGGAAATTCTAGCATTTGCGCAAAAGTGCTGGCAAGGCAAATGGCGGGCCGCCGGCGCGCCAACTATAGCTGTGGCGGGGGTTGGCGCGTATGATATAGTTAAAGTCCTGAAATTCATGAAGATCGTGGGCGCCGGGACGCCCGGGCGGGATACTTTCGGTGGATCTGTTTAAAAACATTGACATTGGCACGGTCCTGATCCAGTTCGCCGTGCTGCTCTTTTCGCTGAGCATCCATGAGGCGTCGCACGCGTGGATGGCCGACCGCCTGGGCGATCCTACCGCACGCTACCTGGGCCGCGTCACGATCAATCCGGTCCCCCACATCGACCCGATCGGGACCATCGTGTTCCCGCTGCTGCAGTTTTTTACCCAGTTCCCGCTGATCGGGTGGGCCAAGCCCGTTCCGATCAATCCGGCCCGTCTCGAGCGTCCGCATCGGGATCAGATGTTCATCTCGCTCGCCGGGCCGGCGTCGAATCTGCTGGCCGCCTGCGCCGCTTTCTGCTTCCTGGTGGTCCTGAAGATCGCCCTGCCGGAGGCGCGCGGCTTCATCGATTTCGGCCTGCCGGGCAAGGGCTCGTTCCTCACCCCGGTCCTGATGATCCTCTTTTACGGAATGCTGATCAACGTGCTTCTCGCGATCTTCAACCTCATCCCGATCCCCCCGCTGGACGGGCACTGGATCCTCTACGGGTTGCTGCCCCCGGGAGCGTCGTCGGCGCTGGAGCGCATGGGATCCTACGGGTTCGTGATTCTCTACGCGCTCATGTTCCTGGGGGTGTTCCGTTTGATCCTGAGTCCCGTGCTGGGCGTGATTCTCGGCCTGCTGCGCGCATTTTAGAGTGCTTCCCATGATGGAAAACAGCGATAACCAGAACACCGATTTTCAGCCGTCCGCCGAGGGGCCCGGGATCACCATCCGGCTCGACGCCTTCGAAGGGCCGCTGGACCTCCTGCTGCATCTGATCAAAAAAGAGGAAATCGATATCTGGAACATCCCCATCGCGCACATCACCGAGCAGTATCTGGAGTATCTTTCCATCATGCGCGACCTGAACATCAACCTGGCGGGCGAGTGGCTGATGATGGCCGCGACGCTGATCTACATCAAGTCGCGCATGCTGGTGCCGCAGGAACCGAAGGAGGGCGCTCCGGAGGACCAGGAAGAGGACCCGAGGACCGAGCTCGTCTACCAGCTGCTCGAGCACCAGAAATTCAAGAACGCGGCCGAGATGCTCTACACGCGCGAGGAGGTGGAGAACGCAGTCTGGAGCAATCCCCCGGCCGGCGTCCTCGAAGACGGCGCCGAGGTGGTCGCCGTGACTCTCTTCGATCTTCTGCGCGCGTTCCGGGAAGTGGTCCAGCGCTTCGAAGAGATGCGCGTCATGGAAGTGGCGCAGGAGGATGTCACCATCGAGCAGAAGCTGGCGGAGATCCGCACGCGTTTCCTGGTGCACGACAAGCTGGTATTCTCCTCCTTCTTCGCCGAAGCCCGGTCCAAGAAGCACCTGATCGTCACCTTCCTGGCGCTGCTGGAGATGGTGCGGCTTCGGGAAGTGCTGCTGGTTCAGAAAAAGGCGTTCGACGAGATACTGATCACAAAATGGAAGGAAAAATCCTGACCCCATGGAAATTACGGAAATTCAGGCCATCATGGAAGCCATCGTGTACGTGGCGGACGATCCCGTAAAGCTGGAGCAGTTTCGCGAGGTCTTCCCGGACGAGAGCCGCGAGACCCTGACGCAAGCCCTGGCCGCGATGGTGGAAAATTTCAATGCACGGCCCGGTGGCATGATCATCCGCGAGGTGGCCGGCGGCTACCGCATGACGACGCGGCCCGAATACCACGAGGAGATCCGCGCCTATCTCAAGACGCGCCCGAACGCGAAACTGTCCATGGCCGCGCTGGAGACGCTGGCCGTCATCGCCTACAAGCAGCCGGTCACCCTGGCCGAGATCCTGGCCATCCGCGGCAAGAAATCCTCGACCGCGCTGCAGACGCTGCTGGAGCGGAAGATGGTGGCGATCCTGGGGCGGAAGCCCGTCGTCGGCCGCCCGATACTCTACGGCACCTCCAAGGAGTTTCTCATCCACTTCGGGCTGAACAGCCTGGAAGACCTGCCTACTCTGGAGGAGTTTGCTCAGCTTGCGGGTGAGCAACTGTGACTTCGCATGGACGGTGAGGAACGGCTGCAGAAAATCATCGCGGCGGCGGGCCTGGCGTCGCGCAGGAAGGCGGAAACGCTGATCCTGGAAGGCCGCGTCCTGGTCAACGGGCAGGTCGTGCGGCAGCTGGGCGCCAAGGCGGATCCCGGCAGGGACCACATCAAGGTGGACGGCAAGGCGGTCCGCATCCCGTCGAAAAAAACCTATATCCTGCTGAACAAACCGAAGCAGGTCATATCCTCCGTGGCCGACCCCCGGGGAAGGACCAAAGTCACGGACCTCGTGCCGGCGCACCGGAAGCTGTTTCCGGTCGGCCGTCTCGACTACAACACGGAAGGGCTGATCCTGCTCACCAACGACGGCGCCTTCTCCAAAATCGTGACCACGGCGGGCCGTCACATGCCGAAGGTCTACCGGGCGAAAGTGAAGTCGGTAGTCTCCGCGGCCGCGCTGGCCGGGCTGCGGGGCGGCGTGCGCCTGCAGTCGGGCGTCGCGCTCGGCAGCTGCAGGATCGAGCCGGTGCGCGAGGGCGACAACGGATGGTACGAGGTGACGCTCTTCGAGGGGAAGAACCGGCAGGTGCGCGAGATGTTCGAATCGGTCGGCCACCCGGTGCTCAAACTGCGCCGCATCCGGATCGGGTTCCTCACGGACCAGGGGCTCGAGGTCGGGCAGTACCGGAACCTGACGCCGCTCGAAGTCGACCGCATCCTGCGCGTCCGCGTCGCCGGAACGAAGACTTCTTCCGCGGGGCGCGGGAAGGGGAAACCGCGGAATCCATCACGGGAGCGATAACGTGTTCACTGGCATAATCGAGGAAATAGGCGTGATCCGGGACCTGCGCGTCTCTTTCGGCGGGGCGGTCCTTACGGTCGGCGCCCCGGGAATTCTGCCCGGACTGAAAATCGGCGATTCCGTCGCCGTCAACGGGGTGTGCCTGACCGCCACGGGGCTGCAGTCCGATTCCTTCGGCTGCGATATCTCGGCCGAGACGCTGCGCCTGAGCAGTTTCCGGCTGGCAAAGCAGGGCGCCCGGGTGAACCTCGAGCGGTCGCTGAAAATCGGGGACCGGCTGGGAGGACATTTCGTGCTGGGGCATGTCGACGGAACGGGGCGGCTGGTTTCCAGGACGAAAAGCGGCGCGGGCTATGTTCTGACCTTCGGGTACCCGAAAGAACTGGGCCGCTACCTGGTGTACAAGGGCTCGATCGCGGTCAACGGGATCAGCCTGACCATCGCCTCCCTGGAACCGTCGGCGTTTTCCGTCGCCGTCATCCCGCACACCTATCAGGCGACCAACCTCGGGGAGTTGAGCGGGGGCGACCCGGTCAATCTGGAGGTCGACGTGCTGGGGAGATATTTCGAACGCTTTTTTCAGCTCGGCCTGGCGCCGGACGCAAGCCCCGTGTCCGGGTTGACGCAGGACTATTTAAAGAGCCAGGGTTTCTGAGATGCGACTACGCTGCGTCCGTTCCTCGGTCCTGTTCCTGCTGCTCTGTTCCGTCGTGCCGGTGCGCGCGCGCCAGCCCGCATCCGGGCTGCCGGATTTCGGGCGCGACACCGTTCTCATGTGGAAGATCCGGAACCTGGAGTACAAGGCGGATTTCGTGGTGCGCATCGCGCAGTTCCTGCCCGACCGGTATATCGAATGGGAAGATGACGTGACGCAGGGGACCGTCTTCATGCCGGGCCAAGACATCGAGGCGGCCAAGGGGTACGTCAATTCCAACCTTTTCAAGTCCGGATCCGACACGAAGGGGCACCGGGCCACAACCCTGTGGCTCAGCCGGAACATTTACCGCGAACTCAAGGCAAACAAGAAGGCGAAGTGCGTGATCAACGGGATCGAGGGCCGGTTCGCCGCCCTGGGAGAGGATGCGCTCGACGTGGAGGTGAACCGCAAAATCCTGTCGCTGCCCGTTCTCAAGGTCATGGACGACCGGAAGGAAGAGCGCTGGTTCCTGGATGTGGAGGATAACCCCCTGATGGTTTTCCACCGGTTCCGGCACTACAGCCAGACGCTGACGGGCATCACCACCGACCGGCCCAACACCCTCCGCTGGATCAAAGGGAAAAAGCTCGCCGTCCCGCCGCACTAACCCGCATCATTCAATGCGGGCATCCGGGATCAGTCGGCTCTGGTCTTGAAATCCTTGCCGAGCCATCCCCGGGCCAGGATCAGGAGCACCGCCGAGCAGATCGCGATCGACCCGTAGATCAACCACATCGGCTGCGTATGGATCGGTCCGTCGGCGGGGCAGTAGCGCGAGAGGAACCATCCGGAATAGAGGCTGGTGACCACCTTGGTGAGGAACCAGGGAAACTGGGCCACGCCCATGTACGCGCCCGTCCTCCCCTCGGGGGCGATTTCGGCCGCGTACTGCAGGAACCGCGGCTGCCACATGGCCTCGCCCACCGTCATCAGAACCAGGAAGCCGAGCAGCGTCCAGAATGAAGGGCCCAGCGCCAGCAGGAAGGTGGGCACCGCCATCACGGCGGTGCCCGCGATCATCATGGTATAGACCTTTCGCTTTTGCGTCAGCGCCGTGACGACGGGCACGAGGATAAAGATCAGCAGGGGATTGAAATTGGTGGCTGCCTCGAAATGGTCGCCGATCCACGTGCCCCGGTAGGCGCGCTCCACGTACATGGGGAGCGTGAGCCAGTTGTGGGCGAACAGCGTCTGCACGGGCATGAGCGCAAAAATGAAGAACGCGAACTTGGGATCCGCGAGCGGGTGCGCCCGGAGCCATCCGGAAAGCGAGAAGGGCCCGTGCGCCGCCTGCGGCTTCGGCGGCGGTCCGGGCGCCGCGGCGCGGGATGCCTGCAGGGCCCGCAGGACGGTTTTCTTCGACAGGATCGCAACGAGGAGGATCAGTCCCAGGACGGTGAAGCCCGTGTAGACCCAGTATGCCCCGGAGATCCCGATCGACTTCCGGACGGGGGCAAAAAAGCTGGGGAGCCAGCCGCCGAGATTCATCAGGGCATACAGCATCGCGAATCCCATGCCCGCGGTCTTCGGCGTGGTGAATTGCCGGACGGCGGCATAGGCCGCCGGCTGATAGAGGCCGTACCCGGCTACGACGAGGAGGAGCGCGAACAGCGAGGAGAAAAACAGGGGGGACGCCAGTCCGCCCGTCCACCCGAGCGCGCTGCTTCCGGCGAGCAGGGCGCGCCCGGCGATCATCAGGCAGATCGAGACGATCAGGGCCGGGCGGACGCCCCAGGCATCGACGCGCCCGCCGAAGAAAAACATGGAAAGCGTGATGCCCCACGTCAGCACGCCGACCATGGGCCCCGCCTGCGTGTCGGTCAGCCCGACGTACTCGTTGAAGTACATGGCCAGGTAACCGAGCACGCCGAAATAGCAGAATCCTTCCAGCAGATAGGAGACGTTCACGCCCCAGAGCGCCCTGGGGGCGCGCACCACGTCGACAAAGGGCTGGACGATTTCCCTCAGAGGGCTCGTTTTTCGTATTGCTTCGGTGCCGGCGGGTTTCACTATCCAGTCCTTTCCGCGTATTGTATGCCACGCCGAATCCGGGCGGCAGGAAGCGGCATGAAGGCGCGCCGTCGATCGTGCGACGGGACATCCCTACCCGGGGAGGTCCGAGGCGATCGCCTGCCGCGTGAGCCGGATCAGCCGGTTCCGGTCCTCCAGCGTCATGCCTTGCGTGGAGATAGGGTCGTGAAAAGTCACGCGGACGGTCCCGGGACGGATGGCGAAGCGGCCCGGAGGCTGGATTTTCTCGCTGCCCAGGATGGTTACCGGCATGATGGGGGTCTGCGCCTTGATCGCCATGATGAAAACCCCCTTCTTGAATTCGCCCAGGGATCCGTCGCGGCTCCGGGTTCCCTCGGGGAAAGCGAAGAACGAACCGCCGTCCCTCAGCCGTTCGGCGCCGAGCTCGATGGCCTTCTGCGCCGTCTTCGGGTTCAACCGCTCGATCGGTACGAAACGCGCCTGCTTGAGGACGAGCGAAAGGACGGGCAGCCGCATCATTTCCTTTTTGACCAGGGCGCGGCAATCGCGGGGGATCACGTGGCACAGCACGGGGCCGTCGCAATTGCTCCGGTGGTTGGAGAGGAAGACGTAGGTCCGCTCCGGAAGGATATTTTCGCGTCCGTACACCACCGTGCGGATTCCGGCGATCCAGCCGGCGACGCGGATGCAGAACCGGGCGAGGCGGTACAGCAGGCGCGGATGCCCGGCGCAGAGCGACCATAGCATCGCGGGCGGCGCCGCAAGCAGGACGAACAAACCGACGAAAACGTAAACCAGACACGATCGAATCATCCCGTGCGTCCACTCCCGAAAGGAGCATCATTCTACAGCATTTTGCCGCCGGTTGCCTCTCCGGACCGATGAGACCGATCTTTTTTTTGCCGTCCGCCACGTCGGGCGGTTACAATATCTGTCTTTTGGAGAGAGGTGCGCAGTGGGATTCGACAGCGTCGAGGAAGCCATCGAAGATATTCGCCAGGGACGGATCGTCATCGTCGTGGACGACGAGGACCGGGAAAACGAGGGCGACCTGACGGCCGCAGCGGTCAAGGCCACCCCGGAAATGATCAATTTCATGGCCAGATACGGCCGCGGCCTCATCTGCCTGGCCATGACGGGCGAACGGCTCGACGCGCTCCAGATCCCGATGATGGTCGGGGAAAACACCAGCAAGTTCGGGACGGCGTTTACCGTCTCCATCGAGGCGCGCCACGGCGTAACCACCGGGATTTCCGCCGCCGACCGGGCGCACACGATTCTCACCGCGGTCGATCCCGTGAGCAAACCGTCCGATCTCGCGCGGCCGGGACACATTTTCCCTCTCCGGGCACGGACCGGCGGCGTGCTCATGCGGGCCGGCCAGACGGAAGCATCCGTCGACCTGGCGCGGCTGGCGGGGCTCTACCCGGCGGGCGTGATCTGCGAGGTGATGAACGAGGACGGTACCATGGCCCGCGTGCCGCAGCTGATGGAGGTGGCGCGGCAGCACGGGCTGAAGATCGTTACCGTCGCCGACATCATCGCCTACCGGCTGAAGAACGAGACTTTCGTGAAACCGGTGGCGGATGCCGATTTCCCGACCGAGTTCGGGGATTTCCGGATCGTTGTGTTCGAAAACTTCCTGGACAAGGACCACCACATCGCGCTGGTGAAGGGGACCGTAACCGGCGACGAGCCCGTTCTGGTCCGCGTGCATTCGCAGTCGACGGTGGCCGACGTTTTTCATGCCTTGCGCAGCGGCGGGCGAAGCGAATTGCGGACCGCCCTGCAGGTCCTGCACACGGCCGGCAGGGGAGTTCTCGTCTATCTCCGGCAGGAGGACAAGGGCAGCAGCATCGTCGAGGAGATCCGCGCATATGCATCCGGGCTTCCGGCCGCGCCGGCGGCCGCCAGGGAGCCGGGGCAGTCCAGCAGCGACCTGCGCATTTACGGCATCGGGGCCCAGATTCTCCGCGGCCTCGGCGTGCAGAAGATCCGGTTGCTCACCAACCACCCCAAGAAAATCGTCGGGCTGCACGGCTACGGCATCACCGTGGTGGAGCAGGTGCAATACTAGTCTGCGCGCTTCGCGGGGTTTCCGTTGCCGCGGCGGATCCGGGCGCGCGCGCTCTCCAGATTCCAGATTCCGGATTCCAGAAAATCCGGTGGGCCCCCGATTCCGGCCGGCGGGGGCGGGTGCGGAACGAAGGAATATTCGGATTGGCTTGACAACCCACTATCTGGAATCTGGAATCTGAAATCCGGAATCGCTGCTATCCCGCTCCTTTCAGCTTGGCGATCTGCTCCTCGATGCCGGCATCCTCGATCTTGCCGAACAGGATCTCCCGTTTGCCCAGCGGATGCCCGTCCGGGAGCCTCAGGTCGGGGATCGTGTGCCATCGCCGGTCGCGGTGGGATCCGGGCGCGTTCAGCATGCGCCAGAGTTTCTCGGCGGAGAACGGGAGAAAGGGTTCCATCAGAACGGCGAGGGCGGCCTGCAGCTGGATCGTGGTATTCAGGATGGTTGCGCAGCGGGCCCGGTCTTTTTTCATGACGGCCCAGGGAGCGGCGTCGTTGAAATACTTGTTGCCCGTGCGCGCCAGTTCCATCAGGTCGGCCGTGGCGCGCCGGACCTGGAATTCCTCCAGCGCGCCCCCGATCCTGTCCCCGGCTCCGCGGATGGCGGCGAAAATGGCGAGGTCCGTCTCCTCGAGATTCCCGGCCGGCGGAACCCTCGCTTCGAAGTTCTTCTCCACGAAGGACAGGCACCGGTTGATCAGGTTGCCCAGCACGTCGGCGAGTTCGCTGTTGTTGCGCGTCTGGAAGTCCTTCCACGTGAAATCCGCATCCTTGCTCTCGGGGGCGTTGGCTTCGAAGCAGTAGCGCAGCGGGTCGGGGGGAAACACGTCGAGGTACTCGTCCACCCAGACCGCCC
>CAZTHE010000051.1:0-18013 GCA_964613495.1 uncultured Acidobacteriota bacterium | reverse complement strand
CGGCTGGTGGAGATCTTCTTTCCTTCGAGGTTCAGGAATTCGTTCGCGGGGATCTGCGACGGCAGGACGTAGTCGCCGTGCGCCATGAGGGTGGCGGGCCAGACGATCGCGTGAAACACGATGTTGTCCTTGCCGATAAAGTGCACCAGCCTGGTTTTCGGGTCGAGCCAGTAGTCCTTCCACCGTTCCGGGGTCCCCCGCTTTTGGGCCCATTCCACCGACGAGGAGATGTAGCCGATCGGGGCATCGAACCAGACGTACAGCACCTTTCCCTCTGCGTCCGGGAGCGGCACCGGGATGCCCCAGTCGATATCGCGCGTGATGGGGCGGTCGGTCAGGCCCTCCTGGAACCATCCGGAGCAGAACTCCCGGACGTTGCTCTTCCAGTCGGTCTTGGACTCCTGCCAGTCCTGCAGCTGCCGCTGAAACTGCGACAGGCGGAAATACCAGTGCTTCGTCGACCGCATCTCGGGCGAGGAGCCGCAGATCTTGCATTTCGGGCGGATCAACTGCTCGGGTTCCAGCCAGCGCCCGCAGGATTCGCACTGGTCGCCGCGTGCATCCGCCGTGTGGCAGTGCGGGCATTCTCCCTCGATATACCGGTCGGGAAGGAAGCGGGCGCAGGTAGGGCAGAAATGCTGCCGGACGGACTGTTCACGGATGAACCCCTTGTGGAACAGCTTGAGGAAAAAATCCTGCGATATCCTGTGATGCAGCGGCAGGGAAGTGCGGGAATAGTTGTCGAAATCCACGCCAAGCCGCCGGAAGCTTTCCCGCATCATGCCGTGATACCGGTCCACGATTTCCGCGGGAGTGACCTTTTCCCTGTCCGCGCGGATGGTGATCGGCACGCCGTGCTCGTCGGATCCGCAGATGAAGAGGACGTCGGATCCCTTGAGCCGCTGGTAGCGGACGTAAACATCCGCGGGAATGTACGCGCCGGCCAGGTGGCCGATGTGCAGCGGGCCGTTAGCGTACGGCAGGGCCGCGGTCACGAGTATCTTTTCAGCCTGAGTGTCCAATGAAAGTCCTTTCTGCCGCCGTACGGTCCGGGCCGCCGCATCCGGCCCATCGCGGCAATCTGATAGAACCAGACCGTTTCGCCGGGATCAAGTCTATTTTGAGCCTTTCTCCGTGCGGACGTATTCCGTGAGCGCGTCGCGGGTCGATGGGAAGGCCAGCCGGGTCCACGGGATTTCGTCGAGCCGGAATGCGCGGACTTCGAGGCTCTCCGGCGTGGCTCCCGCATTCCCGCCCACCACGGTGGCGCGGTAGACGACCAGCACGATCCCGGCGCCGGCGTAGGAATAGACATTGAGAAGGGCGTCCAGGCGGATATCCAGCAGGGTTTCCTCTCGCGTTTCCCGGATGGCCGCTTCCGGGACCGTCTCCCCGAGATCCACATACCCTCCGGGGAACGTCCAGCGCCCCGAGGAGGGCTCGATGCTCCGGCGCACGAGCCAGATGCGCTCCTCCTGCCGAGGGACCGCTCCCGCGACGATCTTGGGATTCAGGTAAAAAATGAAGCCGCACCCGGAGCAGACCCTGCGGACGTGCTGTTCCTCCTCGAGATAGCGTTCCTCGAGCGGAGAACCGCAGCGGGGGCAGAATTTCGCCCACGCCGCGTCCGGGGGGTGCTGCAGGAGCCGGTGTCTGTTCCGGTCGGGTTGCATGGTCTCCGCCTGAATTTTTAGATTCCCTGCTGCCTTTCTTCGCCCGGCCCGCTGTATAATTCCGGCATGATCCGCCCGCCGATGAGGATACGCCCGTTCCGGGATTCAGACCTCGAGGCGCTGTGCGCGATCGACCGGGTCTGCTTCGACGCGGATATCGCGTTTCCAATGGCCACGCTCGAGTTCCAAGTGCATCACCCAAAGAGCATAACACGGGTGGGGGAAGACTCCGGAAGGATTCTGGGATTCGTCCTGGCCAGCGTCGAATGCCCGTCCTGCGCCCACGTGTTGACCCTGGACGTCGTCCCGGAGGCGCGCCGGCGGAGGATCGGCCTGAGCCTCATGCGGACGCTGCACCGGGCGCTGAAAAGAAGGAACGTAGGCGCCGTATTTCTCGAGGTCGGCGTGCGCAATCTTCCCGCGCAGCGTCTGTACGAAGCCTTGAAATATGAGTATCTGGACACGGTGTACGGATACTATCCCGGCGGGGAAGACGCGGTGCGGATGGCCCGGTTTTTCTGAAAGCCCGCGGCGGCGGGATGCGTGCGCCGCCTTTTATTTCCCGCCCGCTATGTATCCCTTGCGCGTGATCACCTTCAGCTTCAAAGGCTTTCCCTTGGCGTCGGTGAGGGGCGTCTTGACGTCCACTCGGATCTTCCGGAACTTGCCGTCCCTGGCGGTGTTCGTGGACGCGTAGGCGATGCTGTACTGGCTCCGGAGCAGCTTCGAAACGTTGTTGAAAATCGACGGCAGCTCCGATTGAAAGCGCGGGTAATAGGCTGCGCCGCCGGTGAATTCGGCGAAGGAGCGGAGTCGGTTGTCGGCCATCAGGAGATTGATGCGGGACTCGTTGCTCAGGAGGCCCCGCGACTCGAGGCGCAGCCGGAAATACTGGCCCAGGCTGATGGCGTACACCGAGGCGTTGGCCTGCTTGCACTTTTCGAGGGCTTCGTCGTACGTGTGCCGGCTGAAGGTGTCCAGGCCGGTGCTGAGGAGAATCACGGCCACCTTGCCCTCGATTTCCTGGGTGCGGTCCAGCGTGTCGATCAGCGCATCGGACAGGTTGCTGTAGTCCGTCGCCGGATACTGGAACCGCCGCATGGTCTGCTCCAGTTCGCGGCGGTCGCGGGTGAAGTCGAGCAGAATGGTGGGCCGCATGTCGTACCCGATCACGGCGACCCAGTCTTCCTTGCGCAGCGTGCGGGCGAACCCGTACATGGCTTCCCAGACGTCGTCGAGGAAATAGTAGACGTTGTTGCTGTATTCGACCAGCAATACGGCCGTGATGCTGGCCTCGATCGGGGAGAAATTGGAAATCTCCTGCCGGACGTTGTCCTCGTAGACCGTGAAGTTCTCGGGCCTCAGCCCGAGGATGGCATTCCCCTGGGAGTCGGTGACCAGCACCTGGAGGGAAACCAGGTCGACCGAGACGGAAAGCGCTTCGGTCCCCCGGAGCACCTCTTCGTCTTCGTCCTGCTCCCCCGAGGGGGCCGGGCGCGCCGCCCGGGGCGGTTGCTGCGTCCCGGCGTCCGCGAGCGCGGCGAAGGAGCGGGAATCCTGGTGGCGCGCCGGCCCGGAACGGCCGTTCGCGAGTGCGAGAAACGCGAGTGCGCACAAAAGAAATATGCCCGCAACCCGGAAGGATCTCTCATGCGATTTCACGGGGCTGCGGTGATCCGGCGAAACATTCTTGACGGTAATCATATCAAAATGGTAGCACAGGGGCTGCGCTGTCTCAAAGCAAGGCTGGCGGGACAAATTAATTTGACCTGGAAATTTCCCGATGCTAATAATTGCAGATGCATCGGGAGAGGTGGATGGTATCGGTCTCCGGGATTCCTTTTTTGGGAGGTAAATTGTGAGCTACTGTCCGGAATGCGAAGCCGTGATCGATGAGGAATTCGAGGACGTGGGAGAGATCTTTACCTGTCCTGAATGCGGCGTGGAGCTCGAAGTGATATCCATCGATCCGCTGGAATTCGATCTTGCGCCGGTCGACGACGAAGACGACGACGAATTCGGTTATGACGATGCCGAAGACGAGGAGGAATGGGACGACGACGACGATTTCGACGACGACGATGAAGAGGACGACGAGGACCTGTGACCCCCTGACGCACTGACATCGCTTTCCCCCCTGCCGCAAGCCGCGGCGGATTCCCGGCGCGCGGGCATGCGCCGATGGATTCCGGCCGGCGGAACGGCTCTTCCGTTCGCCCATTCTCGAAACCGGCGGTGAAATATTCCCGCCTTTTCCCCATGCCGGGGACGCGCCGCGGCACGACCCGGAATCAGCGGGGCAAAAATGGACAAAAGCACCCTGGAAGAAAAGGAACGCAAACTGGAGGCGATCCTGGAGAGCCTTGCGCCCGTGGTCGTAGCCTTCAGCGGCGGAGTGGACAGCACCTACCTGGCCTGCAAGGCGCACGCGGTCCTGGGCGCACGGGCGCTGGCCGTAACGGGGGAGAGCGCGTCCGTTCCGTCGCACCAGCGGGCCATGGCCGCGGCCGTGGTCCGGCAGTTCGGCATCGCGCACCGCACCATCCGCTCGCGGGAACTGGAGCGGCCCGAGTACTGCGCCAATCCCTACGACCGCTGCTATTACTGCAAGGACACGCTCTTTGCCGGGCTCCGGGAGGTCGCCGCCGAGTTCGGTGGCGCGACAGTCCTGGATGGGCTGAACGTGGACGACACGGGCGACTACCGGCCGGGAAGCAAGGCGGCCGAGGCCCACGGCGTGCGGAGCCCGCTGCGCGAGGCCGGGATGCGAAAATCGGACATCCGCGAACTCTCGCGCCGGGCGGGGCTTCCCACGGCCGACCAGCCGGCGTCCGCCTGCCTCGCGTCCCGTTTCCCTTACGGGGTGCGGATCACCGAGGAAAAGCTCGAAATGGTGGACCGGGGAGAGGAAGCCCTGCGCGGGATGGGTTTCCGGATTTTCCGCGTCCGGCATCACGACGTCCTGGCCCGCCTGGAGTTCGGTCCCGACGACCTGCGCAGGGCGCTCGACCCGGACATGGCCGCGCGGCTCGCGGCCCTGTTCAAGGGTTTGGGCTACAAATACGTCACGCTCGACCTCGAAGGGTACCGGATGGGCTCCGCCAACGAAACGCTGACGGAAAGCCAGACGAGCCGCTTCAAGGCCTGATCCGGCCGGCGGCCTCCAGCGTCTTCTGGATGACTTCCTTCACTTCCTCGATCTTGAACGGTTTGGCGAGAAACGGCGTGCCGTTGTCTTCGAAGAAAGACCGCGTGTCGGCGCTGACCGTGTCGCCGGTGACGAAGATGAGGCGTCCGGCGAGTTCGGGCCGGTTTTCGCGGATCCAGTGGAACAGGTCTCTGCCGCTCATCCGGGGCATCTTGAAGTCCGTCACGATCAGGTCATAGGCGCCGTCCTGCATCTTCCGCATGGCGGCGAGCCCGTTGTCGGCCGTTTCCACCTCCAGCGGGATCGAGTGGAATATCTCCACGAAGAAATCCAGGATGTATCTCTCGTCGTCGACGACCAGGATGCGCTTCCCGCCGACGAGCTTTTCGAACCGCAGCGCCTGCGGCGCCAGCTTCGGCTTGGCCCGGGGCTCTTCCTTCAGGCGTGCGATGACGGGGAGTTCGACGACGAACGTGGCGCCTTCTCCGGGCCGGCTCCGGGCGTAGATATTGCCCCCGTGTTCCTTGATCATTCCGTAGGACAGGCTGAGGCCCAGCCCGGTTCCTTTTCCCACTTCCTTGGTCGTGAAGAACGGGTCGAAGATCCGCGTCAGGTGGTTTTCGGGGATCCCGGGCCCGTCGTCGGCGATCTCGACGACGATGCGCGCGGAGTGCGCGTCGGATCGCGTGCGGATCGTCAGATGGCCGCGCCCGTGCGCCTCGAGCATCGCCTGCTCGGCGTTGGTCAGGATGTTCAGGAAAACCTGCTGCAGCTGGTGCGCGTCGGCGATGGTTTTGGGCAGGCGCCGGTCCAGGTCGCGCGTGATTTCGATGTTGTTCACCTGGAGTTCGTAGCTGCGGAGCTCCACGGTCTTTTCCAGGATCTCGTTGACGTCCGAGACCGCGCGCTCGGGCTTCTGTTTCCGGGCGAAGGACAGCAGGTTCTTCACGATCTTCTGGCAGCGCAGGGCCAGGTTGTTGATCTTGAGCAGGTTGTCTTTGGCGCTCTCGTCCAGGTCCTTGCGAAGCTGCAGCAGCTGCGAAAATCCCATGACGCCGGTGAGGGGATTGTTCAATTCGTGCGCGATCCCGGAGATCAGTTCGCCGATGGCCGACAGCTTCTCGGACTGGATCAACTGCTGCTGCAGCTGCCTCTCGTTGCTGATATCTTTCGCCACGTGGATGGACCCGACCAGCCGGTTGTTTTTGTCGACCCAGGGGTTTACGGAGATCTGGAAAATGCCCTCCATGGCCGGCAGGGACGTCTCTTCCACGGCAATCGAGTCGGATCGCAGCGCCTCCGTGTGCCGGCAGTGCCGGTCGCCGGCCCGGGCGGCTTCGTAGATCTCGGAGCAGTAGCGCCCGATGACCTTCTGCGGGATCGTCTTCAGTCGGCGCGCCAGCGCGACGTTCGCGCGGATGACTTTCCCGGTGGTGTCGTGCACCGACACGCAGTCCTGCATCGCGTCGAACGTCGTTTCCCACTCCTTCTGGCTCCGCGACACGACCTGGAACAGCTCGGCGTTCCCCAGCGCGATCGCGGCCTGGTGCGCGAGGGCTTCCGCCCGCAGGACCTCCTCTTCCGTGAACCTGCGTTCGCGCGAATCGTCGCTGCACACCAGGACGCCGATCGCGCGCTCCTTGGTCAGCAGGGGGGCGAAAATCGCGGCGCGCCAGGCGAGAGACTCCATCAGGGCATTGTCCCCCGGCGAATCGCCCGGGATCTGGTCCAGCGCGATGACGCGCTTTTCCGTCAGGGCGGTCACGGCGGCGGAGGCTTCGGAAAAGGGAATTTCGACGGCCCGGATGTCCAGGCTGCCCTCCTGCGTCGATGCCGAGCCGATGAGGCACCCCCGCTTGTCGTCCAGCTTGAACAGGTGGCACTGGCTCGTCTTGGCCAGCCGCCTCCCCTCGATCACGATCCGGTGGATGATGTCCTCGATGTTGAATCCCTGGGAAATGATCTTGTTCACTTCCTGCAGCGCGACGAGGTCCTCCGAGAGTTTGGTGGACTGTTCCCGCAGCTGCGCGTTGACGACGGCGACTCCGAGGATCTCGAGGAGCGCCTCCACAAAATCCTCCTGGGCGGGCGGCAGGGCTTTCGGATTTCCGGAAGCGAGCCCGAGGTAGCCCAGGACGCGGTTGCCCGACCGGACGGGGTAGGGCCCGGAAAAATGCAGCCCTTCCTTGCGCGCGGCTTCGGCGAGCCGCAGCGCCGTCCAATGCAGCGGATCTCCCGGAACCGGGACGGGATCCCGCGGAGGCGCATCGTCGGCGTCTGCCTCGAGAGCGGCGACGAGGTCTTTGCCGAGCCCCCGCGAGACGGTCCGCGGCGCGGCGTCGTGCGCCGCCCGCAGGCGGAACACCCCGGCCTCCATTCCCAGGGAATTTATCAGTTGGTCGAGCGAAGACGACAGGATGGAATCGAGGTCGAGCGACCGGTTCACCATGGATGCGACCTTTTTCAGGGCCTCCGCCTCCCTGGGCCTGTTTCTGGCCTGTCGGCGGGTGGCGGCTGCGGCCGCCGCGCACCCGATCGCCGCGACGAGCCAGCCGCCGGCCGAAGATGCCTTTGCCAGCGCCGCGCCCGGTTCCGTCAGCACGTCCAGAAAACACATCTTAACAAAGTCCTCCATGGGGGGATGCGCCTGCTATGGCGTGAACGAGCAACTCATTATAGGAATACGATATGGCAATAGCCAGGGGAAACAGATAATTCCGGATTCCAGATTCCGGAATCAATCGTTTCGCGCGACCGCCGGTTTCGGGGCGAAATAGCCGCGCCGGTGCCGCACCTTGTAGCCGGATTCCTTCACCCGGGGAAGATCGATCTTCACCCTGCGGAAAGACCCGTCGCGTGCTCCGTTGGAGGAGAAGTAACCGATGCTGTACTGGCTCCGCAGCTCGGCTGCGATTTCGGCCACGATGCCGTGGATCTCCTCCACCTTTTCCGGGAAGAAAGCCCGGCCGCCCGTCTCGTCGGCGATCCGGCTCAGAGCGTCGCGCGCCTTCTCCGGCGCGCTTTTCGTCCAGCGGGAGAACAGCCCCTTCTTTTTGACCGGATCCAGGAAACCCACGGCGAACACCTGGACGTCCGATTCCTGCACCTTGGATACCATTTCGTCCAGCGAGTAATAGCTTTCGCGGTCCACGCCGTCGGTGATCAGGATCACGGCCTTTTTCGGCTTCGTTCCCGTGTGCGCCTTCTGGACGCCGAGGTACACCGCGTCGTAGATCGCCGTGGATCCCATGACCACGATGTTCTCCAGCGCGTCCGTGATCTCGTCGATGTCGCCGGTGAAATCCTGCAGCAGCTCCACCTCCTCGTTGAAGCCGATCAGGAACACCTGGTCCTGCCGGTTGCTCGCACGGATGAATTCCTGCGCCGCACGGTTGACCCGCTCGATCTTTCCCCGCATGCTGCCGCTCAGGTCGAGCAGAAGCCCCATGCTGACCGGCACATCCTCCTGGGAAAAGGACTCGATCGCCTGCTGGACGCCGTCCTCGAAAATCCGGAAATCCTCCTGCTTCAGGCCCCCCGCGAACCGGCCTTCCTTGTCGAAAACGGTCGTATACATCAACACAAGATCCACGTTGACGCCGATCTTGTACCCCTCGACCTCCCGGGACTCCTGTGCCGTGCCCGGCTCCAGTTCGGGCCTCTCGCGCCTGGCGGCATCGCGCTTAGGTATTTCTTCATCATCCTGGGCGTAACCGATCATTAATAAAGGAAAAACGAGAAGGAGAGCTGCGGCGCTAAGAAGGCGTTTTCGTGTCATGGCGAGTCACTCAGATCTTCGGGGCGTAATAGCCCTCTTTGGCATTGACGATGAGTTTCGGGAGGCCCTGCGGGGCGTCCAGTTTCACCCGGATCTTGCGCCATTTCCCGTCATGGGCTTTGTTGCCCGGCATATATCCCAGCACGTACTGGCTTCGCAGTTCGGCGTGGATGAGGTCGATGTAATAGTCGAGTTCGTTGAAGTTGTTTGGAAAGAAGGCCCTGCCCCCCGTGAGGTTCACGATGCGCAGCAGTTCGCCCCGGCCGGTTCCGAGCGGCCCCTCTTCCCCGATGGCGTAGACCTGGACGTCGGTTTCCTTGGCGAACTCCTTGATTTCGGCCGCCGAATAGCGGCTGCTGTTGTCCTCGCCGTCGCTGATGACGATCAGCGCCTTCTTTTCGTTATTGCCCTGCTTGATCTGGTCCAGGCCCATATACACGGCGTCGTAGAGGGCCGTCGTGCCTCCGGCCTTCTGGAACGCGGCTTCGTTCTGCAGGGCGGAACTCTGGTCGGTGAGGGATTGGGCGAGACTGGCCTTGTTGTTGAACGTAACGAGGAAATACTCGTCCTCGGGATTCCCCGATTGCAGGAAGCGGGATATCGCGTTCTTCGCCTTGCGGATATTGTTGTTCTCCTTCATGCTGGCGCTGACGTCGAAGATGATCCCCACGCTGATGGGCGCCGATTCCTGGCTGAAATGGATGATTTCCTGCTCGACGTTGTCCTCGTATACCTTGAAGTGCTCCTGCTCGAGGCCGGTCACGTAACGGCTCAGCGGGTCGGTCACCGAGACCTTCACGAAGACCGTGTCGACGTTTACCTTGAAGACGGTGGGCCTGGCGCGTTCCGGCGCCTGCGCCCGAAGGGAAAGGGCGCAGATTGCTCCCGAGAGAATTGCCAGAAGAGCCGGGAGCCGAGGATGCCTTTTCACCTTTTTCCCCGTGTTTCATCGCCTGAAGTGCAAACCTGATTGAAGTTTAACAAACAGGGGGGGCAAGTCAAGGAGAGTGCGGGAATGCCACGAAGGGGGGAAAAATCCGGGGCATGGGGGCTGCAAATTCCGGAAAGAAGGGGTGCGGGAAGCGCCGGAGGCCCTCCGGGCGGCAGGGAACCGGCGCCCGGTTACTGGGAATTGAGCCGCTCGAGAAAGTCCAGGCCGACCAGCACCTCGCGCGGTTTGGCGCCGTCGGCGGGACCGACGATGTTGTTGAGGAACATCATGTCGACCAGCTTCGCCGCGCGCCCGTAGCCGATGCTGAGCCTGCGCTGCAGCAGCGACGTCGAGGCGCGGCCTTCCGTGATCACCACGCGCACGGCATCGTTGTAAAGGCTGTCCTGCATTCCCGGGTCGATGGGATTCCCGGCGTCGTCCAGCTCTTCGCGCCCGTACGTAAGGACGGACTCGTCGTAGGACGGTTTGCCCTGCTTCTTCAGGTTCTCCACGATCTGCTGCGCTTCCTTTTCGCTCACGTAGGCGCCGTGCACGCGCACCAGTCGCGACGTCCCCGGCGGGATGAAGAGCATGTCCCCGTTGCCCAGCAGCTGTTCGGCGCCGTTGCCGTCGATGATGGTGCGCGAGTCGACCTTGGAGGCCACCTTGAAGGCGATGCGGCAGGGGAAGTTCGCCTTGATAATGCCGGTGATGACGTCCACGGACGGGCGCTGGGTGGCCAGGATCAGATGGATGCCGACGGCGCGCGCCATGGCGGCCAGCCGGGAAATGGATTCCTCCACTTCCCGGGAGGAGACCATCATGAGGTCCGCCAGTTCGTCGATGACCAGCACGAGATAGGGCAGCGGTTTTTCATACTCGCCGTCCGGCGCGTCGTCCAGGAGAGACAATTGGGCCCCGGAAGAGCGGATCAGGCGGTTGTACTGATCGATGTTGCGCACCCCGCGCAGCGCCAGCCTCTTGTATCGGCTCTCCATCTCGTTGGTCGCCCAGCGCAGGGCATTGGCGGCTTCCTGCGGGTCCGTGACGATGGGCGTCAACAGGTGGGGGATGTGGGCATACAGGCCGAGTTCCAGCCGCTTGGGGTCGATGAAGATGAACCGGACTTCGTCCGGAGTCGCCTTGTAGAGAATCGACGTGATCATGCAGTTCAGCGCCACGCTCTTGCCGGCCCCGGTGGCGCCCGCGATCAGAAGGTGGGGCATGCGCTCCAGGTCGGTGACGAACGGATTGCCGTTGATCAGCTTGCCCAGGGCCAGCGTCAGGCGCGAGGGGGACTTGTGGAAAACGTCCGATTCGATCAGCTCGCGCAGCACGATGAGCTCGCGCTGGCGGTTCGGCACCTCGATGCCGACGGTGGCTTTGCCGGGGATCCGGTCGATGCGGACGGATTCGGCCTTGATGCCCAGGCAGAGGTCGTCGACCAGGCCCGTGATCCTGGAGTACTTGATCCCGGCGTCCGGCTTGAATTCGTAGGTCGTCACGACCGGGCCCGGATGGATCTGCGTCACGTTGCCGTTGACGCCGAACTCGGCGCACTTCGCCGCGATCAGGCGGGCGCTTTCCATGAGCGCGGCCTCATCGACGGGGAAGGGATTTTCCGCCTGGTTGAGCAGCTCCACGGGGGGGATCTGGAACTTTCGCGTGCGTCCCCGGTCCGGCACGGGGGCCGGCGGCCGCGGCGCCTCCGTTTCGCGCGGCTGGACGGCGGGCGGGGCCGGGCGGCCTTCGGGCGCGGGCGGCACGATCTTCACCGGCGCCGGCCGCGGCGAGGGGTCGGGCTGCGCGGGCGCGGGCGTCTTGATGTTGACGACGGTGCGGACCGGTTTCCGGTCGCGGCGCCATTGCCGGAAGCGCTCGTAGAGGCGCAGTTGCGGCAGGGAGGGCTTGCGAAGGATGCGCCGGACGATGGATTCCAGCGACAGGCTCGTCGCCGCCATGAAGCCCAGCAGCAGGGCGCCGGCCACCACGATGACGGTCCCCGTCCGGTTGAGGTTAGGGACCAGCGTGTCCGCGATCAGGACCCCGGTGACGCCGCCCGGCATGAAATTCACGTCCCGGGGCCGGAAGGGAAGGAGCTGCAGTGCGGCTCCGGAAGCGGCCAGCACGAGGATAAATCCGAGCGTGCGCAGGAAGGGCACCGATATCTTCCGGCCGAAGGCTAGATTCCATCCCAAAAAGACGAGCGGGATCAGCAGCAGGAAGGCGGGGTATCCGAAGAGCTGGAAGAGAAAGTCGCTGACGTACGCCCCGATCCTGCCGATCTTGTTGTCGATCGTGAGCTTGAGCGACAGGGCGTTCATGCTGGAGTCGTGCGGATTGTAGGAGACCAGGCACAGCAGCAGCAGCAGTGCGACGATCAGAATCAGTACGCCCAGAAATTCGTGTCTCTTGGTGCTCGCTTCGCCCGCCATACAGGATCCTATTTCCTAAATCTCGTAAATGACCGGGACGATCATGGGCCGGGTCCCGGTCCGCTTGCGGAAATACCGTTTGAGTTCGGCCCGCACGATTTCGGAGAGCACCGCGGAATCCTCGCGCTCCTCGCGGGTGCACTCTTCCAGCGCCGCGACGACGCGCTCGCGCGCCTCGGCCAGAAATGCGGCCCCGTCCTCCTCCTGCACGTGTCCGCGGCTGACCAGCTCCGGCGTCCCCTCGACTTTCCCCGTGGCCTTGTTGACGGCGACGACCGCGAGGACGACGCCCTCTTCCGACAGGTGCTGCCGGTCGCGCACCACCACTTCGTCGAGTTCGGCGACGCCGCCGACGTCGATGAAGCGCCGGCCCACGGCGACCTTGCCCTCGATGCGCGCCGAATCGGGCCGGAGCTCGATCACGTCCCCCGTCTCCGCCATCAGGATGCGGTCTTCGGGAATGCCCGTCTCGCGCGCGAGCATCGCGTGGGCGTAGAGCTGGCGGTATTCGCCGTGGACCGGGACGAAATACCTGGGGCGGGTCAGGTTGAGCATCAGCTTCAGCTCTTCCTGGCTCGCGTGCCCCGAGACGTGCGTCATCCACTGGCTCTCGTCGTACACCCGCGCGCCGCGGCGGCAGAAGTGGTTCACCAGGCGCGACACGGAGCTCTCGTTTCCGGGAATGACGCGCGCGCTGATGACGACGGCGTCGCCCGGGGATACGGAAAAATCCTTGTGTTTCCCGAAGGCGAGGCGCGTCAGGGCCGCCATCGGCTCCCCCTGGCTTCCGGTGCTGAGGATCACCTGCTCCTCCGGCGGAAGCGTCCTGGCATCGGCCGTGTCCGCGAGAACGCCCGGCGGGAGGCTCAGGTAGCCCAGTTCCGAGGCGATGGCGATATTTTCCTTCATGCTGCGCCCGACGAGTATGACGCGGCGGCCGAAATCGCGGGCCAGGTCGAGCATGATCTGGATCCGGTGGATGCTCGAGGCGAAGCAGGCGACGATGATCTTGCTGCGGCAGGAGTAGAAGATCTGCTCGATATGGCGCCGCACCAGCGTCTCGGACGGCGTGAAGCCGGGCCGTTCGCTGTTGGTGCTATCGCTGAACAGGGCCAGCACGCCCTGCTCCCCGAAGTGCGACAGCCGGGCATAGTCGGTCCGGTTGTGCTGGAGCGGCGACTGGTCGAG
This sequence comes from uncultured Acidobacteriota bacterium, assembly GCA_964613495.1. Taxonomy (GTDB): domain Bacteria; phylum Acidobacteriota; class UBA6911; order UBA6911; family UBA6911; genus UBA6911. The sequence continues at coordinate 4,860 of CAZTHE010000051.1, read as the reverse complement.
CTTGAAGTCCCCGGTATGGATGATCGTCCCCGCGGGCGACGTGACCGCCAGGCCGACGCTGTCGGCGATGCTGTGCGTCATGCCGAGGATTTCGGCATGCAGATCCCCGAAATGAAGGATCTGGCGCGGCTCGACCGCGATCAGCCGGGCCTGCTCCAGCACGCCGTTCTCCGCGAGCCGCCCCCTGGCGAATCCCAGGGTCAGCGGCGTCCCGTAAACGGGGACGTTCAGTTCGCGCAGCAGGTAGGCCAGGGCGCCGATGTGATCCTCGTGGCCGTGTGTCACCGCGACGGCGCGCACGCGGTCGCGGTTTTCGAGAAGGTAGGAGAAATCCGGGATGACGAAGTCCACTCCGAGCAGCTCGTCGCGCGGAAACATGAGGCCCGCGTCGATGACGAGGATGTCGTCGCGATAGCGGATGGCCATCATGTTCATGCCGAATTCCCCCAGGCCTCCCAGGGGAATGACTTGCATCGGTTCGTTCGTCATGGCGCGCTGCTTTTTCCGGAATTAACGGCGAAGTATAGCCCACGACGCGGCCGGCCGCAAAGGGGCAATTGCGGCCCGCGGGGCGGGAGGCTACTCGCGCCCGGCCGTGCGCAGACTGCGGCCGCAGTCCGCCAGCGTTTCGTATTCGGCGACCGAAAGCTCTTCGGCGCGTCTCGTCCCGCGTATGCCCGTCCGGCCGAGCATCGCGGCGCACAGGGCGCCCCACTCCGCGTTCCTGGAAAGCGCATTTTCCAGCGTCTTGCGCCGGTAGGCGAAGGCCGCCTTCGCCAGGGATTCGAAATCGGATTCGAGTGCGGGATCCCGGGTTTGGGGCTTCAGGCGGAAGGCCACCATGGCGGAGCCGACTTTCGGCCGGGGCACGAAACAGGCCGGCGAGACCTTGAAGCCGAAGCGGACATCGGCCCGGTGCTGGCAGAGAACGGAGAAATACCCGTATTCGCGCGTCGCGGGCACCGCCGTGATGCGCCGGGCGACCTCGAGCTGCACCATGAACGCCATGTCGGCGATCGGCAGGCGCAGGCTCAGGAGCCTTTCGATGATGACGGTCGCGATATTGTAGGGGAGGTTGCCCGCGATCCGCAGCCTCGTGCCGGGCAGAAGGTGCGGGGACACCAGCGCGGCCAGGTCCAGCCGCAGGATGTCGCCCTGAACCACCGCCGCGTTCGGGAAACCGGACAGCGCGGTTTCGAGGCGCGGGATGCAGTCGTCGTCGAGCTCGATGGAAATGAGGCGCGAGGCCATGGGCGCCAGGCCGCGGGACAGGGCGCCGTCTCCGGCCCCGATATCCAGAAACAGGTCTCCGGCCTCCGGCGCGATCCATTTTACGATGCGCTCGAGGACACCTCTATCTCTTAGAAAATGCTGCCCAAAGCGCTTTTTGGGGGCCGGAGCATTGGTCTTGACAAGGCGTGGACACACTTCCATAATGGCTCTTCATTTTAGCGGTGAACGGAGCCGCCTTCAACAATTCTCGGGAGATTTTGGGAAATGAGCGAAAAGGTAGCAGAGGTCGGGGATCACAATTTTGAGACCGAGGTTCTGAACTCCTCGGTGCCGGTGCTCGTGGATTTCTGGGCGGCCTGGTGCGCGCCCTGCCGGATGCTCGCCCCCGTGGTGGATGCGGTAGCGGAAAAGTACGAAGGACAGGCGAAGATCGTCAAGTTGAACGTCGACGAGAATTCCGAAACGGCCGCGAAATACAATATACGGGGAATTCCCACGCTGCTGCTCTTCAAGAACGGTGTCGTGCAGGAGCAGATCGTGGGCAACACCAGCAAGGGCGCCATTTCCAAGATGCTCGACAACCACCTGGCCTGATGAGCCAGCGGGCACTCGGACGGTCGGAAGCCGGCCTCACGGCTTCCGGGGTCGTCCGGGGAGCCCGTCCGGAACCCGCAGGGAACGAGGCGGGCCGGGCCGGCCGCCCGGCGAATGTCCCGAAATCCAATTCCTGGAACCGTTTCTCATGGCAAATCTGATCATCGTGGGCGCCCAGTGGGGTGACGAGGGCAAAGGGAAGATCGTGGACCTCCTGACCGCGCGCTTCGACGTCGTCGCGCGCTATCAGGGAGGGCACAACGCCGGCCACACCGTCCTCATCAACGGGAAAAAGTACGTGCTTCACCTGATCCCTTCGGGTATTTTGCACCCGGAGAAGCTGTGCGCCATCGGAAACGGCGTCGTGATCGATCCGTTCGCCCTCAAGAAGGAAATTGCCGACCTGGAAGCGGCCGGGATTTCCTGCCGCGGCCGGCTCTTCGTCAGCAACCGGGCGCACGTCATCGTGGAATACCACCGGCTGGCGGAGCGCAGCGACGAGGAGCGGCGGGGCGAGGCAAAGATCGGGACCACCAACCGGGGGATCGGGCCGGCCTACGAAGACAAGATGGGGCGCCGGGGAGTGCGCGTCTGCGACCTGTATCATCCCGAAGAACTCCGCGCCAGTCTCGCGGCGAATCTCGACCTGCGGCGGCAGGCGGATCCCGGGGCCGAAGGATTTCCGGACGCCGCGTCCCTGGTGGACTCAATCCGGTCCGTCGGGGACGAGATCCGGGAATACGTCGTCGACATCGCCGAGTTCATCAACGGGAAGATCGACGAGGGCAGGAGCGTGCTGTTCGAGGGCGCCCAGGGCACTCTGCTGGACGTGGACCACGGCACCTATCCCTACGTCACCGCATCCAGCGCCACGGCCGGGGGCGCCTGTACGGGGACCGGGGTCGCGCCGACGAAGATCGACGGGGCGATCGGCGTCTCCAAGGCGTACACCACGCGCGTGGGAGAAGGCCCTTTTCCCACCGAGCTCCGGGACGCCGTCGGCGACCGGATCCGGCAGCAGGGGCAGGAATACGGGGCGTCGACCGGCAGGCCGCGCCGCTGCGGCTGGTTCGACGCCGTGGTGGTGCGCTACGCGCGCATGATCAACGCGCTCGACACCCTGGTCATCACGAAACTGGACGTGCTCGACACACTCCCGGAAATCCGCATCTGTACCGGCTACCGGTACAAGGGGAGCCTGCTGAAGTCTTTTCCCCCCGAAATCGGCGTGCTGGAACAATGCCGGCCGGAATATGCCACCGTGAAGGGATGGGACGCGACCACGGCCGGAATCCGCGACTACGACGCGCTGCCCGTTCGGGCGCGCGATTACCTCAAGAGGCTTTCGGACCTCGTGTCGACCGAAATCTCCATCGTTTCCACGGGTCCCGAGCGCGACGAGACCATCGCCGTCTCGCCCGATTCGCGCCTCGAACGCTGGGTCCCGCTATTCGGGAAACCGGCATATGCGCCTCCGCTTCCGGACCGCAACGGCAAAATTCCCGCCCCGGGCGCGCCCGCTCCCCCGCAAAAATGATTTGTAGTCCTCGTCAACCTGTGAAAAGATTTAAGATACAGCGAAGGACCAACAGAGGATCGTCTCCATGGCGCGATGGATTTTGTTCAGTCTGGCCCTTTCCCTCAGCCTGAGGGCCGTGTTTGCCGACGATTTCAAGAAGACCTATCCGCTGAAGGCCGGCGGACAGATCTTCATCGAGAACGTCCTGGGCGACATACGGGTGAAGGCGTTCAAGGGAGACGGCATCGAAGTCGTCGGCAGCCAGAAGGGCAAGGACGGCGAGAAGGTCGACATTGTCGACACGAGCTACGGAAACCGGATCGAGATTCGCCTGCGTCCGCCGCTCGCCCCCGGAAGCAACGCACGCGTGGACTTCGAGGTCCGCGTGCCGGATACGGCCGAATTCAATTTCAACCGTCTTTCGTCCTTCAGCGGCAACGTCGATATTTCGGGGATCTCCGGGCGCATCCGCGCGGAGAGCGTGCGGGGGAACGTCGAGCTCAAGGATGTCAAGGGCCTGGTGAGCGCCTCGTCTTTCAGCGGCAACATCAAGGTGGAACTGGCCAAAGAGCAGGGGCGGGGCAACATGCGGTTCTCCTCGATCAGCGGCAACATCGACGTGTCCGCGCCCGCGGGCCTGGACGCGCTCGTGGACATCTCGTCCGCCAGCGGACTGCTGCGGACCGATTTTCCGCTGGAGGTCCAGGAGTTGCGTTACGGTCCCGGGCGATCGGCCCGGGGAAGGCTGGGCTCGGGCCTGCAGATATTGCACATCCGCTCGGTGACGGGGAGAGTGAACCTGGTCCGGAGATAGGCGCGCGGGCGCTAGGAGATCGCGTTAATGACCGGAATGACCTATGAGACTTTGAGGAAGCGGATCTCGGAGGAACTGAACGCCGGAATCCGGGAGTTCAGCAAGACCGTCGGGGACGTGGCACGGAATTTCCGAAGCCTCGGATTGGAGACGGCGGTCTGGCACCCCGACATGATTCACTCGGCGAACCTTGGCGGCATCCAGGCCGAAAGCTACCTGGGATACTCGAGGGTGGAAGGCCGCTGGGGTCTCATCGTCCGGACCATCGAGCGAGACAGCCAGACGCTGGCATTCATCGCCCAACGGGTGTATACGCTCGAATCCTCGCACAACATGGAAATCCTCGTCGGCGCGCTGAAGAAGGTCTCCGACCTGCTCGAGCGAATGTCGCGCGTGACCGACCGGCAACTGGAAATCCTGGCGAAGCCGGACGCCGACACCGACGCGCTGCGCAGCCCGGATTACCGGTTCCAGCAATAATTTCCGGGCCGCGCCGGATGCGCCCGCCCGGCGCAATTTATCGCAGAACTGCCTTTGAAACCGCATGCAGGCATGCTAATCTTCCCGTCGTTGCACAGGCGTCGGGGGCCGTTTGGGCCCGCGAAACTGCGCACCGCCATCGTACCGTGGGCCGTTAGCTCAGTCGGCAGAGCATCTGCCTTTTAAGCAGAGGGTCGCTGGTTCGAGTCCAGCACGGCTC
>CAZTHE010000050.1:0-28899 GCA_964613495.1 uncultured Acidobacteriota bacterium | reverse complement strand
CTCGGAGCACGGGTTGGACGCGTTGATGCGGGCCGTGTTCCTGCAGGTGTGCCAGCGGTTGATCGTCGTATCGAACTGCATGCCCGGGTCGCCGCAGGCGTGGCACGACTCGGCGATCCTGCGCATCAGGTCGCGCGCCGGATAGGTGTCCGTGACCTGCCCCGTGGGCCGCTCCCGCGTGGACCAGGTCCCGTTCTTCTCCACTTCCTTCATGAAGTCGTCGTTGACGCGCACGCTGTTGTTCGCGTTCTGGAAGAAGATGCTGCTGTAGGCCTCCCCGTCCACCGAACCGTCGAATCCCGCTTCCACCAGCGTCCAGGCCTTCCGCTCCTCCTTGGCCTTGCACTCGATGAACTCCACGATGTCGGGGTGGTCGATGTCCAGGATGACCATCTTGGCCGCGCGCCGCGTCTTGCCGCCGCTCTTGATCACGCCCGCGAAAGCGTCGAACCCCTTCATGAAGCTGACCGGGCCGGACGCGGTGCCGCCGCCGGAGAGCTTCGCCCTCGAGGATCGCAGCGGGGAGAAGTTCGTGCCGGTCCCGGAACCGTACTTGAACAGGCGCCCTTCCGTGCGCGCCAGGTGCAGGATCGAATCCATCGTGTCTTCGACGGAATTGATGAAGCACGCCGAGCACTGCGGATGCGGCTCTATGCCGCAGTTGAACCACACCGGCGAGTTGAACGCCGCGACCTGGTTCAGCAGGAGCCAGGCCAGGTCGTCGTGGAAAGCCTGCGCATCCGCCGCCGCCGAAAAGTAGCCGCCCTGGACTCCCCATTCCGTCAGGGTCCGGACGACGCGCTCCACCAGCTGCCGTACGCTCTTCTCCCGCTGCGGAGTCCCCACCAGCCCGTGGAAATATTTCGACACCACGATGTTGGTCGCCGTCTGGGACCAGGCTTTGGGCACCTCGACCCCTTCCTGGATGAACAGAACGTCGCCCTTCTCGTTCGTGATCGAGGCCGTGCGGGTCTCCCATTCGATCGCGTCGTAGGGGGATACTCCCTCCTGTGTAAAGCTGCGTGTGAACTCCAGCCCGCCGCCGTCCTTCTGGGAATCGGCAACGAACGCCACAGAGGCAACACTTTCCATAGGCAACGTTTTGTTACTGCTCATGAGCGAACTCCTCCTAAAACGTACGGCGATCCAAAACAATAAAAGATCTCAAACGGGGCTTTTTTGCTCCATCGAATGAATGAGTCGGATTTTTACGCGAATCGATTCGCCCTGTCAACCAAATTATCACAATATATTGTAGCGCGCGCTCGAAACTACCACAACATGTTGCGCAAATCGCCCTAAATCGTTCAGAAACTTAGGGATTGAAGATCCGCGATCTTCGATTCCAGATTCCAGATTGCGGTTTGCCCTTATGCCACGGTATGGATGAGTTCGAAGTTGATCCAGTGCACGACCGACCCTCCACTACGCTTTTCCTCTGGAATCTGGAATCTTTCATTCTTGCCAAAGATCGGCACTCTCATACACAATGAATGCGTTTTCCGTTCCGGGGCGCCTATGACACAGTATCTGGTGTTCGACATCGAAACGCGGGTGGACAAGGAGCTGGTCAAGGAGGTCTACGACCCCGAAAACAGCCTGACGCTGGACCAGGCGTACGACACGGCGCGCGACCAGATCCTGGAACGGAGCGGGCAGCAGAGCGATTTCTTCCCCGTCCCTTTCCACGTCCCGATCGCGATTTCGACGCTGCACGCCGACGAAAACTACCGCATTCGGGCCCTCGGGTGCTTCGGCGCCGACCGCTATGCCGAAGCGGAAATGGTGGCGCGGTTCTGGCAGACATTCGAAAGCGCCCAGACGCTCATCACGTTCAACGGCCGCGGTTTCGACCTGCCCGTGCTCGAGACGCGGGCGCTGAAGCACTGCATCTCGCTGCCCCGCTATTTCGGGGCCGCCCAGGCCCGGAGCACCTACCGCGGCAGCCGCTACAGCGACGCCTACCACATCGACCTGTGCGATTTCCTGTCCAATTTCGGCGCGGCCTACCGGCGGAATTCCCTCGACGTGCTGGCCAAGCTGATCGGCCTCCCGGGAAAGTACACGATCGCCGGCGAGGACGTCGAGTATCTCTTCCGCCAGGGGCGCCTGAAGGAGATCAACCAGTACTGCATGACGGACGTGCTGCAGACCTTCCTGCTGTTCCTGCGCGTGGAGCTGCTGCGGGGCAAGCTGGACAACGCCGGGTACCAGGCCGCCGTTTCGGCCGCGCGGGAGGACCTCGAGCAGCGGGCCGGCGGCGCGGGACCCGACAACTTCCTCACCGATTTTCTGCAGCGCTGGAAAACCTAGCCCGTGCGATGCGCGCCGGTTCGCGGCCGCATTTCCGCCCTTCCGGCGCAGGTCGATCCCGAACCGCACGAAACAGGCTCACGGGCGGATTTGACCGATCCCGGATCGCGGACTCTCTACTTCTTCGGCTTCGCGGCGCTCTTTTTCCCGCCGCTTTCGATCAGTTTCCGGAGCACTCTCACGGTCCGCGGCAGGTCCGCCTTCGGCACCACCACGTGATAGCGCCGGAACGAGGAGATCGGGATGGAGTTGATGTCGGCGTCCGCCAGGGCCGCGGCGATGGCGACACGGAACTTGCCCGCCACGAGCGAGAGCCGGACGTCGAACGTAATGGCCTTCAACGGGCCGCTCACGTCGAACTTCTCGAACATGTTTTGCATCAGCCTCCACTTGCGCAGCGGCAGGATCAGCGTGATCAACTCGGGCTCCTGAATGACCGCGGCGAACCGGGTCGTGTCGGGCCGGAACCACTCCGCCGGAATCACCCTGACGCCGATCGGCAGGTACACCGCGATGTAGTCCTCCGGAAATACTACGAGACTGGTATCGTTCAACAGTTTCTTTATGTCCGTGGGCACGGCCGGCATATTACCTCCAGGGGTGAATCGATGCGGAATCATAGCACCGCGGCACCGGTATCGGAAAGGCTAAAACCCGGACGGGGCGGTTTTCGCGCCGCGCGGAGGCGCGTAGTCTCTCTCCCCGGCGCGGATCGGGACCCGCAGCGTGTTCTCGTCGGGCGGGACCGGACAGCTGTATTCGCCGTTGTAGGCGCAGTAGGGGTTGTAGGCGCGGTTGAAATCCACTTCATAGACGCCCGAGGTGTTTTCCTCCAGTTCCAGGTACCGGCCCGCGGCGTACGTCCCGGCTCCCGAGGTCGCGTCGCGGAACGGCATGAACAAAAGGCTCTTTCCCCCGGATCCCTCGTCCAGACGGTACACGTTCAGCCGGCAGGCCCGGTCTTCCACCTCGAAATCGAAGTACCCGTAGCGCAGGCCGCGCCGGATCTCGCCCGTGTTGGTCCCCAGCCGCACCTGTTTCGGGGCGGGATACCGTTCGAGCTTCACGGTGAAGCGCAGGGCCGGGTTCAACGGATAATAGGACAGGCCGCGAAAAGCCTCCCGGTCGGCCACGGGGATGGGCGACTCGCCGCCGGTCCGGAACGCGGCGTCCTTCGCCGCCCGCTCCCGCGCCACTGCGTCCCGCCGCAGAGGCTCGGCCTGCCGGGCGGTCCGGGGCTCCGAACAGCCCGAAAATGCGACGGCAAGAAGAGTTGCGAAAAACACGCACAGAGCCCACGAGCATTTCATAGCCGGTTTCCCGGCCTGATTGTAGCAGGATGCGGGCCCGTGTGCGACCCGAACAGGCCGGGGGAAAGGGGCTTCGGGCCGGACGGGCGCCCGGCTTCCGGAATTCGTCCGAAAAAATGCAAATAAAAGGGAACCTTTCGGGGGCTCTTCCGTGTGTATAGGTACTTCAACCCCAATTGAACATCACCTCCTTCTAGGGCGGCGGGGATGGACACGGACTCCCATCCCCACCGCCTGATTTATTTAATGCCCGCAGCCGTTGCTGCCGAATGGAAAATGGGGATCCAAATTGGAATTGACACCCCAAAATGCTTTCGGTAGTCTTCAGTCACCATTGATACGTGTTTAGGAGCGATCCATGCCCTCAGCGCAAGACTGTGCCGAACGCCTCAGGGAACAAGCGTACCGGACGCTCCTGCCGCAGGTCCGCGACCTCGAGCAGGAACTCGAGCGCGTCAACGGTTCCCTTCTGGCCGGGTTCGAACAAATTGAACGGAAGCTCGAGTCCCTCCGCCGCATCGAGCTGCCCGCGTCGAACCTGGTCCTGGACGAGATCCTCGGCGACCTTGCGAAACAGACGGAGGCCCAGGCCGATGCGCTCGTGTCCTTCCTCCGCGGGCTGCGGCGGAAGGAAACGCAGGAGGAAATCCTTTCTTTCCTGCTGGACAGCGCGCACGAGGCATATCCCCGGGCGGCGCTTTTCGCCGTGCGCCAGGGACGTTTCATCGGGTGGTCTTCCCGGGGTTTTGCCGAAGAGGCGGCCCGCAACATCGCCTCCTGTTCCTTTTCCTGTTCCGAATACCCCCTGCTCGAGGAGGCGCTGGACGGCGAAGATCCGGTCGCGGTCCCCGAATTCGCCGAGGACAGCCCGCTGCGGTTCCTGCGCGAGGACGCCTCCGGTCCCTGGCACGCCGTTGCGCTCCGGGCGATGCAGAAGCCGGTCGCCGTGCTGCTGACCGGCGGAGGTCCGGCCAAACCGGATACGGCCTGCGTCATGGCGGGCATGGTCGCGATGCGGCTCGAGAACACGGCCCTGAAAATCCTGCGCGACCTGGGGGCCACGCTGCCATCCGCCCCGCCGGCGCCCGAGGCCCAGGCGACGGCGGCCGCCGCGGTTTACGCCCCGGTTGTGGAATCCGCCCCGGCGGCGCCGGTCGAAGGGCCGGCCGTTTTCCCGGTCCCCCCGGCGGAAAGCATCCCGGAGAGAGCGCCGGAACCTCTTTATGAGCCGGCCCCCGTCGAGCCGATGCCGGAACCGGAAGCGCCCGTAGAAGCGGAACCCGCAGTCGAAACCGCGGCAGCGGAAACATTCGCGGAAATGCCGGAAACCGCCGCGGAGCCGCAGGCCGAACCGCCGTCGACGCTGCCGGAGGCCCAGGCCGTCCAGCCGCAGGAACCCAAACCGGTCCCCGAAGAGGAGAAGCTCCACTCCGACGCCAAGAGATTCGCGCGGCTGCTGGTATCCGAAATCAAGCTCTATAACGAACACCACGTGAAGGAGGGGCGCGGCAACCGCGACCTGTATATCCGGCTGAAAAAGGACATCGACCGCAGCCGGGAGATGTACGAGAAGCGCATTTCGCCCGTCGTGGCGCAAAAGATCGATTATTTTCACGACGAAATCATCCGGATCCTCGGAGACAACGATCCATCCACGCTCGGGAGCGATTACCCGGGTCCTCGTGTCGAAAGCTAGAAAACGGAAGTGCAAGAAAGACGGGAAACCCCAGCCAGCAGGAACCGGCAACGGTTGAAGCGTTCGCTGCGGGCCGCCGTAGTCCTGTCGCTCCTGCTCCCCTGCGGCTTCCCTCGCGCCCCCCGGGACGATTCGGCCGGCGCCCCGCGGCTGCCGGCCGCGGTGGGGCAATGGGCCCCCATCGCTGAAGCGGACCTGCCCGCCGCCCTGAAATCCCTCAGGCAGGCCGTGGATCTCTACGCGGCCAAAAACTACGCGGCGGCCTTCGATGCGCTGCCATCCCCGGAGGATGCCGCCCGGACGGCCACGGCCGATTACGCCCTCTATTACCGGGCGGCGTCGCTGCTGCGGATGGACCGTTTCTCCGAGGCGCTCGAATCCTTCCGCCGGCTGGAAAAGCAGTACCCCGGCTCGTCCCTGCTGCCGGACGCGCTGCTGGGGCAGTGCCAGGCGCTGCTGAAATTACAGGACGCCAAATCCCTCCTTTCCATGCTGGACCATCCCTCGCTGAAGAAGACTTCCGAGACGTTGTACTACCGCGCCCGGGCGCTGGAAATGGCCGGGAAGAAAACCGAGGCGGCCGAGCAGTACCTGCGGGTCTATGCCGGGTATCCCAAGTCGGAGCACTCGGATGCGGCGCGGCGCGGCCTGAGCGCGCTGTCGCCGGGGGCTCTCCAGGGCCGGCGGAATTACGGCGCGCGCCTCGAGCGCGCGGAGGGCCTGCTCCGCGCCAGCGACGCGCGCGGCGCCCGGCCCCTCCTCGTCGCGCTGGGGACGGTCACGGCTCCGGACCCGGCGAGCGCGCGGAAGAGGCGCTTCCTGCTGGCGGACGCCGAGTACCGAGTGGGAAGGACGTCCGTCGCGCTCACACACCTCGGCAAGGTCGCGGCCGCCGACGACGAACTGCACGCCAAAGCGATCCGACTGCAGGCTTCCTGCTACCGCAGGCTGAAGCAGGAGAGCCGCTTCATCGCGCAGCGCGACAAGGCCCTGAGCCTGTATCCCGAATCGCGGGAAACGGAAGAAATCTGCTATTCGGCCGCAACCTATTTCGACGTGAATTACGAATCCGCGAAGGCCCGGAACGCTTACCAGACCCTGCTCGAGAAATTCCCCAAGGGCCGGCACTCGCAGCGGGCGCTCTGGAAGCTGGCGATCATCCGTTTCGCCTCGAGGGAGTACGGCGAGGCCGCGGCGGCATTCTGGAGCCACCTGCGGCAACACCCCGCGCCCGCTTCCGCCGGCCCGGCGATCTATTGGCTGGGACGCTGCTACGAAGCCCTGGGCGGGCGGGAAAACGCCCGCACCCTGTACCGGCGCGTCCAGGCGCTGGCCAACGAAAGCTACTACGGCATCGAGGCAGGGACGCGCGCCGCGTCTCTCGCCGCGGCGGGCGGCGCCGACCGCGTCTCCATCGCCGGAATCGATTTCGCGCAGGTGACCGCCGCGTGCGACGCCGTCGGCCTCCCGGCGGCGGCGGTTGCGGAGCCCGGCAGGGGCGCCTGGAGCCTTGCCGCGCGGGCGCGCGAACTGTGGTCCGCCGGACTTTCGGACCTGGCGGTTGCGGAGCTTCAGTGGGCGGCCCGGCAGCACCCGCGGGACGAACCCGCCCTGTCCTGCCTGACGGCCCGCATATACGCCGAAAGCGGAGACCACTACAACGCGATCGTGAGCCTGCGGGGCGCGTTCCCGGCATACATCCTGCAGCCGGTCGAAGCGCTGCCGCTGGAAGTCTGGCAGCTCCTGTACCCCGTGCATCTCCGGGACACCGTCTCCCCCCGCGCGGCCGAAAACGGGCTGGACCCGTCGCTCGTCCTCGGGCTCATCCGGCAGGAGTCCGCCTTCAACGAAAAGGCCCGCTCCTCGGCGGGCGCCCGCGGCCTGATGCAGATCCTCCCGTCCACGGGGAAGACGCTGGCGCGCCGCGCGGGGATCAAGCGGTACAGCGCCGCCAGGCTGTACGAGGCCGGGACGAACGTGGCGCTCGGGGTACGCTTCCTCTCCTCCCTGCTGGAGCGCTTCGGCGGGGCGGAACTCGCCCTCGCCGCGTACAACGCAGGGCCCTCGCGCGTGGACCGGTGGCTGAAGGAATATGGCGGCGGGGACATTCCGCTGTTTGTCGAACAGATTCCCTTCGGCGAGACCCGGGGTTATGTGAAACAGGTGATGAGCAACCGGGCCCTGTACGGGCGGCTGGCGCCGTCCGCCTCTCCCGGCGGGGAATGACATGACTCGACCGAAGATTTCGCTGAAGGCAAGCCGTTTCACGGAATCGGTGATCCGCGAGATGACGCGTCTCGCCCGGATCCACGACGCGATCAACCTGGCGCAGGGGATGCCCGACTACGAAGCGCCGGAGGAGATCAAGGAGGCGGCGTGCCGGGCCATCCGGGACGGCATCAACCAGTATGCCATCACCTGGGGAGCCAAGACTTTCCGCGACGCCATCGCGGCGAAGACCCTGTCGCGCTTCGGCATGGAGGTGGACCCGGAGCGGGAAATCACGGTCACGTGCGGATCGACCGAGGCCATGATCGCGAGCCTCCTGGCCGTGATCGACCCCGGGGACGAGGTGATCATCTTCGAGCCGTTTTACGAGAACTACGGCCCGGACACCATCCTGTCGGGCGCGACCCCGCGGTTCGTGACGCTGCACCCGCCCGAATGGAATTTCGATCCGCAGGAACTGCGGCGCGCGTTCAACGACCGCACCCGCGCCATCATCCTCAACACCCCGAACAACCCGACCGGCAAGGTCTTCAGCCTGAGGGAACTGGAAACCATCGCGGGCCTCTGCCGGGAATGGAACGTCCTGGCCGTCACCGACGAGATTTACGAACACATCGTCTACGACGGCCACACCCATCACGCCATGATGACGGTCGACGGCATGCGGGAGCGCACCATCACCATCAACGCCCTGAGCAAGACCTACAGCGTGACGGGGTGGCGCGTCGGGTACGCGATCGCCCCTCCCGGGCTGACGCAGGGCATCCGCAAGGTGCACGACTTCCTGACCGTGGGCGCGCCGGCGCCGCTCCAGGAAGCCGGGGCGCGGGCCCTCGCGCTGCCCGCCGGGTACTACACGGATTTGGCCGCCGCCTACCAGCGCCGGCGCGACCTGCTGCTGGGGGCGCTGCGGGACTCCGGCTTCGAGTGCCACACGCCGCAGGGAGCCTACTACATTATGGCGGAATTCGGCGGGTTGAGCTTGCTTCCGGACAGGGACTTCACGCATTATTTGGTGAAGGACATCGGCATCGCCGTCGTCCCGGGAAGCAGCTTCTTCCATGAGCCGGAAAAGGGCTCCCGGTATGTCCGCTTCTGTTTCTGCAAGAAAGACTCGACCCTGCGGTCCGCGGGGGAGAGGCTGCAGCGGATAGTCCGACAGCCGTGAAAAGAAGGATTGGATTCATCTTGTGGGAAAGGAACTATACACGGATGAAGATCGCCGACTGGTCGCCCGCTGCCGCGAGGGAGACCCGGACGCGTTCGAGGAGCTGGTGCGCAGGCACCAGCAGATGGTGCTGAACCTCGCCTATCATTATCTCGGCTACCAGAACGACATCGAGGACGTCGCCCAGAAGGTCTTCGTCAAAGTCTACTTTTCGCTGGCGAAATACGACCTGCGGCGCCCGTTCCTGCCCTGGCTCTACCGCATCGCCATCAACCAGTGCTACGACGAACTCCGGCGCCTGCGCCGCCTGAAGGTCCGCACCTTCAGCGAGCTGACTTCCGAGGAAAGCAGCAGCGTGGAAAACCTGATCAGCCGGCAGGACCCGGGCACCGACGACCCCGACCGCCGCAAGGAGATGGTAGCCCTGCTGTACCGGATGCTCGATCAGCTCCCCGACCAGCAGCGTCTGGCCCTGGTGCTGCGCGACATCGAGGACGTGCCGTATTCGCGGATGGCGGAGACGCTGGAGTGCTCGGAGCAGGCCGCGCGCCTGAAGGTTTTCCGCGCCCGCTCGCGGCTGAAATCGCTCGTCGAGAAGGCCATGAAAAAGCTCGCGTCCTGACCCCGCCGGTCCTCCGGCGCGCCGGCCCCGTCGCCGCAGGGGAGCGGCTTACTGGCTGCCGGCGCCGCGCACGCGCATGCGCAGGCCGAAGAGGCCCTGCGTGGCCGTGATGAACAGGCTGCGGCCGTCCGTGCCGCCGAAGCACACGTTCGCGGTCCAGGGCGCGTCGACGGCGATCTGCTCGATCTTCCGGCCCGCGGGATCGAAGACCGTCACTCCCCTGCCGGTCAGGTAGACGTTCCCCTCGGCGTCGATCGTCATCCCGTCGGAACCCATTTCGCAGAACAGCGTCCTGTTGGCCAGGGTGCCGTCGCCCCGGATGTCGTAACGGTAGGTTTTCTGCGCCCCGATGTCGGCGACATAGAGGACCTTGCCATCCCCCGTGCCGATGATGCCGTTCGGCTGCCGCAGGCCGTCGGCCACACGCACCAGGCTTTTTCGCTCCGGATCGTAAAAATAGACGTGCTGCCCGTCCTGCTCGATCTTTCCGCGGCTCCAGTAGTCGCGCGGGTAGAACGGGTCGGTGAAGTAGACGCCGCCGTCGGGCCGGACCCAGACGTCGTTCGGGCCGTTCAGGAGTTTTCCCCCGTAGTCCTTCACGACCGCCTCCGGTGCGCCGCCGCGCGCGATGCGCCACAACTCGTTCTTTTCGTCGGCGCAGACCCATAGGTTGCCTTCGCGGTCGAAGCTCAGGCCGTTGGCGCGGCCCGACTTATCCATGAAGGTGGACAACTTGCCGTCGACGCTCCAGACCAGGATTTTGTCGTTCGGCTGGTCGGTGAAGTAGACGTTGCCCGCCGTGTCGCTGGCCGGCCCCTCGGTGAACTTGAAGCCGCCCGCCAGCAGTCGCACCTTCGCGCCCGGTTCGACGACGGACGATTGCGCGACCAGGACGGGCGCCGCGGCCGCCAGGAAGACACACAACAGGCCAAAGACGCCGTTTCTCATACTCCGATTTTTTGTCATGGCATTGAGTGGACCGACGGGTAAAAGGATTTCGTAAAAGAGCAGATGCGGGCGGCCCTCAGTTATGGCCCTGCAGCCGGCTCTCGATCGCGGCGAGCCTGGACTTTATCTCCTCGTTGTCCACGCGGAGGCGCCGCAGCGCGAGAATGACCCAGACGGCCACCGCGACCGGGATCCCGATCCGGATTACCGCGGCAAACAGCACGACGAAAAACTCGTGAACTCCTATATGTCCCATGTGCGTCCTTTCGGATGCGAAATTCGAGATGTGAAATTCGAAATCAGGCCCAGGTTGTCCGGAAAACCCCGGTAGGATACACCCGGCACCGTCCCCCCACAAGCAAATCGACGGCACATCCGCCGCTCGATCGAAGTCCGGGCCCCGATTCGTGCCATTCGTGGCAAATGCACAGAACAGATTGGCCACGAATGGCACGAACCCGCGTGTGAAAGGAATTTCTTGATTTTGACGGGGCGGCGGCAGGAAAATAAGGCAACGACCAGCCAGTGCTTCTCGAAATCCTGGGCCGGCGGGTTCACCGGACAGGATGCACTGCACCAACACCTGTGGCAGCCCCGGGCTGCACGAGGAGGAGTTTCACCATGCATACCCTGCGTATTCCGATCGTCCTGGCCGCAGCCTTCCTGATCGCCGCCTGTTTCGCCGTCGCGGGATCGGGAGCGCCGCAGTCGGGGAAAGACGCCGATCACAATCGAAAAGGGCTCGAGTATTACAGCGAAGCGTTTCACCGGCAGCTGCCCGAAGGGAAACAGCGCGAGGCCGACGAATACTTCGACCTGGCCGTCGGGGAGTTCAGGGCGGCGATCGCCGCGAATCCGAGATCGGCAGCGGCGTACCGCAACCTGGCCCGCGTGTATTATGTCCGCGAAGATTTCCTGCAGGCGGCCGACGCATACAGGACTGTTACGGTGCTCGATCCCGGCGACATAGACGCCTATCTGCTACTGGCCCTCAGCTACACGCGGGCGGACCGGTTTGCAGAGGCCCTGGAGGCTTTGGAGACGGCCAGGACCATGACCGGGGATCCGGACGTCATCGCTAAACTCGACGGCTACATCGGCAAAATCAACAACCGCGGACGGGACTGACCCGGAGGAGGAGCTCATCATGACCGGCATATTTCAAAAACATGCATCCGTGGCGCTGTTCGGCGCCCTGTTCCTGTGGATCTGCTTTCCGGCTTCCGGGATGGCAGGAGACCCGCACTCGGCCTATTACGGCGCGGAAAGCGATAACCTGCTCTGGTTCATCCAGACTTCGGACGTGCACATCGGCACGTCCGGCAGCCAGGACAGCACCAATCTCCTGTGGCTGGTCAGGGACGCGCGCAACGCCGTCAACCCGAGTTTCATCATGGTCTCGGGAGACCTGACGGATTCGACCAACGGCAACTGGCTCGGCATCCCCAACGGCCCTTACCAGGCCGAGTGGGACGAATACAAGAGCATCGTTGATCCTTACGTCGATGCGACCGGCTATTTCGATATTCCGGGAAACCACGACGCTTACAATGACGCGACCTTTGCCTATTACCGGGCCAACTCCGTCCAGGGCCGGGCAACGGGCAAAACCCAGGTTTCGTTTACACGAAAGTTGAATGGGAAAGAGTTTCATTTCCTCGGCGTCAATACGGCGGACAACAGCGGCGACGGCTTCAGCCTTTTCTGGCCCTACGGCGACTATGCCGGACTGGACGCGGCCGAACTCGGCTTCATCGCCGGAGAGATGAATACCCACCCGGACGCGGAGCTCACGCTGGTTTTCGGACACCATCCGCTTGCGTCCACGGGCGATTCGACGGACACCTACGTGTACTACGGGCTCCCCGAATTCCTCACTCTCATGGACCAGGCCTATGCG
Source organism: uncultured Acidobacteriota bacterium (assembly GCA_964613495.1). Taxonomy (GTDB): domain Bacteria; phylum Acidobacteriota; class UBA6911; order UBA6911; family UBA6911; genus UBA6911. Next base: position 16,713 of record CAZTHE010000050.1, on the reverse strand, counting down.
CCGCTTTACGGCTACGGCCACACGCACGATTTCAGCGAGGCTTTCTTCATTCCGAATCGGCCGGGATACGAAGGGTTTTTCTATTTCAACGTGAACTCCCTGGGAAAATCCAGCGCGAACCAGTACACGATCTTCGCGATCGACTGCAACGCCGTCTCGTCGAAAACGATGACCGTGAACGCCTGGCCCGCCGTCCTGATCACGGCCCCCGTCGACACGAACCTCGGCGGATACAACCCGTACGCCTATTCCGTTCCCGCCGGCGCCTCGAACCCGATCCGGGCGCTGGTGTTCGACAAAAATCCCGTGGGCACGGTGCAATACCGCATCGATGGCGGGACGTGGCTCCCCATGGTCCGGAACACGGACAACCCGAGGCTCTATGAGGCGACCTGGAACGCATCGGCGCTGTCCGAGGGGCCGCATTCGATCGAGGTGCAGGCAACCAGCGCTTCGGGAACCCGCGGCGACAGCATCACGACCCGCGTCACCGGGGCGGTGCAGACGCCGGCCGCCATGGTCACCGGAATCCTGACGGGAAAATACACGACAACCGGCACAAAGAAAAACACCGTCACGGTTTTCACGGAAACCAGCCTGTTCAAGCAGGGCGAAAAGGTAATTTTCCGTGCTACCGTCAAAGATGACAACGGGGCGCCGATTCCGGGCGCGACGGTGCAGCTGTCCATCACGGGTCCCTCGACGGCCTCGGTCACGAGCGCCGCAAGCAACAGCGAAGGAGTGGCGGAAGCCGCATGGCAGACTGCCGCGCCCAATAAGAAAAACGTTGGCGGAACGCCGGACGGAACTTACACCGCGACTGTTCAGGGTGTAACCGCCTCCGGTTTCGTCTGGGATGACGCAAAACCGTCGGTATCGTTCACGCTGAATCCGAAATAAGAGCAATCCGGCCGTTGCACGTTGAACGTTCAACCCTGCAACCCTTCCAACGTTCCAACGTTCCAACGTTCAACGGCCAAGTAACATCCTTCCCCTCCTGCGTATCTCATAGCGGACGGCACACGGACACCGTGCCTTTCCCCCGACGGGAACGGAGGAATCGATCCCTATGAGACTGCGCGCGAAACTGATCCTGTCTTTCCTGGTTCTGGCCGTGTTGCCCCTGGCCGTCATCACGCTGTATTCCTACAACTCCTCCCTGCGGGCGCTGCGCACCGTGGCCGCGGAGGAATCGGCGGACATGGCGGCCGACATGGGCAGCCGGATGGAATCGGTGAGCCGGGACCTCAACGCGCAATTGCTGCGCTTCGCCGCCTTCGAGGCGCAGCGCATCCTGTCCCTCGACGAAAAGGAGCGCGAGGCCGCCATGAAGGCGCTGACCGGCCGGCTGAAGGAGCAGATGGGCGACTACGCGGCATTTCTGAACTCGCTGCAGTTTACGCCTGCGACTCTTCCCCGCTTCATCCCGCCGCCGCCCGCTCCCCCGGATCCGAAAAGTCCGGCCGCCGCAGCGGGCGACCGCGCCTCGGCTCCCCCGGCCGTTTTGTTCGGTGGCGCCAACGTTCCCGGATCCGGCGCGGCCGGCAGCGTCCCGAGACCGCGGATCCCGCCTTTCCCGATCGGGCAGTTCGACACGGAGCTGCGCAGCGGCGGCGCCCTGGTGGGCAAGGTCAGCGCGGAGATCAGCTCGCGGCGCCTGCTGTTTCACGTATTGCAGCGGACGGAACCGCGGCAGGGGGAGATCCCGTTCGCCCAGGATGTCGACGGGCAGCTCTACACCACGAATCCGGACGACCTGAAGAAGATCCGGTCGCTGCCGTTTCCGCAGGCAGGAAACAAATCCGGCTCTCCGCAGCAAACCGCGGCGGTGAAGGACTGGGTCCTCGTGACGCGGAAGGATGCGCAGTCGGGCCTGACCTTCGGCATCGCCCGGCCGATCGGCGACCGGCTGGGAGACCTGCGCCGGGCCACGGCGCGCAACCTCGGCTACGGCCTGGGCCTCGTCGTGCTGGCCCTCGCCGGCATCCTCCCGCTTTCCAGCCGGATGACCCGGAACCTCACGGCCCTCACGAAGGGGGCCGAGAGCCTGGCGCACGGCGACCTGTCGGCCCGGGTCCCGGTGGCCTCCAAGGACGAGTTCGGCGCGCTCGCGCGGGCTTTCAACCGCATGGCCGAGGACCTCGGCGAGAACCAGAAGCACCTCGTCGAAAAGGAGCGCCTGCACAAGGAACTGGAAATGTGCCGCAGGATCCAGGAGGAGCTCCTGCCGCGCCGCCCCCTGCGCACGGGCGAGGTCGAGATCAAGGGCGTCTCCATCCCCGCGCGGGAAGTGGGCGGCGACTTTTTCAATTATTTCCCCATGCCGGGCGGGAACATGGCGATGCTGATCGGCGACGTTTCGGGCAAAGGACTGCCGGCGGCGCTCCTCATGGCCAACCTGCAGGCCACCATCCAGGCGCGGCTGCCGCTGGAACTCGACCTGGCGCGGCTCGCCGCGCAGCTCAACGCCGAAATCGAGGAAAACAACGCCGAGGCGTACCTGACGCTCTTCCTGGCCGTGTTGGACCCGGCGTCGCTCACGCTGCGCTACGTCAACGCGGGCCACAACCCGCAGTTCCTGCTGCACGGAGACGGGTCCGCGGAGCAGCTGCCGTCGACGGGCCGCCCGATCGGGCTGCTGGCGGACAGCCGCTTCGAGGAACGGAGCATCCAGCTGCGGCACGAAGATGCGCTTTTCTTCTACACGGACGGGCTGGTGGAAGCCGCCGATGCGGCGGGCGAGGAATTCGGCATGGCGCGGCTGGAGGCAATGCTCGTCGACGAGCGCTCGCGCGGCCCGGAGGGATTGATGGCCGGAATCGAAACGGCCGTCAACCGCCACCGCGGCGGCACCGAGGCCGACGACGACGCGACCATGATGCTCCTCCGTATCGGCTCGATCTAGACAGCATGGATTGCACGGCGCCGGCCCTAGCCGGCTTTGGCGACGATGAGGGTGATGTCGTCGTGCTGCGGCTGGCCGCCCTGCCACGCGCTGACGCGGCCCAGCACGTGGCCCCAGATGGCCTCCGGCGCGCGCATCCGGGACTGCTCGAGGGCATCCAGCAGCTGCCGGTCGCCGAACTCCTCCTCCGCGCCGTTCATCGCCTCCGTGACGCCGTCGGTGAATATGGCGAGCAGGGCGCCGGGCGCCAGTTCGATGCACCGGGCCTGATACACGGCATCCGGCAGCAGGCCCACGACCGTCCCGGTCGGTTCGAGCATCCGGGTCCCCTGCGCATCCATCAGGATCGGCGGCGGGTGTCCGGCGTTGCAGTACCACAGCCTGCGGGCATCCGCGTCGTACCGGCTCAAAAACAGGGTTGCGTATTTTTCGGGAGGGCTGTTGAGATAGATCTGCCGGTTGAGCTGCCGCATGACTTCGGCGAGGCTCTGCTCGACGGCCGCCGGATCCTCCTGCCGTCGGGCGAGAAGCTGGCTGCGCATCGCGGCCTGGAGATTGGCCATGAGCAGCGCCGCGGAGATCCCCTTGCCGCTGATGTCGCCCACGACGATGTTCAGGCGCGTTTCGTCCTCCACGATGAAATCGTAGTAATCGCCGCTGACGGTGCGCGCCGCGCGGCACCCGCCGAAGATGGTCATGCCCGGCGGCTGCGGCAGCTGCTTCGGAAAGAGGGTCGCCTGGACTTCGCGGGCGATTTCCAGCTCCTGCTCCAGCCGTTTCTTTTCGACGACCTCGTCGAGCAGGCGCCCGATCGAGGCGCTCATGTGGTTGAAGGAATGAGCGAGCAGCCCCAGCTGGTCGCTGCGCCGCACGGGGATGCGGTGCTCCAGATCCCCCTTCTGCAGGGCCAGGATGCCCCGGTACATATCGTGCACCGACCGGGTGACGCGCCGGCTGATCAGGATTCCGATCAGCAGCGACAACAGCTCGGCGCACAGGAAGAGGACGGCGAGCACATAGATGACCTTGAGCAGGGCCCCGCCCTGCAGGCCGCCCTGGCCGAAATAGGCCTGCAGCACGGCCGCCGGCGGGACGCGGAACACCGCGTACGCCTTCGTCTCCTCATCGCCCGACGCGTATGTCCGGCTCCGGACCGGCACGTACCACGAAACCATGCTGCGCGGATCGAGGCGGCGCCGTGCCGCGCGCTCCTCCAGCCGCTCGCGGACGCGTTTCTCCGCCTCGGCGTCGCGAGCCTCCGCCTTTGCTTTATCGCGGATCGTGACCCTGGCGCCGTCATCGGTCACGTCGATGTCGAGATTGTCATCGGCCACGAAGGTGACATACAGGGATTTCTCGCGCTGCAGCAGGTCTTCCATGGTGCGGTCGACGGGCACGGCCGATTCCAGGTAAAACCCGGCAAGGCCGTGGACCGGCTGCAGGCTGACCAGGAGAATCCGTTCGTCGTCCGTAAGAACCCCCTCGAATGCGGACGCCTTGCCGCGCCACGCGTCGCCGGGATGCGGCGAAAGCTCGCGCAGGATTCCGTGCGGATCGTGCTTCGCAGCCGCGCGCAGCATCCCGTCCGGGCGCCTCTGAAGCAGCCGCGCGGCCAGCTGCGGGAAACGAGCCGCATGCGCGGCAGCCACGGAGGCCGCCTTGGCGCGGAACGCGCCCGCGGACGGCGCCTGCTGGATCTGCCCGGCCAGCTCCGCGTTGATCTCGGAAAGACGCCGGCCGTTTTCCCGGATCGCCTCGTTGAGGTATTGCCCGCCCAGCTGCCCCAGCAGGATATAGCCGGAAAGCGCGATCACGCCTGCCAGGATCACGAGCGGGATGACGCCCACGAACAGGAAGGAGGCGAGGAGGCGGTTGCGCACGCGCCAGAAGAACCGGTCTTTCAGATAGCGAAAGAGGAAAAACAGCAGGCAGGCGATGACGGCGATCCCGTAAATGTACGCCGCCGCGACCACCGGGCCCGGCAGCCACCGGTTGAAAAGCAGGGCCGCGGCGTAAACGGCGAGGCCGATCCACTTCCAGGGCTTCCAGAATTTCCTCCGGGGCGCCGCCTCGGGCGGCAGCAGGATTTGTTCGGTCATGGCGGGCCGTATTATAGCGTTGAACGCTTGGAGGTTGGAACGTTTAAACGTTTGAAGGTTGGAACGTTTAAACGTTTGAACGTTTGAAGGGTTGAAGGGTTACAGAGTTACAGGGTTGGAGGGGTGGAAGGGTGGAAGGATATCCGGCGGGCGGCATTGCCGCCGGTATTTTGCCGGGACAGGGGCCGATGCGGGAAAGACGGCGGGATCCGCAATCACCGGGGGGTCGCGGCGGGCAGCGTCGCGGCAATCCCGAAGAGCGCCTTCACCGAATCCTTCATCAGCAGGAGGATGGTGAAGATGCCGAGCACCGTGCCGAACGGGATCACCGCGCACTCGATGCCCGCCACCACGAGGCAGTATGTGTGTGATTTCCGGGCCCTCAATTTGCGGCCCGCGACGATCATGGCCGTCGCCAGCGCCCATCCCGCGAGGATGCAGCCGGCTGCGACCGCCACGAAAAAAATCCCGAGAAACCGCGGCGGCCGGCTTTCCGCGCCGTCGAATGAGCCGGACAGGATGGCGATCCCGATGACGAGGTGCAGGAACGGGATGCAGGCAAACAATGCCGTCAGTCCCCCCACGACATAATGAAAAACGGATACGAGATTCAGATGATGCTCATCCTGTGTCATGCGTGGCTCCCCGTATTTTCAGGCGTCCCGGTTTCCGGCAAAACCGACGCCGCAGCGGAAGCTTCGTGACCGTCGCGGATCAGCGGGCGCCGGGGCGGATTTTGAGCGTCTCGAGCTGGCCTTTCCGGGCGAGGTCGACGGCCTCGCCGAGGATGCGGGCAGCCTCCTGCGGCGCGTGGAATCCCATCGAGTTTTCCGAGCTGACGAAATCGATCCGCCACTGCGCGCCGCGCTGCAGTTCGCGCGCGCTTTCGAGCCGCGCGTCGCCCGCCCCCGCCTTCTGCGACGCGGCCAGGGCGCCGATGAGGTCGACCACCGCGTCTTCCGCGCGCATCATCAGGGCGTGGTTGCGGTCCTGGATGATGTCCACGCGCGACTTGATTTCGGCTTCCGGGAAATTATGGCAGACCTGGCACGAGGCGGCCACATTCAGCAGCGGGCTGCGCACGCGGTGGTCGCTGATCTTTACGGCGCCCTCGCGCATGTAGGGCATGTGGCAATCGGCGCAGGCCACGCCGCTGCGCGCATGGATCCCCTGGCTCCACAGCTCGAACTCGGGGTGCTGGGCCTTGAGCGCGGCCGCGCCGCTGTCGGCGTGCTTCCAGTCGAAGAAGCGCTGGCCGTCGGGGAACTTGTAACTGCCGTAATAGGCCTCCATCTCCTCGACCTTCAGCCCGTTGTTCCAGGGGTAGAAGATCTGCGTCTTCGGGCCGCAGTAATACTCGACGTGGCACTGGCCGCATACCAGCGAGCGCATTTCCTGGCGGGACGCGAGGAGGTTGGGATCGTAGGGTTCCGCGCGTTTCCCCGCGCGCCACTTTTCGATCGACGGCAGGTGCGGCACCGGCGCGGCGGATTCCGCCAGCGCCCGGATGCCCAGGAGGAATGCCGGGCGCGTCGCCCGCAGCTGCATGGACCGCGGGTCGTGACAGTCGATGCAGGCAAGCGGCTGGTCGACCAGCTTCGTGGCCTCGGCGTAGGGCAGGGCGCCGATGATTTCGAAGCCCTTCATCAGCTGCGCGTATCCGTTTTCGCCGATGACCGGGTCGTCGAGGGTGCCCGGGGCTCCCGCCTGCAGCCCGCTCTTTCGATAGGCCACGACGTTCGACGCGTGGCACTGCAGGCAGGTGCCGGTCTGCTTGAACGGCAGCTGCACCCGCCTGGTCTCGCGCTGGTCGGAAAGCATGTAGGCATGCCCGCGCCGCGCGCGGTAGTCCACCGCAAACGCATACCCGGCCCAGATCGTCTTCAGGCGCGGGTCCGATTCGAGCTTGTCGACCGCCATCGTGTCCGATCCCCCGCCCCCGTACCGGGTCCCCGTCAGCTCGGCGCTGCGCTTGTACCCGTCGTACTGCCTGGGGTAGTTCTTGCCCCACTCGGCGGGATCCACCGTCTGCTCGGTGAGATCGACGACCTTGAACACCGTCTGAGTCGCTTCTTCCTTGCGTGTTTCGATATTGTCGCGCAGCCACATCACGGCGGCCGTCGCCGCGGCGATCAGCAGGATGACCACCGCGAAAAGCAGTTTCTTCTTCATACCCGACACTCCCCTCAGCGGCTCGGGCCATGACCGACGCCGTCATGGCAGCGGACGCAGTATAGCTCCTCGTCGCGGAGCATCCGGTGCTCGGTGATCCCGCGCACGAACTCCCGGTGGCAGCGCCTGCAATTGGCGTTCAGCACCGCCGCGTTCATCGGCTTGATCCGGATCGGATCGTGAAAATCCCAGAAGGTGAATGCCTTTGCGTGATGGTAGCCGTTGGCGGCCTTGACCAGCCACTTGCCCGCGAAGGAGTCCGGGATGTGGCAGTCGTTGCAGACGGCAAACGCGTGATGGCTGGCCTTCTGCCAGCCGTCGAAGTGCTCGCGCATGATGTGGCAGTTCACGCAGGCGCCGGGATCGTTCGAAAGGTAGGAGAGGCCGCGCGCGTAGTAGAAAGTGTATCCGCCGGCGCCCAGCAGCACCCCAAGCAAGGAACCCAGCAGCAGCCTCATGCGTCTCCCGTCTCCGCGGAAGCCATCCGGAGTTTTGTTAAGATTAGCACGCTTCGGCTCTCCGCCGGCCGGGAATAATCAGTCGCGGCCCTTCACCGGCGGCATATCCACATAAGCCCCGGCCAGCAGATCGGTTTCGCGGATGCCGAGCCGGAGCATCAGGGTCCGGGCGATCGTCTGCCCCTCGGCGTCCGTTTGCCCCGGCCGGAGGACGACTTCGAGCTCCACGAAATCCCCGAGGCCCTCCACGCGGTCCAGGTGCACCCGGGTCTGGCCGACGAAAAAGAGCAAGCGTTCCTTGCGGACGACGCCGCGAATCCCCAGCGCCCCGGCCAGCACCGTCTTCAGGCTGCCGGGATCGCCGGTTTCGAAAACGTAATAGCTGGAGCGCTTCGGACCCTCGTTGTCCGGCCGTTCGTAGTGGATCAGCTGCGCCGGACCCGATTGCAGGACGCGCAGCTTCAGCCTCGCGTTGGGCGAGTGGAAGAACGTGTCCTCCTGCAGAAGCCTCTCCCCGGTCCCGCCGCTCATGGCTTCGAGCCGCAACCGGAGCCCGTCTAAATTTTGCGTCCTCGCCTTGATCTCGATATTCGTTGGCATGGGGTTATTGTAGCGGCGCCGGGGATTTTGCCAAGCGGGAATCCGTAATTGCCCGAAGGCCGAGACTCCGCCAAACCGGCCTCCGCCGCGAAATGAACGAATTTCGGGAATTATCCCCGCCGCCCGGTGGAGATATTCGATTGTGGGCGGGAAGCGAATGAACGTAGAATGGAGTCATAATCGGGAGCGGTTGCCATGCGACGACGGAACTTCCTCAAGGCGGGCCTCGCGGCCGGCACGGCGGCCATTGCCGTGGGCTGCGGTTCGAAGACCGAAGACCGGGGCGCCGCGCAAGACGGCGCGCCGGGGAGTGCGGGCGCACGGTGGAATATTCCCGAATTCGAGTACGCCGAGGCGTCCATCGAAGAGCTTCAGCGGGCGCAGGCGGGGAGACGCCTGAGCGCGCGGGCGCTCGCCGGGGCGTATTTCGCCCGCATGGAAGCGGTGGACGCAACCGGGCCGAGCCTCAACTCCGTGATCGAGCGCAACCCGGACGCGCTGGAGGATGCGGAAGCGCTCGACCGCGAGAGGGAAAAGCATGGCCCGCGGGGACCGCTGCACGGCATCCCCGTCCTGATCAAGGACAACATCGCGACGGCGGACCGCATGGAAACCACGGCGGGATCGCTCGCGCTCGTGGGCGCAAAACCCGCGAAGGACGCGGAAATCGTCCGGCGGCTGCGCGAGGCCGGCGCCGTGATCCTGGGAAAGACCAATTGCAGCGAATGGGCAAATTTCCGGTCGGGCCGGTCCACCAGCGGCTGGAGCGGACGCGGGGGTCAGACCAGGAACCCCTATGTGCTGGACCGCAATCCCTGCGGCTCGAGTTCCGGATCCGGCGTGGCCGCGTCGGCCAACCTGTGCGCCGCCGCCGTCGGCACCGAAACGGACGGCTCGATCGTCTGCCCTTCGAGCATCTGCGGCGTCGTCGGCATCAAGCCCACCGTCGGCCTGGTGAGCCGCGCGGGCATCATCCCGATCTCCGAAACGCAGGACACCGCCGGCCCCATGGCCCGGACCGTGGCCGACGCGGCCGCGCTCCTGACCGTCCTCGCCGGACAGGACGCCCGGGACACGGCCACAAAACGCAGCGCCGGCCAGGCCGCGGAGGATTACACGGCGTTCCTGGACGCCGATGCCCTCCGGGGCGCGCGCCTCGGGGTAGCCCGGCAGCTGTTCGGGCGCAACGAGCACGTGGCGCGCATCATGGAAGAATCGATCGAAGCGATGAAGAAGCTCGGCGCCGAAATCGTCGATCCGGTCCGGATGGATTCCCCGGGCAGGGTGGGCGATGCCGAATTCGAGGTGCTGCTGTACGAGTTCAAGGACGGGCTCAACAAGTACCTCGCCTCGCTCGGGGATTCAGCCCGCTGCAGGACGCTCGCGGACGTCATCGCGTTCAACGAGGCGAACCGCGACCGCGAAATGCCCTATTTCGGCCAGGAACTGTTTCTGCAGGCCGAGGCGAAGGGCTCCCTCGCCTCCAGGGAGTATCGCGACGCATTGAAAACATGCCGCCGGTATTCCGCCGTCGAGGGGATCGATGCGGCGATGTGCGATCAGAGGCTGGATGCGCTCGTGGCTCCCACCACCGATCCGGCGTTCCCCACGGACCTGCTGCTCGGGGACCACTACACCGGCGGCGGGGCGTCCACGCTGCCGGCCGTCGCAGGCTATCCGCATATCACCGTGCCGGCGGGACAGGTGTTCGGATTGCCGGTCGGGATCTCGTTCTTCGGCCGCGCCTGGAGCGAGCCGCGCCTGATCGGACTCGCCTACGCCTTCGAGCAGGCGACACTGCGCCGGGCCGTGCCGCGGTTCCTTCCCACGGCCGACCTCGGCTTGCTCCGATGATTCAGGAGTCCGGATCCCGGCATTCGAAATCCGGAACGGGTTTCTTCAGCGGGTCGTGTTTTCCCGGGTCCCGGACCGAACCATCCACGCAAAGGACGCGACGCCTCCGGCGGCGCAGATTCCCGCGGCATAAAACGCGGACGGAAGGCCCAGCCGGTCCGCGATGCTTCCCAGCACGACCGGGCCGACGCCGTTGCCGACCTGCATGGCCATCATGAACATGGTCATGGAAGCGCCCATGCCGTAGACACGGCCCTCATGGACCACATAGGCGTTGGCCGGGGGAATCCCGTAGGTTTGCCCGAGAGTGGCGGCAAGGTAGAAAAACAGCAGCAGCCAGAATCCGCCCGACAGCGGCAGCAGCGCGATGGCGGCCGCCGAGACGAGACCGCCCCAGACCACCATGGTGCGCCGGTTCCACCGGTCGGCCAGTTGTCCGGTATAGGACTGCAGGACGGCAACAGGGGTCCGCGCCGCGATGAGGATGCCGATCAGGCTGGCGCTGAGGCCGAGTTTCAGGCCGGCAAACAGCGGCAGGAACGCCATGAGGCTCGAGGTGCCGACGCCGGCCGCCATGCGGTAGCCGAAGACGCCCCGCAGGATGCGGCTTCTGAGCGGCGCGAAGATGGAATCGTGGCCGCGCGCGCCCGTCTTGCGCGGCATCTCTTCGAGGAAAAGGAGCGTGGCGGCCAGGCCGGCCGCGTTAAGGACGGCCATGACGAGAAACGTCGTCTTGATGCTGAACGCGTCGGTGATGGCGCCGCCGATGAGGGGCCCGGCGCCCATGCCGGCGAAGAGCACGGCGTTGAAATACCCCATCCACCTCCCCTCGCCGCCCTCCGGCGCGATGTCCCCCAGGTAAGCCTGCGCGATCGGCAGGTGCGCCGAAGCCCCGAGGCCCTGGACGAAGCGCCACGCGATCAGGTGAACGATGTCGCCGCAATACATGAGTCCCACCGACGAAACGGTGAGAACGGCGAGGCCTCCGCTCAGAAAGGATTTGCGCCCGAAGCGGTCCGAAAGCCGTCCCACGAAAAGCAGGGTGCCCACGCCGGTGATGTTGAAGGCCGCCTGCACCAGGCCGACCTGCAGCGAGGAAGCGCCGAGCGTATTGGCGTAAAGGGGGAGAAACGGGCTGACGATACCCATCCCCATCATCGAGATGAACATGCTTCCCACAAGTACGGCAAACGCCCGCTTGTTCATGGGGTCAGGTCTGAAAAATTCGCTTTTTGGCCTTTCGGGCCGCCCGCCGCACTATATCAGGCGGGAGGCGTGCCGTCGCCTGAAAAGGATGAGCAGCAGCACTACGAGGGCAACCGACATCCCGGCGGACGTATTCACGAGCCGGTTCACGGCGCTGAAGAGTTCATTCACCCCGAGGGACAGCATCGTCGAGGCGTCGATCAGAAAGGGAGACAGACCGGCGGCGCAGGCCAGCACCAGCGCGTACGCCAGGCGGCGCAGCATTATTCGCCGGAATCGCCTCTTTTCCAAAAGCCTCAGCATGTCCCCGAGGAAGGGCTCCCCGGGCAGCCTCCGGCTCTCCTCTTCGAACAAGGCCTTCAGATCGACATCCAGTTCATCCGGCATCACACAGTCCTCGATCGGATTTGGCGTAATCGGAAAGCAACAATCTCATCTTTTCCGCGCCCCGCGAGATATTCGACTTGACCGTCCCCAGGGGCAATCCGGTCGCGTCGCAAATCTCCTGGTGCGACAGCCCGTCATTATACGCCAGCACGACGCACAGGCGCATCGGGGGAGACAATTGCGCGAGGGCTTTGTCGAGGTCCACGCGCTCGCCCGGATTCCGCCGCGGCGCGGCCACGGGAGCCGTTTCGTCCCATTCGGCGAAATCCATCCTGCGGCGCCGCAGTTCTTCGATCCATACGGAAACCATGATTTTGCGCAGCCAGCCGTGAAACGCCCCGGGCGCGCGCAGCCGGCCGATGGATCTCCAGGCTTTCAGAAACACCTGCTGCGCAAGATCATCGGCCAGATCCGGATGATTGCACAGGCGGCGCATGACGCTCCGGACGCGGTTCTGGGATCGCCGGACGATTTCCCCGAAAGCCGCCGCGTCTCCCGCACAGGCAGACGTGATGACGGCGGATTCGGCGGCCCGGCTCAACTGGTAGGCGGACAGGGGTTCTTTCACCTGTTATTCCTACTTGCCTCGATTCTCGTCCGGGGGCAACGCCACGTAACGCGACGCGGCGAAAAATCCGGCGCCGAGCATGGCGATGATCGGGATTCCCGTCGCGATCCCGAGGACCGATTCCTCGGCCATCCCAAGTATCATACCGCGCCAGACGGCGACGATCAAAAGCCCGAGCGCCACGAACAGCAGCAGGGTCCCGATGATTCTCAACGCCCGGTAAGCGTCGCCGGGCCGGCCGGGCTTTGACTGCAAACCCATCCATTCCGGAGGCTTCGGAGGATCCGGATTCAGGATCTTTGCCAATTGCGAGTCATCGACTCTTTGATTCTTTTCGATCATGAGGCGCACGGTTTCGTGCCGCATGGCCTCCACGTGCTTTTTCTTCCAGATGGATGCAACCACCACCGCTGTCAGAAAAATCCAGAATCCCATTGCCCCGAGGTCCATCGCTTCTCTCCTTTCAACAGACTGCAACAGGAAAGACGCGATTCCCACGCGACTGGATGCATCCGGTCCCTATTTTTCGGAAATAGTTTATAATTCCGCACAGCACTCCCCCGTGCACCGGAGGCATCTATGAAGATTATATGGAGCGTCCTGACTCTCGGACTGACCATCGCCTGGCTTTTCGCCGGGGGAGGGAACAAACCCGATCCGGCGCCGGAGGACCCGTACCTCTGGCTCGAAGACGTCGCGGGAGCAGAGGCGCTCTCCTGGGTCAAGGCGCGCAACGCCGAGAGTTCCCGGGAACTGGCCGGTGCGCCGGGCTTTGCCGAACTCAAGGCGGACCTGCTGCGGATCCTGGATTCGAAGGAGCGCATCCCCTCCATCAGCAAAAAGGGGCCGTACTATTACAACTTCTGGCGCGACGCAGGAAATCCGCGCGGCCTGTGGCGGCGCACCACGCTCGACGAATACCGCAAAACGGACCCGAAGTGGGACGTGCTGCTCGACCTCGACGCCGCCGGCAAGGCGGAAAGGGAAAACTGGGTCTGGGAAGGCGCCCGGATCCTGCGCGAGGGCGGCTACCGGCGCGCGCTGGTATTCCTGTCGCGGGGCGGGGCCGACGCCGTGGTGGTGCGCGAATTCGACCTCGAGACCCGCGCGTTCGTGAAGGGAGGATTCGATCTGCCGGAAGCCAAGACCGAGATCTCCTGGATCGACGAAAATCACGTCTACGTCGGGACCGACTTCGGCCCGGGGTCCATGACGACGTCGGGCTACCCGCGCGTCGCGAAACGCTGGACGCGGGGCACTCCGCTGTCCGCCGCCGAAACCGTTTTCGAAGGCAGCGCCACCGATGTCTCGGCGAGCGCCTTCCATGACGACACGCCGGGATTCGAGCGCCACTTCGCCACGCGGTCGCCGACCTTCTACACGAGCGAGCTGTTCCTGTTGACGCCGGACGGGAAGCGGGAAAAAGTCGACGTCCCGGGCGACGCCATGGCCTCCGCCCATCGCGAATGGCTCCTGGTCGAACTGCGCTCGCCGTGGACCGTCGGCGGCACGACGCACGCCGCCGGATCCCTCCTCGCCGCGCGCTTCGACGATTTCATGAAGGGCGACCGGACCCTGGCCGTACTCTTCGAGCCGACCGCGACGAGATCTCTGGCAAGCTCCGGCTGGACGCGGCGCCACCTGATCCTCAACGTGCTCGACGACGTGAAAAACACGCTCACGGTGCTCACCCCGGGAGCGTCCGGCTGGGACCGCGCGCCTCTCGCGGGCGCGCCCGGATTCGCCAGCGTTTCCGCCAGCGGGGTGGACCCGGATGAAAGCGACGAGTATTTCCTGACGGTCAGCGGCTTCCTGACGCCTTCCACCCTCTCCTGCGGAACGGTAGGGAAGGCGCCCCAGAAGCTCAAGGAACTGCCGGCCTTTTTCGACGCCACCGGGTTCGAGGTCAGCCAGCATTTCGTGAAGAGCAAAGACGGGACGCGGGTCCCGTACTTCCAGGTTTCCCGCAAGGGGCTCGAGATGAACGGGATGAACCCGACGCTGCTTTACGGCTACGGCGGATTCGAGATCGCGGAGACCCCGAAATACGGCGGCGGAGTCGGCCGCGCCTGGCTGACGCAGGGAGGCGTCTACGTCGTGGCCAACATACGCGGGGGCGGCGAGTACGGTCCGCGCTGGCACCAGGCGGCGTTGAAGGACAAGCGCCACCGGGCCTACGAGGATTTCGCGGCCGTGGCGCAGGACCTCATTGCGAGAAGGGTGACCTCGCCGCGGCATCTGGGAGCCAAGGGCGGCAGCAACGGGGGACTGCTCACGGGCAACATGCTCACCCTGTACCCGCACCTCTTCGGCGCCCTCGTCTGCCAGGCCCCGCTGCTGGACATGCGGCGGTACTCCCGGCTGCTGGCCGGGGCGTCCTGGATGGCCGAGTACGGCGACCCGGACAAGCCCGAGGAGTGGGCCTTCATCCGGACATTTTCACCCTATCACAACGTGAAGCCGGGGGCGGGATACCCACCCATCCTGCTCACGACGTCCACCCGCGACGACCGCGTTCACCCCGGCCACGCCCGCAAGATGATGGCCAGGCTGAAGGAACTGGGGCTCCCCGCCCTCTATTACGAAAACGTCGAAGGGGGCCACAGCGGCGCCGCCGACAACGCCCAGACGGCCCACATGAACGCCCTGGCCTATACCTTCCTCTGGCAGAAACTGCGGTAGAGGAGGAAAATAGGACGCTTCAACGTCGTTGTTTCGTCTGTATTGAAAGAACAGGGGAAATGCCGTGCTGGATCTTCTGGCCCAGAATCTGCTTCTGCTCCTTTTCATCATCATCGGACTCGGGTACCTGATCGGCAACATCAACGTCGGCGGCCTGAAGCTCGGGGTCGCCGCCGTGCTTTTCGTCGGGATCTTTTTCGGCGCCCTGGACCGCCGCCTGAGCCTGCCGGAGCACATCTACGTTATCGGGGTGGTCCTGTTCGTCTACCCGATGGGACTGCAGGCCGGCCACGGGTTCTTCGCCTCCTTCCGCAAGCGCGGCTTCCGCTTCAGCGTCATCGCCTTCCTGACCCTGCTGGCCGGCGGCATCCTGGCCGTCGTCGCCATGCGGGTGATGGGCATCTCCGCACCCAGCGCCGCAGGCCTGTTCTGCGGCGCGCTGACCAGCACGCCGGCGATGGCCACGGCGACGGAGACGGCGCGGCACCTCTCCGCCAACCTACCGCACGAGATGCGCGACCTCAACGCCAGCAGCACCGTCGTTACCTACGGCCTGACGTACCCGTTCGGCGTCTTCGGCGTCATCCTGTGGTTCTTCCTCGCCGGCAAGCTCCTGAAGGTCGACAAGGACAAGGAGGCGCTCGAAGCCAAAAAGGAAACGGCCGCCGAGGAGATCTTCAGCCGCACCTTCAGGGTGACGAACCCGGCCGTCGTCGGAAAAACGGTCGAGGAGACGCTGCGCCCGATGGGCGACGCAGGCTTTATCCTCACGCGCATCCGCAAGGGCGACAAGACCGACATCGTAGTCCCCGCCGCCGTCCTCGAGTTGAACGACTTCGTCGTTGCCGCGGGGGACGCCGACGCCCTGCGGCGCGCGGAAATACTCTTCGGCGAAATCGCCCCGGAACACCTCGCCGAAGGGCTAGGGGGCATCCGCTACCGCCGGATCTTCGTCTCAAACAAGGAAATCGTGGGCAAGTCCATCCATGAGCTGAACCTGACGCATGAACTGCACGCGGTCATCACACGCCTGAGGCGCGGCGACGTGGACATCGTGCCGCGGCCGGACACGGTGCTGGAAATGGGAGACCGCATCCGCGTCCTCACGCACCGCAAAAACATGGAGCGGGCGACCAAATATTTCGGGGATTCGCTCAAGTCCATCACGGAGACCGACTACCTCTCCCTCTCCCTCGGCATCGTGCTGGGAGTGCTCCTGGGCATGATCCCGATCCCGCTCGGGCAGGGGCTGACGTTCCGGCTGGGATTCGGCGGCGGCCCGCTGGTCATGGGCCTCATCCTCGGACGGCTGGAGCGCACGGGACCGATCACGTGGGAGATGCCTTTCAACGCCAACCTCGTCCTTCGCCAGGTGGGCCTCGTGTTCTTCCTCGCCACCATCGGGACCAAGGCGGGATACGGATTCAGCATCATCTTCCAGTCGGGGGGGTGGGGGCTGATCGTGGCCGGCGTCGCCATCACGTCCATCATCACGCTGACCACCATCGTCGTCGGCTACAAGTTCCTGAAGCTGCCGATGGCCGCCGTGATGGGGCTGATGTCGGGCATACAGACGCAGTCCGCCTGCCTGGCCTACGCCAATCAGCAGACCGAAACGGACCTCCCCAACATCTGGTACACGACCGTGTACCCCGCCTCCATGGTCGCCAAGATCATCATCGCGCAGCTGCTCGTATCGCTGATGATGACGTAGGAATATTGATTCCAGATTCCAGATTCCAGATTCCAGATTCCGGATTCCGGATTCCGGATAAGGGCTCC
>CAZTHE010000049.1:10290-29135 GCA_964613495.1 uncultured Acidobacteriota bacterium | reverse complement strand
GGCAGTCGGCAGTCGGCAGTCGGCAGTCGGCAGTCGGCAGTCGGCAGTCGGCAGTCGGCAGTCGGCAGTGTGAGGATCATAAAATCGTCAATATTTCAATTCTTTGCTGGTCAAAATTTCGCTGCGAACATTGAGATTGCGCCCGCCTAATCGGCATCCGACACTACCGACTGCCGACTGCCGACTGCTAGGGTGCTTCGGGATGGACCGGGCGGCGGATGACCTGGTCGGACAGTTCGTTGACGTCGTCGGCGCGCGGGGGGAAGTAATGCGCCATTGCTTCCGCGCATGTTTCTATCGCCTTGCAGATCCCGCCGCGGGCATCCCCGCCGCGGATGCCGCCGATGATCTGGTCGCGGACATTCTGCCAGTGCTGGTCGCCCATTATGGAGTGGATTCCGCGGTCGCCGATCACGACGACCTCTCTTTCGAACAGCGAGAGGTAGATCTCCACGCCGTTGGATTCACGGGTGCGGTGCAGACCCGCGGAATAGAACTGCGCGAGAGCGGCCTCGCGGACGCGCGCATCCATTTCGCTCCGCGAGACGAGCCATCGTCTCAGGGGCACCCTCGGGATCAGGGCGAACAGGAGGGCAAACGAGAGAACCTGCGTCCACAGCAGCGCCGGTATCCCGTGCGGCACGGGAAGCAGCAGATACACGGCGGCGGCAAGGGCCATGCCGATGACGGCGCCCTGCAGCGTGGCGTGGCGATAGTTTGCCGACGCCTCGGCCGCGGTGAAGACGATTTCGCCCGAGGTTGTCTCTTCCGCCTTCCTGATCGCCTGCTCGATTGCCCTGTGGTCTTCTTCGCTCAGCAGTTTCATGGCCGTGCTCAAGGAATGAATAGTTGACCTACCAGCTGCCGGAGCTCCCTCCGCCGCCGAATCCGCCGCCACCGCCGGAGAATCCCCCGCCGCCGAATCCGCCGCCGCTGAATCCCCCTCCTCCGCCGCCAAAGCCTCCCCTGCCGCCGAATCCACCGGGGCCGCCGATGAACGGACCGCCGGGTCCTCCCGACCGCGGAATCGATTTCGCCGCGGCGCGGAGCATGGTTCCCAGCACGATCCCCGCCAGCGCGCCGACGACTCCGCCGACCGGAAGGAAGGGCAGGCTGTGGCTGATCATGGTGTACTGCAGCAGCATTCCGGCTCCCGCGCCGATAATGGCGCCGCCCCATTTTCCCGTGGCGCCGAGGACCCAGAGCAGCGGGAACAGCAGGACGATGAGGATATTGAAGAGGCCTCCGGAACCTCCGCCGGACCCGGTGCGACGCGTCGCCTGGTATTCGCCCCGCACCGTCGCGACGATGCCGCTCACGCCCGCGTCGATCCCGCCGTAGAAGTCTCCGGCACGGAAACGCGGCGAAATGTCGTTGCGGATGATCTGCGACGTGCGGGCATCGGTCAGCTTCGGTTCGAGCCCGTAGCCGACCTCGATGCGTATCGCCCGGTCCTTCATGGCGACGAGCAGCAGCGCCCCGTTGTCGTGCTCCTTCTGGCCGAGTTTCCACGCCTCCGCCACCCGCATGGAGTAGTCTTCCAGCGCCTCGCCCTCGAGGCCGGGGAGGATCAGGACGGCGACCTGCGTGGAGTCGGTTCGCTCGAGGCCGGCGAGCTTCGACTCCAGGGCCGCCGCCTGATCGGCCGTCAGCACTCCGGCGAGATCCGTCACCCGTTCCCGCAGTTCCGGGACGTCCAGCGCGAAAACGCCCGGACCCCGCAGCAGGAACAAAGCCAGGATAGCAGCGGATCGCAGCATGGGGACCTACCGGCTGAAGTCGACCGTCGGGGCCTTGTCGCTGCCCGGCGCCGACTGGAAATAGGCCTTCTTGTCGAACCCGAACAAACGGGCGAAGATTTTGGCAGGGAACTGCATGATCTTCGTGTTGTATTGCTGCGCGACCTCGTTGAAGCGCCTGCGCTCGACGGCGATGCGGTTCTCCGCCCCCTCCAGCTGGCTCTGCAGTTCGAGGAAGTTCTGGTTCGCCTTGAGGTCGGGATAGTTTTCCGCGACCGCCAGCAGCCGTGACAGCGCGCCCGTCATCCCGGCCTGGGCTTCCTGGAATTTCTGCAGCTCCGCGGGATTGTTCAGCATCTCGGGTGTCAGCTTGATCGACCCGACCTGCGCCCGCGAGGCGGTCACCGACTCGAACACTTCCCTCTCGTGCGATGCATATCCCTTCACCGTCGCGACCAGGTTGGGGACCAGGTCCGCGCGCCTCTGGTAGACGTTTTCCACCTGGGACCACGCCGATTCCACCTGCTGCTGCAGCGTGACCATGCCGTTGTACTGCCCCCACGCGGCAAACCCGATCGCGACGGCCGCGATCACGATGAGCGCCAGACAACCCAGACCGACTGCCAAGCCCTTTTTCATAGTGTCCTCCCCTGAGGTTAGGAACTTCATATTACGCCATTTTCCGGCGAATTGTTCAAATCTTCGAAGCGGCCGGCTCTACCTGGGCTGCAGGGAGCTTTCGCGGTGCGGCTGGCGCGTCTGATACGTGCCGAGCAGATAAGCGTGCCACTGCACCAATTCCGGGTCTCCGGCCGTCTGCGCCAGTGCATAGGCTTTCTCCGCCGTCCGGATGGCTTCGTCGAACCGGCCCAGTTCCGCCTGCGCCGCGGCGAGCGTTCCCGTGACCGTGGGGTCCCGGTCGCCGAGGAGCCCCACGGCCCGGGACGCGACTTCGAGTGCACGCTCGCCGTTTCGGATGGAGGCGTCCGGACAGGTCGCCAGGATCCAGGCCAGGTTGTTGGCCAGCATACCGTCGGAAGGATCGAGCCTGAGCGCCCTTTCGTAGCGGGCCACCGCCTCGCGGATCCTGCCCATCTCGACCAGGGTCGTACCCAGGCTGCCGTGGAACGAGGCTACGCCCGGTTTCAGCTCCGCCGCGGCCTGGTAATACTTCGCCGCTTCTTCGAACTGTCCCCTGTAGCGATGGACGTTCCCCAGGCTTGCGTTCGCCTCCGCGTCGCCGGGGGCGAGTGCGACGGCCTTGCGGCAGAATTCCAGCGCCTCGTCGGGGCGCTCCCGCCGGAACATGATTTCCCCCATGGCCGTGTATGCCAGGGAAGAGGACGGGTTCCGCGCGATCGTGGTCCTCCACAGCTGTTCCTCTCCGGCGTACATCCCGCTCTGCTTCCAGGTCAAAACGGCCAGCACCAGCAGCAGGATGCCGCATACGAGCGCTTCCGGCGCCGGCTTCCCGTTCCTCAGGAGGCGAAAGCCCGTTTCCGGCCCGGTCGCGGCCCGCGCGCCGGCCGCGAGCATCAAGCCGCAGGCGATCGGGACGAGGATCCCGAGGCATGCGAGGTATTGCGCCTGGTCGGCCACGAACGAGTGCCGGAAGGCGAAAGCGTTGAAGAAGCCGAGCACCGGAAGAAGAGACACCAGGAAGAAGAGCAAGCCTGCAAGCGGTCCGCGGTGTTTCTTTCGCCACAGCCAGGCCAGACCGAGAAGCGCCAGGAGGCCCACGGGGAACGCATACTGCCACCAGACCGCGGTATCGATGTCGAAGCGGGGATAATTGAACGCGAGGTCGGGCGGCCAGACCAGCTTGGCCAGGTAGAACCAGGCGATGCGGCCGGCGAGAAGCAACCGCTCCGGCAGCGACAGGCCGAATGCGGCCATGTGTGCCGCGGCATAGGTCCGGTCGATCCACGCCGCGGCGAGTGCGGCACAGAGGCCCAGCGCGAGCCACGGCAGGAGCGGCGCCAGGTCTTTTTTCCAGCCGATCCGCCCGTGCCGCCACCACAGGACGGCCAGCAGTCCGAGCGGCAGCGCCGCGGCCGACGGATTGCTCAGGAGGGCAAGGACGAAGAGTCCCGTGCTCCACCCGTAGGCCGGCCGCTTCCTGCTCTCGTCGAAATCGAGGTAGACCAATCCGGCGGCGAGGGAAAAGACGGCGGGGAGCAGGGCCTTCAGGCCGGAGATCCACGCGACCGATTCGGCGCATACGGGGTGAAGGCAGAAGATCAGTCCCGCGAGCCACGCCCCCGGCAGCCTCAGGCGCCGGACAATCAGGACCACCAGGAAGACGGCGATGCTATGCAGCAGGGCGTTCGTCACGTGATAGCCCGCGGGGGCGTCGCCCCACAGCCGGTGCTGGATCCAGAAAGCGCTGTGCAGCAGCGGATTGTATTGCTGCGTGACTCCCGGCTCCGTCCAGATGCGCCAGAGGCCGTCGAGCTGCCGCAGCGCCGGGGTCGTGATGTGGAATCCGTCCTCCCAGATGAAGGTGCCCTGCAGCGCCGGGGCGTAAACGATCAATGCCAGGACGAAAACCAGCGCCAGTCCCGCGGCGTCCCATGCGCCGAAGGCGAGGTTACTCTTTCCTGTGGGATGGGTGCCTTTTCCGGAACGAGCGGCCCGGGGGGAACGTTTTCTTGCCATGATCCTGCTTTCTATTCTGGTTTATCGAAGCCGACGAACTCCGGTTCCGGCTCGAGCCGGATGCCGAAGATTTCCCCGACGCCGTCCTGGATCGATCGCATCAGGTCCAGGACGTCCTGCGCGGTGGCGCCGCCGCAGTTGACGAGCGCCAGCGCGTGTTTTTGCGATATGCCGGCGTTTTTCATCCTGTAGCCCTTGCGGAAACCGGCCCGCTCGATCAGCCAGGCCGCCGCCAGTTTCTCCTTCCCCGCCCCGGCAGGATAGCGCGGGAGGATTTCGGACGCCTTCAGAAGCCCGCCGGCGCGGGCCTGAGTCTCCACGCGATCGGCGGCCTCCGCGTCGAGCACGGGATTCCTGAAAAAGGACCCGGCGCTCCTCGTGCCGGCGCCCGCGTCGTCGACCACCATCCCCTTGGCCCTGCGGATCTCGAGCACCGCGGCGCGGACTTCGTCCAGGTCCGGCGGCCGTGTCCGCCCGGAGAATCTCTCCCGCAGGTCCGCGTATTCGACGCGCGGCGGCCCGCCGGGGCGCAACTCGAAATCCACACCCAGGATGACGTAGCGGTCCTTGCGTGTGGTGTTGAAGATGCTCGCGCGGTAGCCGAAGCGGCAGTCGGCGGCGCCGAGCAGGACCGGTTGACGCGTGGCGCGGTCCAGTGCGTGAATCCGCGCGATGGTCTCCCCCGCTTCCTGGCCGTAGGCCCCGATGTTCTGCACCGGCGCGCCGCCGACGGTCCCGGGAATCCCGCTGAGGCACTCGAGGCCCGCCAATCCCCTGGACGCGGCGTGTTCGACGAGAACGTCCCAATCCGTTCCGGCCGCGGCGGAAAGCATGCCGCCACCTTCCGCCCCGGGATGACGAATTCCCTGGAGCTCGATCCTGATCACCAGCCCGGGGAACCCGGAATCGGAGACGAGAAGGTTGCTGCCGCCTCCCAGGACGAAGACGCCGCACCCGCGGGCATGGGCGAATTCCAGCGCGTCGACGGCGTGCGCCTCGTTTTGGGCCCGGACCAGGAAGCGTGCCGGCCCTCCGATGCCCAGGCTCGTGAAAGGGGCGAGCGGGACATTTTCGGCGATGGGCAGATTCGTTCCGGGAGTCTTCATGGCGCCCGATGAAAATAGCACAGTCCGGTGGGACAGGGCAAAGAAGGAACGCCGGCCCGTTCATGCGCCTTTCCTCGGCCCGGGCCCTCCGCGACGCAAATCGGCCACGGATTTCACGGATCACACGGATCTTTTTGCATCGGTTCAATCCGTGGAATCTGTGAAATCCGTGGCAATCCGCGGCACACGCCGGTTCGGCAAAGCCGGGATCTTTTCGAACTATTCCCGGCGCCGTCTGCAAAACCGTTCTTGTCCGGACGCGGGATTTCCGGTAATCTCGGGGCCTTTCATCGGGAATCGGACGGCAATCCAGGGATTCTTTTATGGCGGAAATCGCATCGCAGGCCGCAGGCAAACCGCCCCGCTATGGGTTCATCGATCTGCTGCGGGGCTTCGCCCTGGCGGTGATGATCGAAACCCACGTGATGAACGCCTACCTGCCTGTTGCGCTGAGGAAGGAGTCCGACTTTTTCTTCTGGCTTGCCTTTACGAACGGTCTGGTGGCGCCGGCCTTTCTGTTTGCGACAGGCTTCTCGCTCATCCTTCAGGCCGACCGCCAGTGGGAGGATTGGTTGCGCTTCCGTCCGTCTTTCTGGCGTCAGATGCGCCGCCTGGGGTTCATCACGCTCGTGGCCTATTACAGCCACCTGCAGGGATTCCGCTGGAGCCGCTACCTGGAGAACTGGAACGACCAGGCGTTCTGGGCCCGGTCGCTCAAGGCCGACATCCTGCAGTGCATCGTCGTCTCGCTGCTTGCCGTCATGGCCCTGATGTTCATCCTGCGCAGGAGGAACCTGCTCCCCTGGGCAGCCATGGCTCTGGCCGTCGCCGTGGCCGTTGTGACGCCGTGGGTGTGGGCGCAGGATTTCTGCGAGACGCTGCCCCTTTCCCTGGCGCTTCTATTGAATCCGCACGGCGTGTCTCTGTTCCCGGTATTCCCCTGGGTGTTTTTCGTGCTGTCGGGGAGCAGCGCCTGCTGCTTTTTCCTGAGATCGGTGGAGCGCGGCCTGCCGGCTGCATTCCTGCGCAATGCCGCCCTGGGCGGCGCATTCCTCATAGCCGCCGGCCTGCTATTGCGCGGCGCGCCCTGCTCGCTGCCCGGACACGTCAACTTCTACACTACCAGCCCGCTCTACATGATGATCCGTCTCGGCTGCGTCCTCGGGATCTGTTATCTCCTGTACCGGCTCGAGGCGGGGCAAAAATGGGTTCCCGGGCTGATCCGGGTGGCGGGGCAGGAATCGCTGCTGGTCTACGGCGTGCATTTGTGGATCATCTTCGCGTTTCTCCGGGGACGGCTCATGACTCCGTTTCTCGGGCAGCAGATGGGGTATGCCGGCTGTTTTGCGCTGAGCGCCGCCATCATCGTCCTGATGCTCTACCTCGCGAAGTACTATCACATTTTGAAAAAGAAGCATCCCGGGCGGGTGCGCCGGACCCAGGCCGCCATCGTTCTGGTCATGATCGCCGTTTTCTTCCTGAGCTGATCACGCTGGATAAGGAGCAGTTGGACCGGTTGGCGAGACTCCTGCCGGTGCATGCGCCGTAACCGGATTTGCCCGGCGCGGTGCGACGCAGCGATTGGGCCGCGGAACGGGCTTCTCTTCCTGTCGAATAATCATTCACTCGCTAAACAAATTCTTAACCGATTCTTAACCGAATTTTCATTAAAGTTCTTGCAATTTCTGCCGCGCCGGTGATATCAAGGAGCCAACAATATTAGTTGTTTAGTTGGCTAGGTTTTCGTCCTTCTTTGGCTTTTGGCAGCGAAGCACGCATAGGGCACAAACGAGGGTGTCAGTCGCGTAGACTCGAGCAACAGGGAATCATTCCGGTCGCTGCAATCAGCTTCTCCTGACGATCCGGCCAGTTCAGCAAGCCAGGGACAGGGCGTGGGCACGCTCGGTTGGGAAACCCCGTCCCTAAATAAGGCAGGCCAAACAGTTAAATAGAGGAGAACGTGATGAATAAGATTGGCTATAACATGATGAAGGCAACACGCCTGATTCCCGCCGCGCTGCTTCTGCTGCTGGCATTCTCGACATTCGTCTATGCCGGGGGCGGGGGGCGCTACGATGTGGCTCCCTGGTCATTCGGCGTGATGGCGGATACCCAGTGGACGGTGGCTGATGATCCTGAAGGCAAGAACCCGGAATATGTGAGCGCCGCGCTTGCGAAAGCCTTCCAGGAGGAATTCGTCAAGGCGGGTGTCAAGTTTGTCGTTCAGGTAGGAGACTTGACCGACAGGGCAGGAGATGCCGGGATGGCGGCCCGTGCCGCCGCGGCAAAGCCCCTGCTGGACCTCGGGATCGGTTTCTTCCCGCTGCGCGGCAACCACGAGACCTACGGGTATCTCTATGGACGGGATCCCGATTATAATGTGAACGTTCCTGCTTTCAAGGCAAGCTTCCCGCAGACTCAGGGACTGTCGGATACCTTCGGCGCGACAAATTTCAGCAGCCCTAGCGATGTGATGATGGATGTGGATATCCTGGACGGGCTGAGCTACTCCTTCGACTATGGAGTCGAGGGCAACAACGCCCGGTTCGTCATCGTCGATGTGGAGGGGACGAGATTCATCGTCAGTAACATAGAAAATGATCCGGCCGTCGTTCCGGAATACGGCGAGGCGTGGTACTACCTGGGGTGGATTGTCTATAAGGCGACCGCGGCTGTGCCGGGCGGGGGGATTCCGGAGGGAGCGTATTTTCGTATAGCCAGCAGCGGGCTTCCATCCACCAATTTTTATGGATTTGAGGCTACCTGGCCGTTTGAGGATTTTATCGTCAAAGCAAAGTATGACATTGCCAATACCGAATTTTGGCCCGGCATGCAGCAGGACTGGATCAGCGCGCGGCTGGACAAGGCTACCCGGGGGACCGAGCATGCATTCGTGTTTTCGCATCGGGGCCTCATGGGCGCGAACCACGCGGATGGTTTCTTCGGAAGCAATCCGGGTTCGAAATCCTCGACCCAGAACGTCTTCTACGCCTGCCTGGCGAATAACGGCGTGAGGTACATGCTGTCCGGGCACGACCATCTCCACAATCGAGCCCTGGTCGCCAGCCCCAACGGCAAGAGCCAGGTTCAGCAGATCATTCATATGGCCGGCAGCACAAAATTCTATGCTGCCGCCAGTCTGGACACGTTTAATACGACCTATGGCGATGTTAAAAAGCGGGAAACCCAGATTTCCCAGGAACTCTTCAACGTCGGTTACTACGTCTACAGGATCGATGGGCCTCGCGTGACGGCCACCTATTTTGGAGATGCAAACAACAACTTCCAGGACAATGAAGACTATCCCCGTGGTGACGACTCCGTAAACGGCCGGCTTTTCCTGCCACCGCTTAATTTCGTGGAAAAAGAGACCTACGGCTACAGCACCAATGGGAAGCAGTTCGTGATTGCGCAGGGCGATTCCTATGACGCGGTCATGGATGGCTTCGGGAAGACGAAGGCCAGGATTCTCGCGGGCAAAAACGGAAGCATGACCAAGGACCTCACCCCCTCCGTAATCGATGACAACGATACGCCGGACGATCCGAGTGATGACATGGTCGTAAGCGCGCCGCGGGCTCTCAGCAAGGCCGTCAATACCGGATGGGTGGCGAATCCCGACCGCTACATGCTCAAGAGCGACATCCTTTCGCTGTGGGGCATGTCGGAATTGGGGGCGGGAGGAAAGACCGACACCTACGTGCTTTCCATGTCCCTTGATTTCAGCAGGATGATTCATCTCGGAAACGGCGGTATCGGTATCGCAACCTACGTAAACGGGAAGTGGGTCAATGCCGTGGATGAGAACTTCGGCGGCAAAAAGCAGTTCGTCGTCGGGAAATACAACCCCAAATACGGCCTTGGCACCTACGGGGTCGACCCGAGCACCAAGACCGCCTGGGCGGTTCTCAACTACAATGCCGACTTCGCCGTCGCCATGGACATCGAACCGGTGCCGGGCAAGGCGAAGGGTCTCGGGCCCAACTATTACCCGGGTCTCGGAAAGGCCGGCGCCCCAGGGCAAATGAAGAAGCTTGAGCCGGTTAAGGGAAAAATCAGGTAAACCGCGCCCGGATTTTTTTGTGCTTCATGCGCAGCAAAAATCCGGACTGTCCATTGAAGGGAGACAGCCGGGGGCGGGATCGGTATGAGTTCCATATCGTTTCCGCCCCCGGCTTTATTATGCAGATGAAATACCGATTCCCGTTTTTTCTATTTCTCATTCCTTTGCTGCCGCTCGGTGCCTGTGTCGGTTCGCGGGACTATGCGCAGTCCTACGTCATCCTGATGAATGGAGAGGAAGTCGGCAAGGAGAGTGTCACCGAAAGGACCGACAGGAAAGGAAACCGGGTGTGTTTGTCGGAGCAGGAGATGGAATCGCCCGGCAGCAGGGATAAAAAGCGAATCAGGATCAGGACCAGAATGGTCCTCTCGGACGATGTCCCCGTCTCCTATTCGTACGAGTCCAGCGCGGGCGCCTCCTATGAGGTAAAAGTGGAGGACGGGCAGATCCTCAGGACTTCAGGCGGCGCTTCCCCGGCATCCAGAACGCCTCTTGCTCCGGACATGCGCATGCTCAACCCGAACGTATTCCACACCATCGACTACTGGATTCGCCAATATGATCTGAAGAAGGGAGGACAGCAGAATTTCCGGACCTATCTCCTGCCCTCCGGTTCGGTGGAACGGCTATCCGTCTTCCCGCTCGAAACCGGGATCGTGAAAAGCGAGGGCAAGGACCTCGAGCTGAGGAATTACCGCATCGGGTTCGAGGAGGGGTTGGTCCTGTATGTCTGGGTGGATCGGGAAAGGCGTTTGGGCCGCCTGGCCATGGAAGGCGCGACTATCGACGTGGTCCGCTCCGATCTTTATAAACAGTATAAAGCCGAAACGGCCGCAAAATCCGGGCCGAAGGAGCCGTAGGCATTCATTTGCCCGCCCGGATTCAGTTGGGGAGCATGCGAAGGTTGATGATGCGTTGTTTCCCGGAATTGTCCACGAGGACGATTCTCTTGAGTCCGGGGAACTTCTCCTGGATGAAATCCAGGTGCAGTCTCTGTTTCGTGATCGTTTTGGCCTTGCGGTACTCGTTGAGCTGTTTATTAAAACGATCGACGTCGCCTTCGGCGTGGCTGACAATTTCGTATTTATAGGCCTCGGCTTCTTCCAGGATCCTGCTGGCCTCGCCCTTGGTTTTGGGCAGATTCTCGTTGCTGTAGGACTCCGCGTTGTTCACCAGCTCTCTCTTCCGGATCTGCGCGTTGATGACGCGCTCGAAAAACGTGCGGACGCCGCGGTGGGGCGATACGTCGCCGATCTCGATCGCGCCGATCCCCAGGCCGCTGTTGTGGAGATCGAGTCTTTTCTGGATCTCCTCCTTCAGGTAGACCTCCACGCTCTTTTTCCCGACCGTCAGGATGTCGTCCACCGTTTTGCCGGCCAGGCTGTTGACCGCGGCGGAGCAGGCGATGTGCTTCAGGTAGTTCTCGCTGCCGTTCAGGACAAACAGGTATTTGACCGGGTCCACGATGTTGTACCGGATCAGGAAATCGATGAACACGATGTTGTTGTCTCCCGTGATGCAATAGGAGGAGAGGGGCTGCACCAACGCGGGGGCTGCGGCCGCCGCGCTCCCCTTGAGCGAGAGCTCGGTGATCTCCAGTGTGTGCGTCGTTTTCACCGGCACCTTGGTCACGGTGTCCATGGGCCAGGGAAGCCTGTAATGGGCGCCCGGCTCCACCTTGCCGTCGATCACCTTCCCGAACCGCTGGACGACGCCGATTTCGCTTTCCGATATCTTGTAGAATCCCGAAGCCAGGTACGCGGCGGCGAGAACCAGGAGGATCCCCATCGCATAATTCCGCAGCAGGGATCTCAGGGTATTCTGTAAGTGCAGAAGAATCGTCGTATTCATGCCGTAATGCGGGCCCGTTTACCGGACCAGCTTCCTGGAGTT
Organism: uncultured Acidobacteriota bacterium; assembly: GCA_964613495.1. GTDB lineage: Bacteria > Acidobacteriota > UBA6911 > UBA6911 > UBA6911 > UBA6911. Next base: position 17,676 of record CAZTHE010000049.1, on the reverse strand, counting down.
CAGATACTGAAAAAGGTCGGAATCGGTGGACAAGACCAGGGTGGTGTTCTTATCCATGATCTGCGAATAGACCTGCAGGGATTTCACGAATTGGAAAAATTCGGGGTCCTTGCTGTAGGCGTCGGCATAGATCTTCAGCGCCTGCCGGTCCCCCTCTCCCTTGATCTCCTCCGCTTCCTTGTAAGCCCTGGCCAGGAGTTCCTTGACTTCCCGGTCGGTGTTGGCCCGGATCTTCGTCGCCTCCTCCTCCCCCTCGGCGATATATTTGACCGCCTCCTTGGTCCTTTCCGCCTTCATCCTCTGGTAGACGGCGTTACTGACGAGGGAGGGATAGAGGATTTTCTTTATGCCGACTTCGGTGATCTCGATCCCGTACTTCTGCCTCGCCCGGGCGTCCGATTCGGTTTTCAGCAGCCTGTAGATCTCGTCCAACCTGACGTTTTCGGGCACGGTGTTGATAATCTTGTCGATTTCGTAGTCGCTGACGATGATGCCCAGCTGCGAATTCACCATGTCTCCCAGCTTCATGCGGGCATTGTCGACGTTGTTGAGCGACTGGAAGAACAGCTTCGGGTCGTTCAGTCTCCATGCGACGTAGCAGGTGACGATGATGGGATTCTTGTCCTTCAGCAGCAGCTGGAGAGTCTGCGCCTCGAAACAGTTGATCCTCTTATCGAACTCGTTCACCTTCTGCCAGGGCCATTTCGTGTAGAGACCGGCCTCGGCGATGGTCCTGACCGGTTTGCCCCATTGCGTGACGATGACGCTGAACCCTTCCTTCACCGTGAAAAACGACCCGTAGGCAAAAAGGCCGATCGCGATCAGCGCGATCACAAGGACGCCTGTTTTTTTCATGTCAGTTTCGACCTCATTCTTCCTTTCCGGTCACTTCCGGCAGGGGCGCGATGTCTTTGCCCCCCAGGTACAGGTCCAGTTGCCCCGTCGTCGGGTCCACGAGGATCTTTTCCCTTTCCTTCAGGGCGTCGGAGATATGGTTGAAATAGAGCAGGTTCCTGATGACGGTCTTATGGTTCTGGTACGACGCCCGCTTCGAATTGAAGCCCGCCACCGCCGCCTGCGATTTGAGCGTCTCTTCCCGGACATACGCCTCGGCGTCGGTGACGTTGCCGTAGGCCGTGCCGCGCGAAGAGGGGATCTCCGTGTTCTGGTACTCCAGCGCGAGGTTGATCGCTTCCTCCTTCTTCTGGTAGGAGGCGATGACCTCCTCGAAGGAATCCGATATATTGACCGGCGGGTGAATGTCCTTGACATTCACGCTGACGACTTCGATCCCCGTCTCGAGCGCGTCCAGCTCCTTCTGCAGGGCCTTCAGGACCGCCGACTGCAGCTCCTTCCGATGGGTGATGGCGATTTCGTAAAAGGACTTCCTGGTGAAGATGTCGTGCAGGATCTTGTAGGAAATGCTTTCCATCAGCACATTCGGGTTTTCCGCATTGTAGAAATAGGAATATAGATTCCGGATGCGGTAATGGATGTTGATATAGGGGTTCAGGAAATTGTTGTCGCCCGAAAGGAAGTGGATCTCGTCGCCGTGCTCCTGTCCCCATATCAGGGGCTTCTGTTCCTCCTGCGACACGTTTCCGAGGAACAGTTCCCGGATCCGGCCCGTTTTTTCGATGCGGGCCCTGTCGATGGGGCGCGGCAGCTTGAAGTGCAGGCCCGGCTGCAGCGGCTCCTTCCTCAGGGGTTTCCCGAACCGCTCGACGATGGCCTCCTCGTCCATCTGGACCTGGAAACGCATGTCGTAGGCGACGGCGAGGAGGGCGGCGCAGACGAGGGCATAGCCGGCGAATTTCGCGGCCCGGATGCCGTAAACCACCAGCTTCGACTTCAGGATATCGATGCTGTATCTGCGGTTAATCCATTTGAAAAACCGGAGATAGGTCTGTTTTTTCAGCGCGATGTCGAAAATTTCCAGAAGCCGGTATTGCATCCGGAATGCTTCGTTCCTGCGCACCAAATGCGCGGCGATGTTGAACAGGATTTCCACGCCGAACGACAGTATCAGCAGCGCGATGGCGAAACTGACATACCGGTCTATGTTGAAGTCGAAATAGTAAAGCAGGACCGACACTCCGGCCATCGAGGAACAGACCATGTCCCCCTTGGAATGGAGCCCGTCGGAGATCAATGCCGCGGAGTTTTCGGCGCGCCCGACGTCGGAGAGGAACCGGAAAAGGAAATACGAACCGGCCGACAGAATCAGAAACAGGATGCCGGTGATCAACGGCTTTTCGATGATCACGACCTTCGTGGAGTACGCATTCACCATCAGGGAGATGGAAATAAATGTCAGGCAAACCCCGATGAGGAAGGATGCCGTGATCTCGATATGCCTGCCGAACAACTGCCCCAGCAGGCGCCTGACGGCCCCGGGCCCGGCGGTTTCCATGGGCCCGGCGGGCTGAGCCGGCGCTTGCTTCGACAGCGACAGGCTTCTCCAGAGCGCCAGGAGGACCAGCACCGACGTGGCGATGTCGCTGAAGCTGTGCCATGCCTCCGAAAGAACGGCGACGCTGCCGGAGATGAAATAAAAGAAGAACTTCAGGACCGTGAGCCCCAGAGTGATCGATATGGCGATGAGCGATGTCCTGATCTTTGTATTCATGAACTCTCACTGCCGGACGAAGCGGTCCGAAACCGCGGGCATGCCGCCCATTCTGCACCGCACCGGGCGTTCAAGCCCTGTGCAGGCCCGATGCGGGGTTTTCGGTCCGCCCGAAGCAAAAGCACACCACACCCCGATCCGCTCAAGGAGACGCCAGCGCGCGATCCTGCGCGTCACCCCCGCATTCAACAAATCGGCATTCCATGCCGATTTGTTAAAGCTTCCTGTCTCCGAGGCAATGGACTCGAGCCCTTCAGGCCGAAGTCCAACCCCTACCCGGCGGGTGGACTCGGCACGATATGCCGGCCGCCGCGCCGGGAAGCCTCCAATCACGCATGTTTCCCATTCTAATCCGAAACCCCGGAAAAAGCATGGCTATAAGGGGCTGTCGAATGGCGGTTTCCACAGCACGGAGGGTTTCTGCTCCGGCGCAAATCCCGCCATGAAGATCCGTCAGGCTGCATGAACCGCGGCATCCTGTTGACCATCAGCCCTGAAGAGCGGGAAGCATCTTCTCCCGCCTCTTCAGGGCTTTTTTTCCCCCACTCCCCACTACCGACTGCCGACTGCCGACTGCCGACTACCACCAACTACCAACTACCAACTACCAACTGCTTTCCGCTATAATTCCGCTCCATGAGACCCGTCTCTGCCGTCGTCTTGCTGCTATTGTGCCTCGTTCCCGCCGCTGCTGCTGTCGACGCGCTTTCCGTCGTCTCGATCCGGGCGATGGCGCCGGAAGGACCGCTGAAAGCCGGAGAAACCGCCGTGGCCGCCGTCGAACTCGCCATCGTCGAGCCGTACCACATCAATTCCGACCGGCCGCTCGAGGACTACCTCATCCCGACGACGCTGGAACTTGAGCCGGTCGACGGGGTGACGTTCGGCAAAATCACCTTCCCCCCGGCGCCCGTGAAAAAGCTCCCGATCTCCGAATCTCCGATGGCCGTCTGGGAAGGGAGCATTCAAATTACCGTCGAAATCACGCCGGATGCGGGCTTCGATCCCACAAACGCCGTCCTGAAAGGCAACGTCCGCTACCAGGCCTGCGACAACCGCGCCTGCCTGGCTCCGGTCCGCAAGCCATTCAGCGTGGATCTGGCGACCGGGGGCTCGACGCCGCTTCCGCCGGCGCCGGCCGCCGCCTCAGAGGGGGGAGAAGCTGGCTTCGGCGACCGGGGCCTGTTGCTCACGATCCTGCTCGTGTTTCTCGGCGGCCTGGCGCTGAATCTGACGCCGTGCGTCTACCCGATGATCCCGATCACGATCTCCTATTTCGGCGGGCAGTCTCGGGGCAGGAAGGGGAGCCTCCTCGCGCACGCCTGCCTGTATGTCGTCGGCATGGCGGTGACCTACTCCATCCTGGGAGTCTTCGCCGCGCTGACGGGAGGACTGTTCGGCGCCGCGCTCCAGTACCCGCCCGTGCTCGTCTTCATCGCCGCGGTCCTGGTGCTGCTTGCGCTGAGCATGTTCGATGTCTACGAGTTCCGCATGCCGGCTTTCCTGAACCGGCTCGCCGGAAGCTCGAAGAAGGGATTCACGGGGACTTTTTTGATGGGGCTCACCGTCGGCATCGTCGCCGCGCCCTGCATCGGGCCTTTCGTCCTCGCGCTGCTGACCTACGTCGGCAACAAGGGGAACGCCCTTTTGGGATTCGTCCTCTTCTTCGTGCTCGCCATCGGCATGGGCATCCCGTTCGTCGTGCTCGGCGTTTTTTCGGGAAGCATCCAAAATCTGCCCCGCTCGGGCGCGTGGATGGTCTGGGTGCGGAAAATTTTCGGCTTCATCCTCCTCGGGATGGCGGTCTACTTCCTGGAAGCGCTCTTCCCGGGTCCGCTCGGGTTCTACCTGACCATGGCCCTGGTCCTGCTCCTGGCGGGCATTTACCTCGCCTGGATCGACCCGGCGCGGACCGGGGGCAGAATCTTTCCGCTCGTTCGCAATCTCGTCGGCGTGGTGTTCTTCGCGGCCGCGCTTTTTGCGGCCGTCACGGGCGTCGAGAATTATTTCAGGACGGTTCAGACCGCGACTGCGGGCCCGGCCGCCGGCACGGCGATCCGGTGGGTCCCCTATTCCGACGCGATGCTGCAACAGGCCTCGGCCGAACTCAAGCCCGTGTTCATCGACTTCTATGCCGACTGGTGCGTTCCCTGCAAGGAAATGGACATGAAGACCTTCTCGGCGCCGGAAGTCGTGGCCCGGTCCGCGGATTTCGTCATGCTGAAGGTGGATCTCACGTCCACCGAGGATCCCGCCTCGGTCGCGCTGATAGAAAAATACCGGGTGAAAGGAGTGCCCACGCTCGTTTTCCTCCGGCCGGACGGGACGGAAATCGACGGTCTTCGCGGCACCGGTTTCGAGTCGAGAGAGGTTTTTCTGGAGAAGATGGACAAGGCGCTGGAGTCGACCAGGAAGCCGTAGCTTCGCATTCAGCGCTTACAAATGTTGCGAGGCGGGGGGTGGAGGAAGGGATAATGTATTGGATCCTTTCGATACCGATACCGATAGCGACCCGAGCCCGATGTTGGATGTAGAATGAGAATTGAGATGTGAATTTTCCCGGAGGGAAGTCCTTGCCATACTTAATGCCGAAACTCGTCAAGCGGGTCAGCCCCACGCAGACCGATATCACCTGGAACGACGGGCACTTCAGTTCCTATCCTTCCTGGTACCTCCGTGAGAACTGCATGTGCGCAAGCTGCTTGGAGGAGTTCACGGGAGTACGCAAGGTCGGCCACGGGGACATCCCGTCGACCATCGAGCGCACCGACGTGACGCCGGTGGGCAACTACGCGCTCAATTTTGTATTCAGCGACGGCCACAAGGCGGGAATCTACACCTTCGAATATCTGCGCAGCCTGTGTCCCTGCCCCGAATGCCTTCCGGAAGGATTGAGCCTCCCCCCGGCCACCGTCCCCAAACCGGGATCCTTCGAAGCCTGACGCCGCGGATACCGTTCACACTAACCGTCCCGTCCGCGATTCCCCCGGGCAAAATTTTCGGTCGCTTATCGTAAAAGTTGCTTTTTTTGAAGCGATTATGTATATTCGTGCCAGACTCGAACACCAAAAAAATGGAGATGTGAAGGGTCTTAAAAGTCTGGAGGTGGGGGGTATCTCCACGTTTGGTTTCGACTCCCTTTGGGATTCGGATGGAACGAAAACAGACATCTTTTGAATGCCTGCGCGCCGCGCAGGGTTTTGAGTAATCAGCAAATCAAGAAGAGGAAAAATGAGCAAAGAACAAGGCGTGGTAAAGTGGTTTAACAACGAAAAAGGCTACGGTTTTATCCGGCGCGATTCAGGGGATGATGTTTTCGTGCACCATTCCGCTATTCAGGCCAGCGGCTTCAAGTCCTTGAACGAGGGCGACCAGGTCGAGTTCAACGTCGCCAAGGGTCCGAAGGGATACCAGGCCCAGGATGTTGTGAAACTTTAGGCGCTTTCCCAAGGGAGGTTCCGGTTCCCAGCCGGAACCTCCGTTTTTTTAGCAGCACCGATCAGTACTGCAGTTCGAAACACCGAAACGTTGGAACGTTAAGACGTTCTGTCTTTCGATCCAACGCGGTTCAGGCGGGAGCCTTAGGGTTTTTCCGGAAGACGAAAACCCGGATCTTCCCAAGATAATGGTTTCCCCACCGCGCCTGACCCAGCACCGCCATAACGTTTCAACGTTCTAACGTTTCAACGTTTTAACGTTCTAACGTTCATCCCGGACCGTTTTCAAAAGCCAGCCGTCGGGATCCATTCTTGCAGTCAGCGGCTTTTCGGGGAGCGGCACCCGGAACACGTGCTCCGCGTCGCGGATCCGGAACTTCCGGGATTCCTTTTTCCCCGCCGTCTCGAAAACGATCTCCGCGTCCACATCGTAGAGGCCCGACGCCTGTGTCTGCCGGACGCTGATTTCGGCAAGCCGCGCACCCGGGTCCCAACGCCACGACAGGGCGAATTCGGGCAGGCCCGGCCGGTGAAGCCACTGCTCGAAAAAGCCCTTGAGCGAAACGCCGCCCGCCGCCTCCATCGCCTTTCGAAAATCCTCTCCGGATACGCTCCCGCCCGCATGCCGCGTGTAGTAGTGGCGCAATCCTCTGAAGAAGGACGCATCGCCCATCATGCCGCGCAGCATGTGAAGGATCCAGGCCCCCTTTTCGTAACTCAGCGGATTCAGCTTCTGCAGCGGATCCGTCTGCGCCGGGTTGACCACCGGTTCCGTCTGGGCGAGTCCGGACCGCGCCAGGCGCTCCGCCGATTCCGCCATCCTCTCCCGCAGCGCCTGCGGGCCGCGCAGGTGCTCCTCGAACAGCGCCTCGAGGTAAGTCGCGAATCCCTCGCTGAGCCAGACATGATCCCAGTCTTCCGGCGTGACGGAATTGCCGAACCACTGATGCGCGATTTCGTGAGGCAGCGGCAGCGGATTCGCATCCGCCCGGAACAGGGATTCGTCGTAAAAAATCGCGCTCGCGTTTTCCATCCCGTCGAAGCGGAGCGACGCCTGGACCTGTGCAAGCTTCTCGTAGGGATAGGGCCCGATGAGCGATGCAAAATAGTCGACCGCGGCAGCCGTGTGAACGAACTTGCGCTCCGCAGCCGGGGAGTCCTCCGGGTAGGAATACCATTCCAGCGGGACTCCGCCGGCGCTCCGCCCGCGGGCCACGGAAAATTCTGCGACGCCGATCGCGATGCAATAAACCGGGATCTCCTTCGTCTCGATCCAGCGGGTTCTCCGGCGTTTTCCGCGCAGCCGCTGTTCGAGAGTCC
>CAZTHE010000049.1:0-10280 GCA_964613495.1 uncultured Acidobacteriota bacterium | reverse complement strand
GTTGGACACCACGGTGTAGCGATCCGGGGCGGTTACCGTGACCTCCGCCGTCGCCTTGTCTGAGGGGTGATCGATGCACGGGAACCAGTAGTGTGCCCGGTCGGGCCAGTTCTCCGAGAAGATGATCCGCTTCCCGTATCTGTTCCTGCCGATCCCCAACCCGTGGCGCGGCTTGCCGTGATACCGGACTTCGACGACCAGACTCTCCCCCCGCTGGAACGTCCGACCGAAGCCGAACTTCAGCCCGTCGTCGCCGAGCGCGTAAGGCTGCGGCCGCCCCTGGACTTTCAGGCTGTTCACCCGCATGCCGGCGAAGTCCAGGCGCATGCCCGAGGCGGCTTCCCCGCGCACCCGGACGTGAATTTTCGCGATGGCGCTTATCGAATCCGACGCGTCGCCGAGTTCCAGCGCGAGGTCATAGTGCGCCACGTCGACCGTCGGCTGGCGCGGATAATTGTCCGCATACGCCAGGCCCGCCGCAAGAAGGCACCCGATCCAGGAAATTGGGAATCGCATCGCCTACATATGTATCACTTTTTGTGCCTTTGCGTCCGCAAGTCTTGGGGGTAAATTAGATCCCCGGAGGGCCCGATCGTGAAAAGCGCACAGATCCCACAACGGCCATACCGAGACGGAGTCCGCCTTTCCATCCTCGGCCTCGGCGGCATGCTGCTGGTCGGCATGCCGCAGAAGGCGGCGGACAGGATCGTTGCGGAGGCGCTCGAGCAGGGCGTCAACTACTTCGACGTGGCCCCGTTCTACGGCGACGGAGAAGCCGAAAAGAAGATGGGGGCCGCCCTCGAACCTCACCGTGGTCGGGTCTTTCTCGCCTGCAAGACCCTGGAACGGTCCGCCGCGGGCGCCCGCGCGGAACTCGAACGGTCGCTGCGCCGCCTGCGCACCGATCATTTCGACCTCTACCAGTTTCACTCCCTCTCCGGTGTTCAGGACGTGGACGAAATATGCGCGCCCGGGGGGGCGATGGAGACTTTTCTCGAGGCGCGGACGCAGGGGAAGATCCGCTATATCGGCTTTTCGGTTCACGACGTCGATGCGGCCCTCGCCATGCTCGACCGGTTCCGCTTCGATTCCATCCTGTTCCCGGTCAACTTCATCTGCTACGCGCGCGGAAATTTCGGACCGCAGGTGATGGCCCGGGCGAAGGAACTGGGCGTCGCACGGCTGGCCCTCAAGGCGATGGCGCATGGGCCCTGGAAACGAGGAGAAAAGCGCAGATATCCCAACTGCTGGTACCGCCCGATCGAAGACAGAGAGCTGGCCCGGCAGGCCCTGCGCTTTACCCTTTCCGAGGGAGTGACGGCGGCCGTCCCGCCCGGCGACGAGCGACTGTTCCGCATGGCGCTCGAACTTGCCCGTGACCTGCCGCCGTTGACGGAAGCGGAACGCGCCGCGCTTCTGGAAGGCACGAAGGGCCTGCGGCCGATCATGAAGGCATGATGCGAGATCCGAGATCCGAGATGCGAGATCGGGGGAATGGTGAATCGGTAAGGAGCGGATTGCCTGCAGCGGCCATAATGCCCCGGACCGGCCCGCAGGCTTACCGAACAACTGCGTTTCTGATCTCGCATCTCGGATCTCGGATCTCGAATCCCGGGAGGTTCCGTGAATTACGCTGAGTGGCCGCACCGCCGTTTTAATCCGCTGACCGGGGAGTGGGTGCTGTGTTCGCCGCACCGCACCGAGCGGCCGTGGCAGGGGCAGATGGAGACGGCGGCGGCCGTAACCATCCCGGCCTATGACCCGAAATGCTACCTGTGCCCGGGAAATGAGCGCGCGGGAGGCAAGCGGAATCCCGCCTACACGTCCACGTTTGTCTTCGAAAACGACTATGCGGCGCTCCTGCCGGGCAGCGAGGATTGGCAGAGCAACGAGAAAGACCTGCTCGTGGCGCACGGGGCGCCGGGCGTCTGCCGCGTCGTCTGTTTTTCCCCGCGGCACGACCAGACCCTGCCGCAGATGCAGACGCACGAAATCCGGCTCGTGGTTGATACCTGGGCGGACGAGGCCGACGCGCTGGGTCGCCGCGGCGATATCCGCTACGTCCAGGTCTTCGAAAACAAGGGGCAGGCCATGGGCTGCAGCAACCCGCATCCGCACGGCCAGATCTGGGCGACCGGGCACGTGCCCCACATCCCCGCCGCGAAGCTGCGCTGCCAGAAGGCCTACCGGGACGGCCACGGCGCGGATCTCCTTGGCGACTACCTGGCGCTGGAGCTCGAAAAGCGGGAGCGACTGGTCTGCCGCAACGACGCGTGGGTGGTCCTCGTGCCGTACTGGGCGGTCTGGCCCTTCGAGACGCTGCTGATTCCCGTGCGCCGCGTCCCGGACCTCGTTTCGCTAACGGCGGAAGAGCGCGACGCGCTGGCCGACATCGTCCAGCGGCTGACGGTGCGGTACGACAACCTCTTTTCGGCGTCTTTCCCTTATTCGATGGGCTGGCACGCGCGGCCGACGGACGGGGAGGAGCATCCTTACTGGCGGCTGCACGCCGTTTACTACCCGCCGCTATTGCGTTCGGCGACGGTCCGGAAATTCATGGTCGGCTACGAACTGACTGCGGAGCCGCAGCGGGACATCACCGCCGAACAGGCGGCCCGCCGCCTCCGTGAAACAAAAGAACAGATTCCAGATTCCAGATTCCAGATTCCAGACTAAAACCGCTGCTGTGGCGGTCCGAATCTGGAATCTGGAATCTGCAATCTGGAATTCGAGTCAATGGAGATTCAACATGACGCATACCGACAAGCTCCGATTTATCGTGGATGAACGAAACCGGCTCGAAAGGGAAGGGCTGCTCGTGGGAGTGCGCACGATCCAGTCGGCGCAGGGGGCCTGGATCGCGGTGGACGGCAGAAGGGTGCTGAACCTCTGCTCCAACAACTACCTCGGGTTCGCAAACGACCCGCGGTTGCGGCAGGCGGCGCAACGGGCCATCGACCGGTTCGGCGTCGGACCGGCGGCCGTGCGTTCCATCGCCGGGACGACGACGCTGCACACGGAGCTGGAGGAGAAGCTGGCCCGGTTCAAGAGGGTCGAGGCGACGATTGCCTTCCAGTCGGGCTTCAATTCGAATATCGCGACCATCCCGGCGCTGGTGGGGAAGGACGACGTAGTCTTCTCCGATGAGCTGAATCACGCGTCGATCATCGACGGGTGCCGGTTGTCGGGTGCGCCCATCGTGCGCTACGAACACTGCAATCCTGCGTCGCTCGAGCAGAGGCTTCTTGAGCATTTCCCGCAAGGATCTGCCAGGCGCGCCCTGATTATCACCGACGGCGTTTTTTCCATGGACGGAGACATCGCGCCACTGCCGGCGCTGGTGGAACTGGCCGAGAAATTCGACGCCATGATCATGGTGGACGACGCGCACGGCGAAGGGGTCCTGGGGGAAAGCGGGCGGGGCGCCGTCGACCATTTCCACATGCACGGGCGGGTCGACGTCGAGATCGGCACGCTGTCGAAGGCCTTCGGCGTCGTCGGCGGTTTCGTGGCGGGCAAGAGGATCATCATCGAGCACCTGCGGCAGAAGGGACGGCCGTTTTTGTTCTCGAGCGCGCTCACGGCGGCGGATGTCGCCGCATGCAGCGCCGCGGTCGACATCCTCGAGTCTTCCGGCGACCTGGTGGAAAGGCTCTGGAGCAACGCGCGCTACTTCAAGAAGCGGATGCGGGAAGCCGGATTCGACACCGGGAAGAGCGAGACGCCGATCACGCCCGTCATGCTCGGGGACGCGAAGAAGGCGCAGGAATTCAGCCGGCGGCTGTTCGAACGCGACGTGTTCGCGATGGCCATCGGCTTCCCCACCGTCCCGATGGGCAAGGCACGCATCCGCGTCATGATCTCGGCCACCCACTCGGAGCAGGACCTCGACTACGGCATCGAAAAGTTTGTCAGCGTCGCGAAGGAACTGCAGTAATCGCCGCAGAATTATCGATTCGAGATGCGAGATCCGAAATCCGAGATCCGGGATTGAATGAGCAGGAAGCATTCCAGACTCCGGAGCGCAATTGACTTCTGGAATCTGGAATCTGGAATTTGGAATCTGGAATTAGTCTAAGTTCACCCACACCGATTTCACCTGCGTATACAGATCGATCCCGTATTTTCCGAGTTCGCGGCCGAAACCCGACTGTTTGTATCCGCCGAAGGGGCTTTCCGCCGAAAGCGAGCCGTAGGCGTTGACCCATACGGTTCCTGCCTGGAGGCGCCGCACGAGCGTGTGCGCCTTTCCGATATCGCGCGTCCAGATCCCGGCGGCGAGGCCATACAGGGTGGAATTGGCCTTGGCGACGCAATCCTCCAGGTCATCGAACGGAATGACGGCGAGGACGGGTCCGAAGATCTCCTCCCGGGCGATGCGCATGGAAGGGTTCACCGAATCGAAGACGGTCGGCGAGACAAAGCAGCCGCAGTCCCCGATGCGCGCGCCTTCCAGGACGGCGCGGGCCCCCTCCTCCTTGCCGATGCGCACATATTCGAGAACGCGTTCCATCTGGGTTCTAGACACCAGCGCGCCGAGCCGGGTTCTCGGGTCGAGCGGGTCGCCGGGCACGAGCCGGCGCGCGCGCTCGAGAAGCTTTTCCAGGACCCGGTCGTGCACGCTTTTCTCGACGAGCAGGCGCGACCCGGCGTTGCAGACCTCGCCCTTGCCGTAGAAGATGCCGTTGAAGGCGCCCTTCACTGCAGCGTCCAGATCCGCGTCGGCGAAGATGATGTTGGGCGATTTGCCCCCCAGTTCCAGCGAAACCTTCTTGAGCGTGTCCGCGGAATTCCGCAGGATTTCCCGGCCGACGGCGGTGCTGCCGGTGAAGGAGATCTTGTCCACCCCGGGGTGCGCGACCAGGGCGCGGCCGGCCGTCTCACCATAGCCGGGGACGATGTTGACGACCCCGTCGGGGAAACCGGCTTCCTGGCACAGTTGTCCCAGGCGGAGGCCGCTGAGCGGCGTTTCCTCCGCGATCTTGACCACGACGGTATTGCCGCAGGCGAGCGCGGGCGCCATTTTCCACGCGACCATGAGGAGCGGGAAGTTCCACGGCGTGATGATGCCGCACACGCCGCAGGGTTCGCGCAGCGTGTAATTGAGGTAGTTTCCGGGGACGGGGATCGTGTCGCCCTCGATCTTGGTGCACCAGCCGGCGTAATAGTAGAACGTCTCGGCCGTCATGGGCACGTCCACGTTGCGCGATTCGCCGAGCGGCTTGCCGTTGTCCAGCGTCTCGGTGAGGGCCAGTTCGTCCGCGTGCCGCAGGATCAGGTCTCCCAGTCTCCAGAGGAGCTTCGACCGGTCGCGCGCGGCCATGAAGCGCCATTTCCTGTCGTCGAAGGCGGCGCGGGCCGCGTTCACGGCCGCGTCGATGTCGGGCGCATCGGCCTCGGCCACCTCGGCGAGCACTTCCTCCGTGGCCGGGTTGATGGAAGGGAAGGTTCTTCCCGAAACCGCATCCCGGAATTTTCCGCCGATGAAGAGTTGTGTCGGGCCGTTCATGGTTCCTCTCTCAACGTTCAAACGTTCAAACATTCCTACTCCCCGTGAATTGTAATCGACTTCTGGGGTATTATGTAGCCTTTGTCATAGGAGACGACCCATGAAATTCCGCCCTGTTTGCCTGTCCTTTCTCATTGCGGTGCTTTCCACGGCCGGGATCTCCGCGCAAAACGAGACGCGGCTGCTCCGGTTCCCGGCGATCCACGGCAACCAGCTGGTCTTCAGCTACGCCGGCGACCTGTACACGGTCGCATCCGCGGGCGGCACGGCCCGCAAGCTGACCAGCGACGCGGGATACGAGATGTTCGCCCGGTTCTCCCCCGATGGGAAGCAGCTCGCCTTTACGGCTCAGTATGACGGAAACACCGAGGTGTACCTGATGCCGGCCGAAGGGGGCATCCCGAAGCGGCTGACCTACACGGCGACGCTGGAGCGCGACGAGGTCTCCGACCGCATGGGGCCGAACAACATCGTCATGGGGTGGAAGGGCTCCGACCGGATCGTCTACCGGTCGCGCAAGGACCAGTGGAACGACTGGAAGGGCGACCTGCTCCTGGCCTCTGTGGATGGAGGCCTGAGCGAAAAGCTGCCGCTGCCGCGCGGCGGATTCTGCTCCTATTCGCCCGACCTGAAGAAACTGGCCTACAACCGCGTCTTCCGCGAGTTCCGGACGTGGAAACGCTACCGGGGCGGCCAGGCGGACGACGTCTGGATCTACGACTTCGACAGCCGGCAGACGGTCAACGTCACCGGCAATCCCGCCCAGGACATTTTCCCGATGTGGACGGGAAACACCATCTATTTCATCTCCGACCGGGACGAGAACAAGCGGTTCAACCTTTACGGGTATGAGGTCGCCAGCAAACAGACGCGGAAATATACGAGCTTTGCCGAGTTCGACATAAAATTCCCTTCGCTGGGCAACGACGCCATCGTTTTCGAGAACGGCGGCTCCATTTACCGGTTCGACCTGAAGAGCCGGAAGGCGGAGAAGGTCCCCATCGTTGTTGCGGACGACCAGGCCATCGGGCGCGGCGGGTGGATCGACGTCGGCCGGCAGGTCGCCAATTACGAGATCGCGCCCGACGGCAGCCGAGCGCTGTTCGGGGCGCACGGGGAGATCTTCACGGTTCCGGCGAAATTCGGGAACACGCGCAACCTGACCGGGACGTCGGGCGTGCATGAGCGGGCCTCCAAGTGGTCTCCGGACGGGAAATGGATCGCATATATTTCCGACGCCTCCGGCGAAGACGAAATCTACGTCATACCCCAGGACGGGTCGGGTCCGGCGAAGCAGCTGACGAAGGGGGCGGACACCTACAAGTTCTCGCTCCTGTGGTCCCCGGACAGCCGCAGGATTTTGTGGTCGGACAAGAAACTGCGCCTGCAGTACGTCGACGTCGAGTCGGGGAACGTGACGCAGGTGGCGCTGGCGACGGCATGGGAGATCAGTGACTATGCCTGGTCCGCCGACAGCCGGTGGATCGCCTGGTCGCAACAGGAAGAGAAGAAGATGCAGACGATATACCTCTATTCCTGCGAGACGAAGGGGACGGTCGCCGTGACGGACGGCTGGTTCGACTCGGGCGGCCCCGCATTCAGCGAGGACGGGAAATACCTGTTCTTCGTTTCGGACCGGACCTTCAGCCCGGTTTACGGCCAGACCGAGTTCAATTACAGCTACAGCAACATGTCCAGGATCTACCTGGTCACGCTGGCGAAGGCGACGCGGTCGCCCTTCGAACCGAAGAGCGACGAGGTCAAGATCAACGACGCAAAAAAAGACGCGAAAAAGGACGCACAAAAGGACGAGAAAGACGAGGCGAAAGAGGCGGCGAAGGAGCCGGTCGGGGATGCGAATGCGAAGGCGAAGAAACCGGATGGAGCGGCCAAACCCGCGGCCGTGATCGTCGATGCCGACGGGCTGCAGGCGCGCATCGCCGAGTTGCCGGTGGCGGCCGCCGCTTACGGTCGCCTGGCGTCGGTGGGCAATAGGCTTTATTACCAGAGGCGCAGGGGCGAGGAGCGCAAGATCCTGATGTACGACCTGGAGAAGCGGAAGGAGACCGATCTGGGCGACGCGGACGGCTACGAGATTTCCGCGGACAACCGGAAGATGCTGGTCGGCCAGGGCGGCGGGTATTCCATCATCGACCTGCCGGTGGCGCGGATGGATCTGGGCGAGAAGCTGAACCTGTCGGACATGAAGTTCAACCTCGACCGCGAGGCCGAGTGGAAGCAGATCTACAACGAAAGCTGGCGGCAGATGCGCGATTTCTTCTATGCGCCGAACATGCACGGCGTGGACTGGGACAGGGTGCGCCGGACCTATGAACCGCTGCTGCCGTTCGTGCGGCACCGGGCCGATCTCACCTACGTCATCGGGGAAATGATCGGGGAATTGAGCGCCGGGCACACGTACGTCGGCGGAGGGGATCTGCCGCGGAAGCAACGGATCAAACTGGGACTGCTCGGGGCGGTGCTGGAGAAGGAAGCCGCTTCCGGCATCTTCCGGATCAAGAAGATTCTCCGGGGGCAGAACTGGGACAAGGCGGTGCGGTCGCCGCTGACCGACATCGGCGTGGACGCGCGCGAGGGGGATTACATCCTGGCCGTAAACGGCAGGAGCACGAACGGGATGAAGGACGTCTACGAAGCGCTCGTGAACACCGTTGGGAAGCAGGTCCGCCTGAAGCTCAACGGGAAGGCCGAGGACGCCGGCAGCCGCGAGACGGTGGTGGTGCCGATCGAGGACGAGCGCGCGCTCTACTATTATGAATGGGTGCAGGGGAACCTCGAGAAAGTGGACAAGGCCACCGGGGGCAAGGTGGGCTATATCCACGTCCCCGACATGGGCGTCGCCGGGTTGAACGAGTTCGTGAAGTATTACTACCCGCAGCTGCGCAAGGAGGCCCTGATCGTGGACGTCCGCGGGAACGGCGGCGGAAACGTCTCGCCGATGCTGATCGAGCGGCTGCGCCGGGAGGCGGCCATGATCACGATCGCCAGGAACACGGCGCCGGGCTTCAATCCCGACGGGCTGGTTGCGGGCCCGAAGATCTGCCTGCTGGATGAGTTCTCGGCCTCGGACGGGGACATATTCCCATACCGGTTCCGGGCGCACAAGCTGGGTAAACTGGTCGGCAAGCGCTCGTGGGGCGGGGTCGTGGGGATCCGGGGCACGCTGCCCATCGTCGACGGCGGGTTTCTGAATCGGCCGGAATACTCGCGCTACGACCTCGCGGGCAGGGAATGGATCATGGAAGGGTACGGTGTGGATCCGGACATCGTCGTGGACAACGATCCGGCGAAGGAATTCGACGGGATCGACGAGCAGCTGAACCGTGCGATCGAGGAGATCCTGAAGGAGATGAAGGCCGAGCCGGTGAAGATCCCGCCTCCGCCGCCCTATCCGACCAAATAGTTTGCGTCTGGCCGTTCGGGGACCGGCATCGCCTGCGGTGCCGGTCCCGCGGCCGGAATGGCTATAAAAACCATCTTCACAACCGTCCCCGGCCGTGTTAACCTCTTGGGCGTCCTTCGCAGAAGAGTGGGCCGTTAGCTCAATTGGCAGAGCAACTGACTCTTAATCAGTAGGTTGAAGGTTCGATTCCTTCACGGCTCACCATAGAAAATAAAGCACTTACCGTTTCGGAATGTCCCCTAAAAGAGGCTTGGTGGCAGCGTTTGGTGGCAGTTCGGCAGATATTCATTTCTTTACACTGCTTCCTTGATTCCTTCTGAAGCGGTTTTCTCTCCAACGCCATCCAATAACTCGACATAACTCTCGCCCCTATCTGGTAACCATTTTGCGTAATAGCGAAGGGTTGTTGTTGGACTTGCGTGACCCAACTGTTTTGAGACATAGAGAAGATTTACCCCGCTGATAAGGTGTATGGTGGCGAAGGTGTGTCGGAGGGAATATGGGCAAAACCTTCTTATCTCGGCTTTGCGGCAGATGCGGTGGAAAGCTTTTGCCGCATTGTTCCAGTCAATGTAATCTCCCTCCCTATTTGGAAAAAGCATTTCTGGCGTTTTAGGAATGGGCTTGCCCTGCTTGAATGCCTCCCGTTTTCTTCGGGCAAGGTTCTTTCGCTGGAAAGCCTTGTGCTGTTCCAGAACCTTCCATAATCCTAGCGAAATATCCACGTCCCTTCGTTTCCCAACGTTTGTATAAGGCCGTACCTGTTTTGAGTTCACGGGAAACGCCTTGTTGACTCTTACTTTCCGTTTTCTCTCATCAATGTCAGATGGCAGAAGCGCAATCGCCTCGCTTGGGCGAAGACCTTTTTTGCCCAGAAAAATCTTGTCTAACCGGTTATACGGGAGCCGAAACAGGGAAGATGCTGTGATATACCTGTTTTGGGCGACTATTTAACGGCAACCCATATCAAACCATTCCTATGCAAAAATGACTGCATTTCCATCGCTATTACCTGCTTCTGGAGCGCTAAAAGGCCTATCTAGGGCATCCTTGCGAGGAGTTTGTGACTTTTGTCCAGACTATGAACATTGAAGCGGAATGCTCGGTTTAACTGATAAGACGGATCTCATTTCTGATATAGCGCGATTCCGTTCTCGGTCCCGTTTGCGTTTTTGTTCACGATACTCTGCCTTCGAGAGTGATTTTCATTGTCTCTGACCACAAGTTATAGTCTCAAGATAAATATACCTTGACTAATAGATAAGATATCCTTATCTTATTAATATTAACTAGGTGCGGATTCCGACGATCGTGAACGGGCATTCCAATTCATCGTGAACGCCCTCG
>CAZTHE010000048.1:0-29427 GCA_964613495.1 uncultured Acidobacteriota bacterium | reverse complement strand
CGGGTGTCCACGAAGAAAAACGGCGGGTGTCCACGAAGAAAAACGGCGGGTGTCCCGGGAACTCAGCGGTCGAGCCGGATGCCGTGGGCCTCGATGGTGCGTGCGGTCGCCCGGTCGAGATTGGCGACGGCCTCGGCCAGGTCGGCGCGGGCGCGCACTTCGCTGCTCCGGGCGGAGATATAGCCGGTCTGCCTCTGGAAGACCAGGAACATGGTGGATGTCCCGGCCTGGAACTGGCGCTGCTCGCTGGCGTACTGCGCCTCCGCCGCCTTGCGCGCGATCACGGCCGCGTCCATCCGGACCCGGGCTGCGTTCCACTGTTCGAGCGCGTTGCGCACATCGGCTTCCACCATCATCTCCAGCTGCCTGCGCACGATCTCCAGCCGGCGTCCTTCGGCCGCGGCGTTGGCGGCGTTGCCGGCGGCCGCCTGGTTCCGCAGGGGCAGCGAGATCTGCAGGCCCACCTTCGCCGTCGGGTAGCGGCCTTCCCAGAGAGTGGAGAGCGATTGTCCGTTCGCCCCGATCAGGTGCGGCGGGATTTCCCCCATGGGGAAATCGCCGAACGGGTTCGCCGTCTGCCTGGTCCCGGCCAGGCCCGCCGAAGCGAACGTGGCGACGGCGTCGATCTGCGGCTTCATCTGGTCTTTGTAGAAGCGCACATTCGTCCTGTTGATCTCCAGGTTGATGGAGCTTTCGGCGAGTTCCGGCCGCGAGGCGAGCGCGTGTGCGACCGCCTCCTCCAGCGCCGGCGGGTCGATGTCGGGATCCATCGGCGTTTCCGGCACGAGCGCCTTGTTCCACAGCGGATTGTCCCGGCCGCTCGCCATCATCTGCTTCAGGTCGTTCTCCGCCGAGGTCAGCATCTGCTGTGCCGCCGCCAATCCCTGCTGGTAGGTCGCCACCTGTGTCTGCGCCGCGACCACCTCGATCGGCGCGAGCAGCCCCTGCTCGGCCTGCCTGCGGTTGCTCTCGTACTGCGCCACGGCCAGGCGCACGGCTTCTTTCTGCACCTCGAGGTTCTGCCAGGCGTAGGCAAGCTCCCAGTAGTACTGCACCGCCAGGGTCACCCTCTCGATCACCCTCTGCCGCAGCTGCTCCTGGCTCAAATCCCTGTTCTTCCGCGCCACCGCGAGCGCCCTGCGCCCCGAATCGATGCGCAGGCCGCGCCACAGGGGCTGCGTGAAATCGAGCGTCAGCGACGAGGGGTACTGGGGATTCAGCTGGCTGAACGTGCTGTCGCTCTCCTGTTTCGAGTCCGAGAAGGCCAGGCTGTACGACGACCCCAGCCAGGGGGTGCTGCCGCTGACCTTCGGCCTGAAAACGAATTCCTCGTTCGTCAACCGGCCGCTCTTGGATCCGCCGATCGCGGAGGCGATCGCGACGGACGCCCTGGACTTATAGGTCTCGATGCTGAAGACCGGATCGAAATTCCCCTTGGCGATCTTCACGCCGAAACCGGACTGGTCCAGCAGAACCTGCGAAACGGCCAGTTCCGGGTCGTTGGCCAGCACCTGCTCGATCGCCCACTGCAGCGTGACGGGACTCTCGCCCTGCACGCCGATGCGGGCCTGCATCCTCGCCTCCTGCAGAGGCTCGATCGTGACGGACCGGGACGCCGGTTCCGGCGCCTGCGCAAAAGAAGCCGGGACGACGAGCGCGAGCAGCAGCGCCGCCGCGGCGCTCTTGACCACCCTCCGGCTCCCGCCGCGGACGAGGCGCAGGGACTTCAGCTTCAAGCCGAGGTCCTCCCATATCGAGTAGAAGACCGGCACGGCCAGGAGGGTCAACCCGAGGCACAGCGTCTGCCCGCCCGCCACCATCCAACCGATGGAGTGGTTCGTGCCGGCGCCGGCACCGCGCGAGATCAGCAGCGGGATCATGCCGCACACCAGCGCCATCGTCGTCATCAGGATCGGGCGCAGCCTGTCGCGGTTCGCCTGGATGATGGCCTCGTACCGGCTCATGCCGGCCGCGCGCAACCCGTTCGTGTGGTCGATCTGAAGGATCGCGTTCTTCTTCACGATCCCGAACAGCAGCAGCAGCCCCAGCCCCGACATGATCGTGATGTCCTGCCCCGTGACGAGCATGGAGAAGAGCCCGAAGGGTACGGCCAGCGGCAGCGTGATCAGGATCGTGACCGGGTGGATGAAAGACTCGAACTGCGCGGCCAGGGCGATGTACATGAAGATGAACGCCAGCGCAAACGCCACGGCGAAGTTGTACCCCGCCTTGCCCATCTCCCCCGTCATCCCGGTCGCGCCGCCCCGGTAGTCGCTGCCCATGTTCAGCTCGTCGATGAAGCGCTCGAAGCTCGCCACGGCCGTCGACTGGGATCCCCCGTCCAGGAGGTTTCCCGTGATCTCCACGATGCGCTGCCGGTTGAGCCGTTCGATGGACGACGGACCGGAGCCGCTGCGAGTGCGGACGACCTCGTTGAGCCCGACCGATCCGGCTTTGGTGGAAGCCACCGCCAGCTTTTCGAGGCCCTCGACCGACCCGCGGAAGCGCTGCTCGGCCTGGACCACCACGTCGTACTGGTCGTCGCCCGCGTAGAACGTGCCCACCGTCTGGCCCGCTACCAGCGTGTTCAGCGCCTGCTGCACGCTCTGCACCGAAACGCCGAGGTCCGCGGCCCGCGCCCTGTCGATGTCCAGCTGCACCTCCGGCTTGCCGGAGCGCAGCGAGCTGTCGATATCCCCCAGGCCGGGAATCGTCCTGGCCTTTTCCACGAGCCGGTCCGAATACTCCGCCAGTTTCCGGATGTCGGGCCCCTGCAGGTAGTACTGGACGTCGGACATCCCCCCGGGACCGATGCCGCTCGACGCGGCCACGGAGAGGAAGACCTCGGGCGGATGGTCCTTCAGCATCTCGCGCACGCGCGTCGCCATCTCCTTGGAGGACAGGTCGCGGTCGCCGATGTCAACCAGCTTCACGTAGATGGACGATTCGTTGGCGGACCCGGTGGAGTCGCCCCCGACCGTGTTCAGCGTGTGCGTCACGCCGTCCAGGGCGCGCACCCTGCGGGCGACGGCCTCCGAATAGCGCGTGGTCTCGGCCAGCGAGCTGCCCTCCGGAAGGCGGATGCCGATGTTGAACTGCGACTGGTCGTCGGCGACGAACATGTTTTTGCCGATCACCAGGAACAGCGGGACGATGGACAGCATCACCGCTGCGCACGTCAGGACCACTGCCTTCCGGTGCGCCATCGCCCAGACCAGCGCGCGGGTGTAGACCGCGTCGAGGACGCGGAAAAACCTGGCGTCCTTGGACTTGCGCTGGCTCTCGCCCGACGGCGGCCGCACGAAGCGGGAGCACAACATCGGCGTCAGCGTAAAAGACACGAGCATCGACACCACGACGGCCCCGGCGCACGTGAACCCGAACGCGCTCATGAAACGCCCCGTCATCCCCCCCATGAACCCGACGGGGATGAAGACCGCGAGCAGCGAAATCGTCGTCGCCAGCACCGCGAGCCCGATCTCCTTGGTGCCCCGCTCGGCGGCCTCGAACGCACCCAGGCCCTTCTCCTCCATGTAGCGGTAGATGTTCTCCAGAACGATAATGGCGTCGTCCACCACGACGCCCACCATCAGCGTAAGAGCGAGCATGGTGATCTGGTTCATCGTGTAGTCGAAGATCGCCATGATCGAGAAGGCGGAGATGATGGACACGGGGATGGCGATGGCGGCGATCACCGTCGTGCGCCAGTTCGCCAGGAAGAAATACAGCACGACGGCCGCGAGCAGGCTCCCCTGGAACAGATGGTTCCGGATGTTGTCGATGGCGGCCTTCACGAAGATCGACTGGTCGCTGATGACCTCGACCCGGACGTCTTTCGGCAGGCTTTCGCGGACCTGCTCCAGGCGCTCCTTGACGGCTTCGGTGACCTCCACCGTGTTCGTGCCCGACTGCTTGTAGACGGCCAGCTGCACCGCGGGCTCTCCGTCGAGCCGGACCGACGTGGTCGGCTCCTCGCTGCCGTCATCGGCGCGCCCGATGTCTCTGACCTTTACGGCGTACCCGTTGCGGGTCGCGACGGCGACATCGTTGAAATCCCTGGGATCCTTGATCTTGCCCGAGGTGCGGATCGTGTAGTCCCGTTCCCCGGCCCGGATGCTGCCGCCGGGCATTTCCATGTTCTGGCTCTGCAGCGCCAGGAATACGTCCGTCACCGTGAGGTTGTAGGCGCGCAGGCGCTCCGGGTCGACGACGATGCGGATCTCGCGGTTCGCGCCCCCCTGGATCTTGACCTGGCCGACCCCGTCGCAGTTTTCCAGCCTCTGTTTGATCAGCTTGTCCGCGATCAGGGTGACGTCGCGCGTCGACCGGGGAGCGGAAATCGCGATCTGCAGCACGCTGGAGGCGTCCGGGTCCATCTTCGTCACGACGGGGACCTCCGCGCTCGCGGGGAGTTCGTTGACGACCTGGTTGATCTTGTTCTGCACCTCCTGGGCGGCCTCGATGCCGTTCTTCGCCAGGTCGAACTCGATCCGGATCATGGCCACCCCCTCCGAGGAGGTGGAGCTGATCTCGTCGAGGCCGCTGATGCTGTTGACGGCGTCCTCGATCTTCTTCGTGATTTCCGTCTCGACCTCTTCCGGCGACGCTCCGGGGTTGATGACGGTGACCATCACGAAGGGGGCATCGATCTTCGGCATCCGGTCCACGCCGAGCGAAAAGTAGGTGAAGACGCCCGAGACGATGAACGCCAGAATCAACATCGTCGCAAAGACCGGGCGACGGATGCAGAGCTTCGCTAATCCGTGCATAGGGAAAGACCTTCCTGGTTACGATCGGGTAGATACGGACGCGCCGTCGTATAGCGTATCCTGATGATCCATGACGACGGTCTCGTCGCCTTTCAGCCCGCTGAGAATGCGCACCTGGCTGCCGGCCGGGTCGCCTTTGAGCACCACGTTCAGCCGGGCCAGGCCGTTGACCACGCTGTAGACGTGGTTGGCGTCGGTGGTGCCGTCGTAAAACACCGCCTGCGCGGGAACGAATACCGCGCGCTCGGTTTCCGGCAGCCTCAGCTTCGCGCCGGCGAACATGCCGGGGCGCAGCTCCGCCCCCGCGTTTTCGAACCGCGCCTCGGCGGTAAACGCGCGCGACGCCGAGTCCACGGAAGGCACCACGGCGATCACCCTGCCCGTGAACTCCCGGTCGCCATAGGCCGCGACGCGGGCCGCCACGGACATCCCGTTTTTCACCAGCGCGGCCTGCTGTTCGGGGATCTGCAGGCGCAGTTTCACGGTCGCGATGCGCACGATCGTAACCACCTTGCTGTTGGTGCCGATCCACTGGCCGACCGACACGGGCCGGTCGGTGATGTACCCGTCGAACGGGGCACGGACGGCGGTATCCTCCAGCCCCTTCAGCGCCTGCGCGTGCTGGGCCTCCGAAGCCGCCAGGGACGCCCGGGACGCCTCGATCGCGCGGAAATTCTGCTGTGCGGCATTCACC
This sequence comes from uncultured Acidobacteriota bacterium, assembly GCA_964613495.1. Classification (GTDB taxonomy): domain Bacteria; phylum Acidobacteriota; class UBA6911; order UBA6911; family UBA6911; genus UBA6911. The sequence goes on along the minus strand of CAZTHE010000048.1, from coordinate 23,964 downwards.
TGCGCCTCATACTGCCTGCGCGCCGAATCGGCCGAGGCCTCCGCGGTTTCCTGCTGGGTCCGGAATTTCTCGTAGCTGCTCTGCGAAATATCCCCGCTCCGGACGAGGTTTTCGTACCGCTTTGCATCGGCGGCGGCCAGCCTGGCGGAGGCCAGCGCGGACTGATACGCCGCGTGGGCGGATGCGACTTCGGGAACCGCCTCGGGATCGAATCCGCCGCTGCCCGTCCGCCCCACCCGCGACTCGGCCTGCCGCAGCATGAACCGGGCCTGCTCGAGCGCGGCCCTCGCCTGCTCGAGCCGGAGCTCGGCGTCGCGGCGCTCGAGCCTGCAGAGGACCTGCCCTTTCCTGACAAAATCCCCGATGTCCACCGGCGTCGCCTCGACCCGGCCCCCGACCGCCGGGGCGACATCGGACGATTCCTCTGCGACGAACGAACCCGTGGCCTGGATGCTGGCCGGGACATCGCGGACGGCCGCCCGGGCCGTCGTGTACACGACCTTTTCCGCCGGCGCGTTTTGCTCCTTCTTCCCGGCCCCGGGCGGAGGGGCGCAGGCGGACAGGAGGAAGAGGGAAAATACCAGGGGCAGGATGAGTCGGAACATACGGTTATTTCGCCTTTCTGGAGCCCGGGGAGCCGGGCCTTGATTGTTTCCCGCGGCGGCCTCGCGCCGGGCCTTGCCGGCGTACCCCGCGCAAAAGGATCCGCGCAAACTGCCGCGCCATCTCCTCGTCCGCAATTTCCAGGAGCGGGGCGCCCGGAAACAACTGCGTAAGCTGGCCGTACTGGTGAGCGACGCCTCCCAGGGCGATCATGACGGCGTCGGGGCTGCAGTCCGCGAGGGCCCCTTCCTTTTGCCTGCGGGCGATGTAATCCAGGAACCGGTCCAGGATCGGCGCGAACTGCTTCTGCATGCGGACCAGCCCCTGTTCGTGCCCTTCCAGGGCCGCGAACAGGATGACGCGCTGCGTCGAGGGATCGCGGCGATACGCCCGGAGGATGCGGAGGATGAAGGACCGGAAGACCGCGGCATCGTCGTTCCGCCGCATCGAGTCCGTGACCTCTTCGATCCACCGCTGTTCGTCCGACGCCTCCAGGCGCATTTCCAGCACGGCGCTGTAGAGCGCCTCCTTGGACGGGAAATGCTGGAAGATGACGGCTTCCGCCACCCCGGCGGCGGCGGCGATTTCCTTGGTCGTCGCCCCCTTGAATCCCCGCCGCGAGAATACGTTCAGCGCGACTTCCAGGAGCTGCTGCTGCCTGTTGGCCGCGGACATGCGTTGCGGCCGGCGTTCGTTCTCCATAGGGCGCAAATAATAAGTAAGCACTTACTTATGTGTCAAGAGCCAAAAAGGCATATCGGGGCCGCCCGCCGGAAATTTAGCGCCAATCCGCCCCCGTGCCTGCGGGCGGGAGGGAAAACGGCCGGAAAATATTTGCTTATTTCCGGAAGGTTATCTATTGTAGATTCCCCCGTCGATTGCGAGTTCGCCGCCGGAAAGCGCCGCCGGCGAAAGGGGCCAATCCCGTATATCCAAGGAGGCATCGGCATGAACAGAATCGAAAAAGCTTTGATGCATGCGCTCTTCACCCACCTGCATCACAACATCGACAAGGCCATCGACTTCAAGGCGATCGAGACCCTGAACCGGAAGGTCGGAAAGCTGTTTCCCGGCGCCCTGCTCGTCGGCCCGGGCGATGACGCGGCCGCCTTCAAGTTCCCCGGCGCCGGGGGCGCTTTCGTGGGGAAGATGGAAAGCCATTGCTCTCCCTGCGTGCCGAGGCCGTACGACGCGGCCGCCACGGGGGCCGGCGGGGCCATGCGCGACGTCGTGGCCATGGGCGCCCGCCCGCTCTTCCTGATGAATTTCCTCGGCACCAAACCGCTGGAGGAGAAGGTGCTCGTCGGCCCGTGCGGATTCTCCGGGACCTGCACCTGCGGGAAGTGCGTCACGATGACCAGCGGCGAACGGGTCAACCTGATGGTGAAGGGGCTGCGCGACATGTGCCGTGCCATGGACGTCTTCATCGTCGGCGGCGGATTCTCGACCTCGTTTTCGGACATCGTTCCGGCGACGGTGGTTTCGGTCATCGGCCGGCTGGTCACGAAAAAGCCCCTGACCAAACCGGCCAAATCCGCCGGCGACCAGATCATCCTCATCGGCAAGACGGGGAGCGACGGCAACGACACGCTCTACCGCGCCGGCCTGGTCGGCGAGATGAAACCGGCCATCGCCCTGTTCCGGGAAGAACGGGCGGTGATGGAGGCCTCGCTGGCCGCCTTCCGCACCGGCAGGATCAAGGCCTGCTCCGACCTCGGGGCCGCCGGCATCGGGGCCGCCGTCTGCGAATCGGCGCGATACGGGGGGTTCGGCGCGCACGTGAACCTGGACAAGGTGGCGCTGCGCGAGAAGGGCCTCATCCCCGAGGAAATCATGATCTGCGAAACCCAGGGACGCATGGCCGTCCAGGTCGCGAAAAAGGATGTCGCCGGCGTGCTGAAAGCGATCCGGGCGAAGGGAGTCCGGGCCGAGGTGATCGGCGAGATCAACGACGACGACAAGGAAGTCTTCGAATACAAGGGCAGGATCGTTGCCGAGATACCCAACGTCCCCACCCGGGCGCAGATGAACGAACTCACAAACGGATAGAAAATGGCGAAAAACAAGACGAAGTCCGAATACGCCAGGGCAGGGGTCGATTACACAAAAATCGAGCCGTTCAAGATGGCCATGGTGGACGCCGGCAGGAGAACGCTCCGTTTCCCGAACAGGCGCGGAGTGACCATCGAACCGGAAAGCCTGGGCGCCCACGGCGTCGTGTTCCGGTATGGCGGCGGCAAACCCCATTACTGGTGCATGACCCAGGAAGGCCTCGGCAACAAAAACTGGATCGCGGAGTGGATGTACCAGCACGCCGGGACCGGAAGGACCTATTACGAGGGCATCGGCATCGACAACGCCCTGATGGCGGCAAACGACGTCATCTGCCAGGGGGCGCTGCCCGTCATTTACACCGACGAGGTGGCCGCCGGCGACAGCGAGTGGTTCGCGGACGAGAAGCGGAGCCGGGACCTCGCCGAAAGCTTCTACCAGGCCTGCAGGATGTGCGGCATGGCGCTTCCGGCCGGGGAATCGCCCGCGTTGCGATACCTGATCAAGTCCGAACTGCCGGTGCGCAGCGCACCCTCCCTGTCCGGCTGCGTCACCGGGATCATCGCGCCCCGGAGCCGGATGGTCACCGGGGCGAAACTCTCCGCCGGCGACCGGATCATCGGGGTCACGTCCTCGGGGATTCACGCCAACGGGGTCTCCCTGGTCATCAAGAAGGCGATGGGACTGAAGGAGAAGTTCCTCCATACGCTGCCGAACGGGAAAACCCTCGGGGAGGAAGCCCTCATCCCCACGCGCTCCTATGTCCGGCTGGTCGAAGCCCTGCAGCAGGACTCCGTAGAAGTGCACGCCCTGCTCGGGGGGACGGGCGGAGGGATCGCCAAGATCGCCTACGCAAAGAAACCCTTCACGTATCGCGTCACGAGATGGGTCGAGGAAATTCCGCCGCTGTTTTTGTTCATGCGCGAAATCGGCGTCAGCCTGCAAGACTGCGTGCGGACCTTCAACTGGGGAATCGGGTTCTACGTATTCGTGCCCGAGAAGGAAGTCGAGCGAACGGTCCGTACCGGAAAGAAGGCGGGGTATGAACTGTTCGAAATCGGCCGGGTCGAACCCGGGGAACGGCGCGTCATTTTCGAACCGGAAAACATGATCCTCTCCGCCATCGAATAAATCAGGCGTATCAGTCGATCCCGTTGCGCAGCCGCCGGTAGTAGGAATCGGAGAGATACAGGGCCGCCAGCGGGTTGTGCCCCAGGACACGGTCTTTCACGGCAAGCACCGTCAGGGGCACGTCGCAGTATTTGATAAAAAGCGTATCGTGCCCGATGCAAAGCCCCATCAGGACGGCCAGGTCCACCCCTGCCCGGTTCAGGATCATCGCCTGGGCCACGGGATTGCACATCGACTCCCATTTCTCGGCGCCGAAAATCTTCTCCTCGGGCCTGATCCCGATCGCCTCCTTGGGAACCGCGCCCGCCTTGCACTGGACGGATACCGCTTCGAAGCCGTTTTTCTCCAGGATGTCCGTCAGCATTCCGGCCTCGCGGATCAATCCCGCGCAGTGGGCGATGCCCAGCTTGCGGTAGCCGCATTTCCTGGAGAACTGAATCAGCTCCTCGATGCGCGGCAGTTTCGCGCGGATTCCGTCCGGCAGGCGTTCGTAGCACTGGAACTCCTGCAGCGAAGCCATACGGGCAAATTCGCGAACCGGCGCCTTCTCATATTCGGCGGCCGCGAGGGAAAAGACGTCCGGCATCCCCCGCATCGGGCAGAATCCGGGTGCTTTCTCCAGCGAAGGCGGAGGATCGCCGGCCTTTCCGGAACGGTTTTCACAGACCCGGGCCGGGCAGCGCGCGCACATGGGAGACCTGTTTTCAGACATACGGGATCCTCCGGAAAAGTTTCGGGAAACGAGAGTGTTTTTACTCCTGAAAGTCCGAATTGGCAAGGGACATCGGCCTGCCCCGATGCGCGGGGCCGCGCATGGGAAGAATCGGCATCCGGATCGTCATCAGCCGGACGCCGGCTCAGCCGGGGGCTGCCGCACAGGGATCGTGATCGTGAACGTCGTCCCCGCTCCCTCGGCGCTGTCGAAATCGATGCGCCCGCCGAATCCTTCCACCAGCTTCTTCGTGATGGCCAGCCCGAGCCCCGTCCCCGTCTCGCCGATGTTCCTGGCGTTGGGCGCGCGGTAGAATTCGGTGAAAAGCCTCTCTCTGGCCTCCGGGGGGATCCCGATCCCGGTATCGCGCACCCTAAGCCGCACGGCCTGATCGCCGCCGGGGATCAGGGCCACGGTCACCTGCCCTCCCTTCGCGGTATACTTGATGGCGTTGGAAATCAGGTTGCTGCAGATGCAGTCCAGCCCCGACCGGGAGGCCAGCAGGCAGGGGATATTCTCGCCGGCTGTCAGCGAAAGGGCGATGCCTTTCGCGGCGGCCTGAGGACGGAAGAACTCGACGCTGTTGCTCAACAGCGTCCGGAGGTCGACCTCCTCCAGATCCGTCTTCGCCGCCGCGTCGCGGGACTGGGCCAGCAGCAGGAGATCGTTGAGCACCTCGAGCATCCCGTCGAGTCTCCGGCATACCTGGCCGACGAGCTCCTTCTGCCGGTCCGGCTGCGTCACGTATCCGCCGGTAATCACCGACAGCATGGTGCGCGCGGCGGCCAGCGGCGCCCGCAACTCGTGGGTGACCCAGCGGTAAAAGCGGCTGCGCTCCTTCTGCGTTTCCTCCAATCTGGACTTGGTGTCGTACAGCTCGATTACCCGCTGCCGCCAGAGACCGCTGATCCAGGAAGAAGCGTAGACGGTCAGGAAGATCGAAAGAGTCAACGTCCCCAGGAAGACGATCATGTAGGACGGCCGCCAGATCTCGGCGGGGACCGCCCCCTCGAATAGGGCCTGGTGCGGGAGCAGGCCGAAGTATTCCGCGAGGAAGACGGAATTGAGAAGAATCACGACCACCGAGGCATTGAAGTAGAAGTTGGCGACCGGGGTGAGGACGGCGGCCATGATCAGATGGAAAAAGAAAAAGAAGATGAACGGGCTCGTCAACCCGCCTGTGAAATAGACCAGCACGATGATCGCCAGCCAGTCGGCGATGATCTGCGAGTCGTTGAACAGGCGCAGGGCACGGCCGCTCACCTCCGGAGTATTCAGGCGCAGCCCCACCAGCGTGAAGATGCAGTTGGCGATGAGCAGATAGAAGGCGAGCGAGAGCAAGGCCGGCAGGGAGATCGTATAGCCGACCAGGGGCGCCGCCAGCCCGATCGCCAGCGTCACCGCCACGACCACCCAGCGGGCCTTGATCAGCCACAGAGAGCTGACGAGGACCTGGCTTTTGATCGGGCGCAACTGCTCCTGCTGCCTTTTCCGCGCCGCTACTTCCATGCCGCACTCCCTCCCGCAGCCGGGACCGCATTGTTTTCCTGCTTGCCGTCGCAGAGTGCCTTCGACGAAATATTCTCGGAATTGGATCCCAGCATAACCCAGGATGTGCATCCATGGAAAGAATCTCTTTACATCGATGCCGATTCACCCTATGATGCGGCCATTCCGTATTGATAACTATTTAATAGAGAAGTTTGTTTCGGTTAAAGAAGACCGTCCCCCGAAATAGAGGTGCTTATGGGCTTTACACCTTCCGTGTGCCCGTATTGTTCCTGCGGCTGCGGCATGCTTCTGGAGACCCGGGGCGGACGCCTGACCGGCACCCACCCGGATGTCCACCACCCCGCGTCCAGAGGCAGCCTGTGTATGCGGGGCTGGAATGCCGCGATGGCGCCCGGTCATCGCGACCGGATCCCCGCGCCGCTGGTCCGCGAACAGGGCGGGCTCGTTCCGGCGTCTGCCGCCCGTGCGGTCGGCGCCGTGGCCGACGCGATGCGCCGCCTGCGCGGCAGGGCGGACGCATCGGTCCTCTTCTGCGTCGGCCCCGCCTGCACCAACGAGGACGCCTATGCGGTCCGGAAACTGGCGCGCGAATCGGGGGCGCGGGCCTGCCCGACCGACCTGATCGGATTGCCTGCCGCGCGCCGCGCGATCCGCGGCGTCTTCGGCCGAAGCTACCTGCCCGGAGGCCTGGACGCCCTGGCCGCCGCCGACCTGATCTGGGCGTTCGGCGCCGACCCCGGGGCATGTCCGCAGGTGGCTTCCCGGATGTCCGAAGCCATGCGGCAGGGGGCCGCGGTCGTGCACTTCGACCTCTTCGCGGCAGCCGGCGACGATGCGCACCGGACGCACGTATTCATCCCGCCCGACCGGTTCGCGCTGCTGCCGCCGTTGCTGCAGAAGGCGGCGTTCGAGTCGGACCGCATCCCGGACGCGGTCCGCGCGGCCCCGACCTTCGCCACGCTTGCCGATTTCTGGCGAGACGCCGGGGCGAGCGCGCTCCCCGGGCATCCCTGGCTGCCCGATGCGCGGCTTCAGGAACTGGTCTCGGCGTTCCTTGACGCCCGGAACCCTGCAGTCGTCATCGGCGAACGATTCCTCTCGGCCGCGGGCGCAGGGGAAGCGACGCTGCAGCTCGTGCAGGCGCTCGTTCTGCTGTCGGCCGGGGAACGTATCGTTTGCATGACGGGCGAAGCCAACAGCTGGGGGACGTGGGATGCGGTCGGCCCCGGGAAAGGGGACACCGACGCGATGCTCGATCTCCTCGATCCCGCGGGAACCGGGAAGTTCGATGCCGTCTTCGTCATCGGCGACGACCTGATGCGGCGAGGCGCCTTGAAACTCGGGCTCGCGGAGCGGCTCTCGGAAAACGGGCTGGTCGTGCTGATCGACAGTTTCCATTCCGAAATGGAAGCCTGCGCCCATGTGGTCCTGCCTTCGGTTACCTTCGCCGAGCGCGACGGGACGCTGACCAGCATGTTCGGCCTGGTTCAGCGATGGCGGCCGGCCCTCGCGCCGTTCGGCGAATCGGCCTCCGCCTGCGCATGGATTTCCAGGATCGCCGGGCAGTTGGGGATCGAGGGATGGCCGGGATCCGAAGCCGCGTGGTTTGCGGAGATGCGGAGCGGGACACCGCCCTATGGAACCGCGGCCCTGGATCGCCTGTACGCCGGAACCGGGGGATACGGGGCCGCGCTGGAAGAAGAGGCCGGACTGACCCTGGCGCCGCCGGCGTTTGCAGGCTCCCGGTCCGCCCCGAACGGGCTGCCGCTCCAATACTGCTTCGGAACCCATCCGGCGCTCTGGTCGACGGGACGGCTCAGCGAGCGGGAGGAAATCCTGCGCCGTGAGGTGAACCAGTCGGTCCTGCACGTGTCCCCGGCGGACATGGCCGCCTATGGATTGAACAGCGGATCGGCCGTCAGGGTAAAGAGCAGCCGGGCGGAAGCCGTCCTGACCGTGCAGCAGGACACGCGCCTGCCCGCGGGCGTCCTCCTGGCGTTCCCCGTGCCGGGGAGCGCCGCCCGCAAGCTTTGCGGCTTTTTCCCGGAAACCGATTCTCAAACCATCGGCATACAGCCGATTTCTGTGAGCCTGGAAAGAATATGATGAGGAGCCGACCATGGATTCATGCCTCATTCGCAGGACGGACCTCGCGGCTTTTCTGGAAAGCCTGAGCAACGACTTCGAAGTGATCGCCCCCAGAAGGTCGGGGCCGGATGAAGTCGTGTTCGACACCCTCGCGCCCGGCCAGGATCCGGAACTGGACTACGTCAACACGCTCCTGCCCCCCAAATCCCTGTTCTTCGAACGGCGTGAAGTCCTGTTCCATATCGAGGGACTGCGGCATCCGAAGATCGTGCCGCCGCCCGCACCCAAACCGATCGCCGTCTTCGGCATGCGCTCCTGCGACGCCACGGGATTGGGATTTCTCGAGCGCTTTTTTGCGGAGCGGGAGTTCGAGGATGCCACCGTCACGGAAAGAATCCGGAGTTCCCTGCGCATGACGCTCAGCTGCCAGAAGCCGGGGGAAGACTGTTTCTGCGTCTGCTGCGAAGGGGGTCCCTTTCTGACGCAATATTTCGACCTCCAGTTTACGGACCTCGGGGACCGGTTCCTGGTCGAAGTGGGGACGCACCGGGGAGAAGCCGCGATCCGGCTGGGCGGGAACCTATTCTTCCCGGCGACGGAAAAGGAGGAGCAGAGGAAACGGGAGCTGGTGGATGGAGTGGACTCGCTGTTCACGAGGAGGTCCTACATGTCGCGGGGCATCAAGATGCTCTCGCTCGACAGGATCCCCGCCGAAACCTGGGAAAAGTGGGCGGAAGACTGCCAGTCCTGCGGCGGCTGCTGCTACGTCTGTCCGACCTGCTCCTGCTTCACCATCGCCGACCGGGAAACGGGCCCGGACACTTGCGTGCGGGAGCGCATCTGGGACTCCTGCCTGTATTCCGGCTTCACCCGGGAAGCCTCCAGCCACAACCCGCGCGCGGCGGCCGGCGAGCGGCTGAAGCGGCGGTTCTTCCACAAGATGAGCTTCCAGTACATCGAGCGGATGGGCCGCCACGGCTGCGTGGGCTGCGGGCGCTGCGTGACCGCGTGCATGGGAGGCCTCGATATCTCCAACCTACTGTCGAGGATCAAGGATGTCATCTAAGACAATCTATCAACCGGACCTGACGGTCATCGAGCGCATCGAGGAAGAGACTCCGGATACCCGCACCTACTTTTTATCGGCGGACGGGATCGCGTGGCGCCACGGCTATAAACCGGGCCAGTTCGTAGAACTCTCGGTGTTCGGAGCAGGGGAGGCGCCCTTCTGCCTCTGCCAGAGCGCCACCCGCGCGGAGGCGATCGAGGTGACGGTCCGCAAGACCGGTTCGCTGACCAACCGGCTCCACGAATGCCGGACCGGCGATGTCGTCGGGTTGCGCGGGCCGTTCGGCAACAGCTTCCCGTTCGAGGAAGCCAGGGGCAAAGACCTCATCTTCGTCGGGGGCGGCATCGGCCTGCCGCCGCTGCGGTCGCTGATCAACTACGTGCTCGACAACCGGCAGGATTACGGGATGGTGCATGTCCTGTACGGGGCCCGCACGCCGGCCGACCTCGTATACAAGAAGGAACTGGCCGCATGGGCCGCATCCGACCAGCTGCACCTGGCCACGACGGTCGACCGGGGGGACGCCGCGTGGAACGGCCGCGTGGGACTGGTCACGGAACTCGTCAAGCCGCTGCGGGTAAATCCCGCCTCGGCCATGGCCTTCACCTGCGGGCCTCCGGTCATGCTGAAATACGTGGTGGCGGAGCTCCAGACGCTGGGATTGCCGGACAGGAGCATCGTAACCACGCTGGAGCGCTATATGAAGTGCGGAATCGGCAAGTGCGGACACTGCTGCATCGGTCAGCATTATATCTGCGTGGATGGTCCGGTGTACAACTTCGAACAGATCCGCAGGCTGCCGGAGAGGGCCTGACCGGCAAAGGTCCCACGAAGGGCCTGAAGGAGAAAAGGGCCGCGGCCGGGTTGGTCCGGATTGCGGCACGGGGAAGCGTTTACCGCAACCCGGCGGGCATCGGGAAGCAAAAGGCGGCATCCAAGGGAGAACGGGAGTCCCATGAACCCAGAACTCATCACCCTCCTCGTAGCGTGCCCTTTCGTCGGGGCGATCCTGCTGTACGTGGCTCAGGGAAAGGCCCGGAACATCCTGGCATTCGTTCTTCCGGCCGGCTATCTGATCTTCGGCCTGGCGGCCGTATTCGGGGGAAAGCCGGACTTCCCCATCCGGAGCCGCCTGATGGAACTGCCCTGGCTGGGAAGCGACGGATCGATTCCCCTCCGCCTCGACGCGCTGGGGTCCGTTCTGCTTCTTGTCGTGCTGATCATCGGCGTCGCCGTGATGGCCTTCTCGATCTTCTACATGGGACCGGGCAACCGCGAACACCCCGTCCGCAACCAGGAAGGCAACGGGCGCTATTTCTTTTTCCTCTCCCTGTTCATCGGGTCCATGGTCGGCGTGGCCCTGGCGGGGAACCTGCTCGCCCTGTTCATTTTCTGGGAGATCACGACGTTCTGCTCCTACGCGCTCATCTCCCACCGCATATTCCACGCGGCATCCGTGCGGGCCGGATTCAAGGCGCTGGTGATGACCCACATCGGCGGGGTGTTCTTCTTCTGCGCCGTAGCCATCGTCTACTCGGCGACGGGAAGCTTCGCCTTCGAGGCGCTGCGACGGTTGTCCCCGGGGCTGCAGGCGGTCGTTTTCGTTTTTCTCCTGATCGCCGCGACGGCCAAGTCGGCCCAGGTGCCCCTGTTCACCTGGCTGCCGGACGCCATGGAAGCCCCCACGCCGGTCTCGGCCTATCTTCACGCCGCCGCCATGGTAAAGGCCGGCGTCTACCTCATGGCCCGGGTCATCTACGAAAGCGGCACCCTGCCCTCCTGGACGGGGGGATTGATGGCGGGCCTGGCGCTGGTCACGATGATCGTCGCCCTGATATTTTATTTCTACCAGGACGACCTCAAGCGCTTCCTGGCGTTTTCAACGATCGCGCAGCTCGGGTACATCATGCTGGGGCTCTCCCTGCTCATGATGGGTTCCCGGACGGGTTTTCGCGCCGGGGTATTTCACATCGCCTGCCACGCGCCTGCAAAGGCGCTGCTGTTCCTCTGCGTGGGAGTCCTGGCGATGCGGCTGGGGGTCAAATCCATCTCCGGCATCTCGGGCCTCTCGCGGACCATGCCGGTGGTTTCGGTCTGTTTTTTCGTGGGCCTGCTGGCCGTGACCGGCATTCCCCCGTTCTCGTGCTTCTGGAGCAAGCTGCTGCTCGTCGTCGGCATCCTCGAACTCGAGGGAATGGCGTTGATGCTGATCGCCGTGCCGTTCGCGCTGGAAATCGTCCTGACTTTCTTCTGGTTCCTGCGGGTGGGACAGAAGGTGCTGTTCGGGGAGCCTTCGGAGAGCGTGCTTGCGGCCCGGCGGGAGCCGGGCGCCGGGATCGTTGACGGAATCCTGATCGCGGTGGCCGCGCTGACGCTCGTGATGCCCGCCATCGCCTATCCGTTTGTGGAGAGCTTGTAGCGGTCTGAAAAGGGGCAACCATGGGTGCAATGCTTTTTTCCGGATTCGGCATTTTGGCTGCGGCCGCGGCATTCACGATTTTCACCTCCGGAAGAGTGTCCCGCTCGGTCGCGTGGGCCGGAGTACTGTCGTCGGGAGCGCTCTTTATCGCCGTCGCGTGCCGGGTCCTGGGAAGCGGGAGTCCTCTCGGCCCGATCGTGATCTGGGAGCCGAAAATCCTCCGCGCCGCGTGCGCCGTCCGCGTGGACGCGCTGTCGGCCCTGCTGCTGATCGTGATCGCCGTCGTCGCGATCGCGGCCGCCTGGTTTTCCATGACCTACACGACCGCCATGAAGGGCCGCGAGCGGAGTTTTTTCCCCCTCTTTCTCCTGTTCATCTTCAGCATGGCGGGCGTGGTGGTCATGGACGACTTCTTCTTTTTCTTCGTCCCGTGGGAAGTCATGGCGCTTTGCTCGTACGGGCTGGTCATTTTTCACAGGGAGCGGCAGGAAAACCTGAGGGCCGGCTTCAAGTACTTCTTCATCACGCATACGGGGACGGTGGCCCTGTTCTTCGGCGTCGTTCTCCTGGTCCAGAACGGGAGCGGCGCGTTCGGTTTCGAGGAAATCGCCCGGTCCCTTCCCGGCGTGATCGCCGCACGGCCGGCCGTCGCGCATCCGGCGCTGCTGCTCATCCTGCTCGGGTTCCTGGTCAAGGCGGGCGCCTTTCCGTTCGGCATGTGGTGGCTGCCCGACGCCCACCCCGCGGCGCCGTCCCCGGTCTCGGCGCTGCTTTCGGGCGTCATGATCAAGCTGGGGCTCTACGGCATCCTGCGGGTGTTCTTCCAGATTCTGCCGCCCGGCGCCTATAGCTTGCCCTGGGGCCTGGTTCTCGCCGCCTTCGGCACGCTCTCGCTGTTCTTCGGCACTATGGCGGCGCTCCTGCAGCACGACTCGAAGCGGCTGCTCGCCTACCATTCCATCGGCCAGGTCGGTTACATGCTGCTGGGCTTCGGCATCGGGCTGGCCTGCGTCGAAACCAACCCGGCCATCGCCGCAATCGGCCTGATCGGCGGGCTGTTCCACCTGATCAACCATGCCTGCTTCAAAAGCCTGCTCTTCCTCAATGCCGGCACGTTCGAGTTCGCGACGGGGGAGCGGGATCTCAACAACCTTGGCGGTCTGGGAAAGATCCTGCCGCTGACCACGATCGCGACGGTCGTGGCCTCGCTGTCGATCTCCGGCCTGCCGCCGTTCAACGGGTTCGCCAGCAAGTGGCTGCTGTACCATGCCTCCATCTGGAGCGGCGGTCCCGCGGGCCTGGTCTTCCTCTTCTTCGGCATCGCCGCAATCTTCATCTCCGCGGTGACCCTGGCCTCCTTCATAAAATTCATGGGCTCCACCGTGCTGGGCACGCCGTCGCCGGCCGTGATCGCGGTCGGGCGATACCGCGAAGGGACGTGGCTGGGCTTCAGCCAGATCTTCCTGGCCCTCCTGTGCCTGGGGCTGGGCCTCGTCCCCCACGCGGGGGTGTGGCTGTGTCACGCGGCGGCCGCCTCGCTGGGGCCGGACCGCATGGGTTCGTTTGCGCATCTCTTCGGCACGTCCCCGCTGACGATCGGGATCCGCGGCGAGACGGCCGCCGTGGGCTTCTGGTCGCCGGTCGGAACGGGCGTCGTTTTCCTGGCGGCATTCGGACTCGCCCTGGCCGTGCGCCGGATGGCCGGGGCGACGCGGCGGCCCGTGGCGGTATGGGCCTGCGGCTCCCTGGTCGCGCCGGAGCAGCTCCGCTTCAAGGCCGACAGCTATCACACGCCCTTCAAGAAGTTCGCCCGCCTGTTCCTGCCCGAGTGGCACATCGCCTGGCGGCCCAAACCCTGGCCGGCGCTGGCCGGGGCGCTCAACCCGGACGGCTGGGGCTACGAGCCGCTGGCGCGGGGAACGCTCCGGCTGTTCCGGTTGCTGGCGAAAAGCCACGTGGGCATCACGCAAATCTATGCCCTGTGGGTGGTGATCGGTCTGGTTGCGGCATTTTTGTTTTTGATGTTCTGGTGAAGGAAGGAGTACGGGCTATGAGTCATTCCACTTCCATCATTCAGGAACTGCGGTCCCATCTCGGCGCCGCCGTTCTGGAAGACTTCTCGATCGGCACCGGAGCCGTCGGCGTCGTGGTGAACGAAAAGGATCTCCCCGCCGCGGCGGACATCATCGACCACACCATGGATGCCCGCTTCGTCATCAGCGTCGGGACCGACCTGCGCGGGAAGGGACAGGGATTCGGGGTGGATCACATCTTCTCCCAGGACCGCCGCAAGACCTGGATTGTCCTGAGGACCCGGACAACGGCCGAGAATCCCGCCGTGGCCTCCATCACGCCTACGGTCCCCGCGGCGGGCTGGGCGGAGCGCGAGTTCCAGGACCTTCTCGGCATACGGGCGGAGGGGCACCCCGACCCGCGCCGGCTGGTTCTGGCGGACGACTGGCCGGAAGGGCTGCACCCCCTGCGGAAGGATTTTCCGCACGACTATAAACCCGAACCCGTGATCGACGCAGCCCAGCCCCTGGCCGCCCCGCCGGGGAATTCCGTGACCATCCCGATCGGCCCCTTTTTCCCGGTTTTGGAAGAGCCGGTTTTCATCAAGGTGTTCGTCGAGGGAGAGGACGTGGTGGGGATCGACTACCGCGGCTTCTTTTGCCATCGCGGCATCGAAAAACTGGGCGACTCGAAGCTGAGCTACAACGAGATTCCCTTCGTAGCCGAGCGCATCTGCGGCATCTGCGGCTTTGTCCATTCCACTTCCTACTGTCAGGCGATGGAGAACGCCGGAGACATCCACGTCCCGCTGCGGGCCCGCTATATCCGCTCGATCGTCCTCGAACTCGAGCGCATTCACAGCCACCTGCTGTGGCTCGGCATCGCCGGCCACATCCTCGGCTTCGACACGGTCCTGATGCAGGCCTGGCGCATCCGCGAGCCCGTCATGTGGCTGATGGAAAAGCTGACCGGAAACCGCAAGACTTTCGGGATGAACCTGGTGGGCGGCGTGCGGCGGGATGTCCCCGCGGAGGACCACCCCGAGATTCTCAGGGTCATCGGTGAAATCGAGCGCGAGCTGCGCAAGGTCTATTCCGCCATCCTCGACGACACGCCGCTGCTGATGCGGCTGTCCAGAGTGGGCGTGCTCCGTCCCGAGGACGCTCGCGCGCTCGGGGCCGTGGGCCCGACCGGGCGCGGCAGCAACCAGCCGATCGACGTCCGGCTGGACCATCCTTACGCCGCCTTCGACCGCATCGAGGTGAAGGGCATCTGGAAGACCTCCAACGACAGCGCCGCCCGCACCCTCGTCCGGATAGAGGAAACGCTCGAGTCGATCCGCCAGATACGGCAGTTTCTCAAGGAGATGCCGGACGGGCCGGTCATGGCGGACATCCGCGAGCCGGTTCCGGCCGGCAGGGAGGGCATCTCGGCGGTCGAGGCCGCGCGCGGCGAGGTCATCCATTATGTGCTGACCGGCGAGGACGCCCGGCCCTACCGGTGGCGCGTGCGCGCACCCACCTACGCCAACCTCCAGTGCCTGGCCAAAGCGCTCACGGGAATGACGCTGGCCGACGTGCCGATCACGCTCGGGAGCATGGACCCGTGCTTTTCCTGCACGGAGCGCCTCCAGACCGTCGACGTGCGCTCGGGCCGGGTGCGGGTGTACTCCTCGAAGGAGCTGACGGCCCTGATCCGCGGCAGGAATACGACCGGGAGGCGCCGATGAATCCCACACTGGCGGTCACACTCAAATCGGTTGCCTACACGATCGCTGTCCTGCTTGCCTCGCCGCTGCTGGATGGAATCATGCGCAAGATCAAGGCCATCGTCCATTCCCGCCAGGGCCCCCCGCTCTGGCAGCCCTACCTCGACCTGGCCAAGCTGCTGGTCAAGGAAGACCTGGTCAGCGAGCCCGGCGCGTTCGCCCGCTACGCCCCGCCCGCGGCATTTGCCGCCACCCTGGCCGCGGCGTTTTTCGTGCCGTTCGGCGTGTCCGGACCGGCCGAGGGGATGGGAGACCTCTTTCCCTTCATCTACCTGATCACCCTGTCGTCGGCCTGCGTCATGATCGGCGGGCTGGCCCACGGCAGTCCCTTCTCGCATGTGGGCAGTTCGCGCGAGATGATGATGGTGCTGACGGTCGAGGCGGCCGTCATCGTCGCCCTGCTGGTCGTCGGTCTCAACAGCGGCAGTCTGCTGCTGTCGGGCATGGCCGGAGCGCCCTTCCGCATCTCGTCGCTTCTGGCCCTGATCGTGTATTTCTTCGGCATGCAGGCGCTGCTCGGGAAGCTGCCTTTCGACATCTCGGAAGCGGACCAGGAGATCATGGAGGGGCCGTTCCTGGAATACAGCGGGCCCTCTCTGGCCCTGTTCAAGTGGACCTTCCACATGCGGCAGCTCATCTTCGGCGCGCTGGTCTTCAACGTGTTCCTCGGATTGCCGCACTTCGGCGGCATGGGGGTGTTCGGTTCGGCCTTGAGCTTTGCGCTGAACTACGCCGCCGTGATCGTGGTCAGCCTGTTCGTGGCGCTGGTGGATGCGACCAACCCGCGGCTGAGAATCGACCAATCGCTGCGCTTCTTCGGCTGGTTGATCGGCGTCGCCCTGATCGGCGTCGTACTCGCGGTTTTCGGGTATTGAGGGGATTCATCGAAAAGGAGTTCGGCATGTTCGGTTTAAAACTGCTGGTCGGGAAGGTGAAAGAGGCCGTGATCTGCCTCTCGGCCGGCCGCGTCACGCTTCCCTATCCCTATAAGCCGATCGAAGTGCCCGATCACTTCCGGGGCCTGCCGCTCGTGGACGCGGCCCGCTGCATCGGCTGCGGCGGCTGCGTGAGCGTCTGCCCGGCGAACCTGATTTCCGTCGAGGACGACGGCCCCCGCGCGCTTTTTACCTGGCAGCTCGAGCGCTGCACGTTCTGCGGCCGCTGCGCCGAGGTCTGCCCGGAGGAGGCGGTGGCCATGACGCGCCGGTTCGAGACGGCCACGGACAATCTCGGGGACCTGCGGATGGAGGTGGAGGTGTTCATGGGTAGCTGCAACCGCTGCGGCCGCTGCTACAGCACGCAGACTCCGCTGGACGCGCCGCATCCGCGGGGCCACCACGACGAACGGGTGGCCGAGCTGTGCGACCGGGAAAAGCGCCGGGGCGCGCCCCGGCCCAAACAAACGGCCTGAGGAGGGAGCCCGATGGAACTCGCCATCCCGCATATCGTATTCGTGCTGACCGTAGCCGTCATCGCCCTGAGCGTGATGGCCATGCTGACCGCCTCGCTGGAGCGGGCCAGTTACTGCATGGCGGGAGTCGCCGTGGTCATGACGGCCGCGTATGTCCTGTACGGAGTCGCGGTCGGCAACCGCTACCTGTACGGCTGGGCGGCGATCTACGCGGTGACGCGCATCTGGCTGCTCCCCTTTTTCCGGGGAGGGCTGCTGTATACGGCGCGCCGCATGCCGTCCCCGGACGTCCCCAAGGCATCCGTCTGGGGCACGATGATCTTCGCCGTGGTCGCCTTCGTGGTCCTGCTGGTGTTCAGCGTGAAATATACGCTGGTGCTGGTCGTTTCGCCGGGGCCGCTCGCGCAGCCCGCGGGAGAAGTCAGCCTGAATCTGCTGCTGGCCGTCTTCCTGATCCTTTACGGCATCATGGTCCTGCTGACGCACCGCCACCCGTTCCGCATGGTGTTGGGAATCCTGCTCATGGAGGCGGGAATCCATCTGTCGCTGGTGCATTTCGTGCCCGGCCTGCTCGGCATGGTGCAGATCGGGATCTTCTCCAACTTCGTCGGATCGGTTTTCGTGGTCCTCTACATCAACCGCATGATCGTGGAGCGCCTGAAGGTCACCGACACCTTCAAGCTGTCGGATCTCAAATATTGAGGCCTCTGCCATGACCAAGGAAATCTCCCAGCTCCTGCCCTGGCTCCCCTTCATCCCGCTTGCGGCGTCCCTGATCTTTCTGCTCGCAGGAAACCACCGGTTGGCCAGGAAGATCATCTTCGCGCTCGGCACCCTCCCGGGACTGGCGCTCGGCTTCGTGCTGGCCTCCGTCGTCATCACGCCGGCGGGCGCCGATCCCGTGGTCCTCACGGCATGGGATGAGTTTTTCTGTGCCGACGGCGTGTCGGTGCTGATGATGCTCTGCACGTTCTTCTTCGTGTTTGCCGTCGGGGTGTATTCGTTCCCCTATCTCCGGCGCCAGCACGAAGACGGCCGCGTGACGGAACGGGGCGTGCGGATCTATTTTTTTCTCCTGCTCGTCTTCTGTTCCTCGCTGGCGTGGATGGTCATCTCCAATAACCTGCTGGTCATGTTCGTGGCGGTCGAGGGATCCACCATCGTGACGGCGCTGCTCGTCGCACTGTACCGGACGCGGGCGTCGCTGGAAGCCGCCTTCAAGTACAACCTGCTCCTGGTCATGGCGATCATGTTCGCGCTGATGGGGACGGTGCTGATCTTCGTCGAGATGAGCGAACGGGCGCCGGGTCTCACCGGCATCCACCTGCTGGAGATCGGCAGGGTCGCCACGCTGATCCCGGCCCACATCGCGCTGACGGTCGCGGCGCTGTTCATCTGCGCCTTCGGAACCAAGGGCGGCATGTTCCCCTTCCACGCCTGGCTTCCCGACGCGCATTCGGAGGCCCCGGAACCGGTTTCGGCGCTGCTCTCCGGCGTGGTCATCACCATCGGCGCCTACTGCCTGGTGCGCATCGTGGCGCTGTTCACCCCCCACTACCAGTCCGTGGTCCTTCTCGTGGCGGCGATGGCCAGCATCTCGATCCTGGTGGGAATCCTCATGGCCATCGTGCAGGACGACCTGAAGCGCCTGCTGGCCTATTCGACCATCAGCCAGATCGCATACATTTTCGAGGGGATCGGGCTCGGGACGTATCTGGGGATCTACGGCGGCCTCTTTCACGCCTTCACCCACCTGCTGGCCAAGGGGCTGCTCTTCTTCTGCGCGGGAGCGATCGTCTACCGTCTGGGCATCCGCAGGATCTCCGAACTGGGCGGGCTCAGCCGGAAGATGCCGGTCACGGCCGTCTGCTTTTTTATCGCGTCGTTTTCGATGGGCAGCGTCCCCTTCTTCGCAGGCTTCATGAGCAAATACACCATCATCCTGGCGGTCGGGAATTCCCGGATCTGGTGGGCGCTGGGCATCTCGGCCATCGGCGGCCTGCTCACCCTGGCCTGCATGGTCTGGGCGGCCTACCGGGTGTTCTGGGGAGCGGAAAGCGAAAAGGTCCGGGCGCTCGAACCGGGCGGCCGCGAGATGCCCGGGGCCATGATGGCGACCATGGTCACGGTCGCCGCGCTCATTGTCGTCGTCGGCGTGTATCCGGCGGTGCTGTACCCGCTGCTCGACAGCGCCACCCGTTCCATCCTGGCCGTATTTTCCCTGTGAGGACTCGCCATGTCACTTCGGAGCTCCTTCGTGAAACTCTTCCCCAAGTCCCTTTGGGTGTACCACGTCAACGTCGGGGCATGCAACGGGTGCGACATCGAGGTCATCAACGTGCTCACGCCCTATTACGACGCGGAACGCTTCGGCATCAAGCTGGTGGGATCCCCCCGGCACGCGGACGTCCTGCTGGTCAGCGGGCCGGTGACGCGCCCGATCATACCGCACCTGAAGCGGCTGTGGGACGCGGTGCCGGAGCCAAAACTGGTTTTCGCCGTCGGCAGCTGCGCCTGCGGGGGCGGGATCTGGTTCAACACCTACAACGTCCTCGGCGGCGTGGACAAGGTGCTGCCGGTCAATTACTACATCACCGGCTGCCCTCCGCGGCCCGAGGCCATCGTCTACGGAGTGGCGCTGGCCCTGGGCCTGGTCCCCAAACAGGTAGCCGCCCAACATCTGTCCGACGATTTCCTTGCGGAGTACTACAGGCTCAACCCCAGGCTCGAAAAGCCGTCCCGGGCCGAGCGGGAGGAAAAAATCCCGGGCCTGACGGCGTGAGAATCGCGGATGCCTGTCCGCGGCCGCATCAATCTGCAGCCTTTTTCTCCGACCTGTGATAGCATCGCAGACGAAATTACGGAAATCATCAGCACGGGAACCAATCCGGACGGCCGGGGATTTTGCGATAGGAAATGGTTATTCCATAAGGGGAATTTATTCCGCTTTCCAATGCGTTTCCGCGGCGTCTGCCCGGCGAGAGTGTTTGCGAACCAAAGAACGGACAAGGAGGCAACATCAAAATGGCCGAGACCAAATATGGCAAGTACATCATCCGTGAACCCCTGGAGAAGGGGCGGGCGCCGATGCTTCACATCTGCGGAGAAAATGGGTGCATCGGAGCCCAGTTCGGCAATTTCCCGGTGGAAGTCCAGCTGCTCACCATCACCGAGCCGATGGCATTCCCCCACCCGCCTCACGCGCACGAGGCCGACGAGATCTTTTTCATTTTCGGCAGCGACCCGAAGAATTACTACGACTTCGACGCCGAGATCGAAATCCATTTCGGGGAGGAGCGGGAAAAGCACATCGTGAACTCCACCTCGATCGTCTACGTCCCCAAGGGGATGGTTCACAGTCCCATCGCCATCACGAAGGTGAACAAACCCTTCCAGTGGATGCACGTGCTCTTCACCCCGAAGTACGACATGACGGTCGGCGACGTCACGCAGCACCCGTCGCATCCCCGCGCGCAGTATTCGCCGGAAGAGATCCGGAAGTTCAAGGGGAACTAGTTTTCGACAAGACGCCCGGCTGCCGGGCCACGTCGATAGCAGATTTCCGATTCCAGATTCCAGATTTCAGATCTCGGATTTCGGATCTCCGGTTCAGGCAGGCGCCGGCAGGATCGGAACGCAGGATTACTCGAGATGGTTGGCCCCGGGCCATCCGGAATCTGGAATCCGGAATCTGGAATCTTTATTTCCACCTGTGAATTTCCGTCGGTCCCGCTGGATCCATGATCCATTCCTGCATGGATCCGTCGTAGACCTTTACATTCCGATAGCCCAGCAGCTCTGTCAGGATGTAGCTCCATGCCGAGGCATAGACGCCCACCCCGCAGTAGGTGATGATTTCTTTCCCCTTATCCTCCCCCACGACCCCTTTCGCCATGCTTTCCAGATCGCCGCGGCTTCTCACGAGGCCGTCCTGCCCGAAGATCCAGGGCGCGGGGAGATTCACGGCGCCGGCGATATGGCCCGGGGTTGTCGCCCAGGGTTCGGTCGTGATGCCGAAATAGACTTCCGGCGTCCTGCTGTCGACGAGGGCGGACGTCCGCATTTTTTCGAGGACATGTTTTTTCGACACCGCGCGGGACGTGTCCAGTTTCCCGCGAAAGTCGCCCGGCGAAAAAACCGGCGTTTCGACGGTCACCGGCCTTTTTTCGCGCAGCCACCTGGAGTGTCCGCCGTCGAGCACCGCGACGTTCCCGAGACCGGCGGAGAGAATCGTCCACGCGACCCGGATGGCATCGGCGCGGTCGAAATCGCCGTCCCCCCTGCCCACGACCACGATTTTGGAGTCGCCGCCGGCGCCGATCGACCCCAATAGCTTTTTCAGGCCGGGCCCGTCGGGCATCTCGCGAAGAAGGCCGCCCCTGGTTGCGGCCCAGGAATTGACGGGGGCGTTGCCGGCGCCGGGGATATGTCCCATCCGGTAATCGGCCCCGCTCCTGACGTCCACGATCCGCAGCCCCGGGAGAGCGCCATTCCGAACGAGCCACTCCGGCGAAACAAAGGGCGGCACGTCTCTCGCGGCGGCAGAGGACGGAGTCGCGAGCACGAAGAGAATCATCAGCCAGGATAAGCCCGGACGGAACATGTCGTCTCCTCTGGTCCGCAAATTTTCGGGCGAACCATCCCGGGGAACTCCGGAGGCCGGCTCGGTTCGCCCGGCCGAATGACCGGCGCCCGCTTCACAAAGATGCGCTGGAACAGGGCGGACGAGTGATGCCGGTCTCCGGCGTCCGGGAGGATCGCCGCGATCACCTTGCCTCTACACGATTACGCCCGCGCGGACTCTCGCCGTCTCCAGGGCTTCCGGATCCAGATCCATCTGCAGCATGATCCAGTGCGCGTTTCGGCGCAGGGGAACCGGCACCTTCTGCCGCGCTCCCGGCGACACCAGGATGCGGTCGTATCGCGTGTCGCCGAGGAGCGACTCGAAATCCGCCACGTCGTCGACCAGCATCCACGATATCCTCACGTTTTTGCCCGTCATCCAGTTGCGCAGCTGATCGACGATGAAACGGGCGCTGGGAACCGCATGAATGGGCAGAAGCAGCAGTACGGCCGATGCCCGGATCCGCTTCAATGCATGGATGGTCTGTTCCGAGTAGCGTATCTCGACGGGAATGATGTCCACCCGCCTTCCGCGCAGCGCGCGGCGGACGCTGTCGGCGGCGAGATGATTCACCAGGATCTTCCGGAGGCGGTTCCGGCGTGCGGGCTCACCCCGGATTTCTTCCAGCGAAAGTCCGGCGACCGATGTCTGCCATAGCCGCGCGATCTGATCCGCCCTCCGGAGCGCGGACTCCTTGTCCGGGTCCACGTACGCGACGTAGGGAGACCGGCGCTCCTCCTCCTGAACGCTCCGGCTCAGGTACCGCACGAAGGAGACCGGGGATATCCCGATCCGCCCGATCCGCCGGACGATTTCCTCCGTCAACTCGCGGCATTTTTTATTGACCGAATCCGGCGCCGCGGCGGACACGGCCACCGCCGTCCTCTTGCAGGCCGCCGGCGAAAGCAGGCCCGTCCGCTGCAGGGCGAGATAGGCCCGGTGAATCTGGCCCCGATTGACGCCGGTCTGCTTTTCCACTTCCCGGATCGGCGGCAGAAGATCGCCTCTCTTCAGCACGCCCATCGCGATAGACAGTTTGATCTGTTCCTGAATCTGCCGGATGGCGGGGACGGGGCTGTTCTTCTCGATTTGAAATTCCATGGTTCTCGCCGCAGGCAAAGAGGAGGCGACGGGCATCGCCGAAGGGCGCGCCTCGTCCCGCCCATTTTCCGTCACTGCCCCGAACTCCGGAACGCCGCTGCGGGCTCGATGCCCGTGCACGACGGCCCGGAGCCGTGGCGATGCGGGAAGCATGCTGGCATAGACTCGCGCCCGAAGTCAAATACGGTTTAAGAAACGGCATCGCCGGGGGAAGCCACGCTCTCCGCCGCCGCCCGGGATTCGCGGATCGGTTGCGGGACACCGGCGGCACTGCCGAAACGCGCGTTCGGTTGACTATCGGCGACGGATCATCGTCGGATCCCGCTCTTCTTCACGGCATCTGCTTTTTCTCAAACTTCCAGCCGGAGTCTTTGCAGAGGCCGCAGGACGGGCCGGAGAACATCTTGCCGGCGGTTTCGTCCTTCTTCAGCGTCCACTGCAGCCACGCGACCGCAACTTTCCCGAACTCGCCGCCGTTCGGCTGGCTGTACGTCCCCCCGTGTCCCACGTCGAGGTTGGCCAGGGGGACGGGCACCTTATCGATCCTGGCAAAGTCATCCACGCCCTGCGGGTAGGCAATATCCTTCTCCCCGCCGTTGATATAGATGACGGGCGAGTGCAGCTTCTGGAGCACTTCCTTGCCGGTTCCGTTACCGGCAAGGCCTCTCCGCACGCTGACTGCAGGCTATAGAAGTGGGAACCGGATTGTCAAGAATCATGTCACACATATGTGACATGTGCTAGAATGCCCTGGCAGCCGGGGGCGGCATTTTCCGAACCATGGACAAAAAGGCCCGGGCTCTCTTTCAAGCGCATTTTACCAACGGAGGTTTTACATGAACTGTTCGAGCAGACTGCACTGGAGAACCATCGCACTCTATATCCTCTGGGCGGTGTTGGTCCAGACGCCAACCGGGACGGCGACTGCCGGCCAGGCCGCGGCGACGGCGGACGCCACCCTGACCCTGCCCAATCACGCTCCGGCCGACTTCATCCAGGTGCGGCCGGACATACCGAAGGGCAAGCTGGAACCCATCACCTACAACTCGAAAAGCATCGGCATCGACCGCAAGGCCGTGGTCTACCTGCCTCCCGGCTATGACGCCGGCCGCAAATACCCGGTCCTCTACCTGATGCACGGCATCGGCGGCAACGAAACCCACTGGTCGACCCTCTGCGCGGCGAACAAGGTTCTCGACAACCTCATCGCCGACGGCAAGGCCGTGCCGATGATCATCGTGATGCCCAACGGCCGCGCCACCGCCGAGCCGCCTTCGGGCAATATCATGTCGGATTTCAACTACTACGCCTTCTTCGAGAAGGACCTGCTGCAGGATCTGATGCCCTACATCGAATCGCGCTATTCCGTCCTGGCGGACCGGGGCCACCGGGCCATCGCCGGCCTGTCCATGGGCGGCGGCCAGGGCCTCAATTTCGGCCTCAACAACATCGACAAGTTCG
>CAZTHE010000047.1:29300-29662 GCA_964613495.1 uncultured Acidobacteriota bacterium | reverse complement strand
CGGAGTCCATCGTAAGCTGTTTGCCAATAATGACCTGCTCTTTTTTCAGGTCAATGGCAAATGCATCGCCGTCAACAATCTCGGCCATTGCCACCCCGCCGTGGTTGACGCCATCCGGAAGCAGGCCGGCATCCTGATGCACTGCTCCAACCTCTTCCACAATGAACTGCAGCCCCGTCTCGCCCAGAAACTCTCGGGCATTTCCCTGGGCGGCAAAGTCTTTTTCTGCAACTCCGGGGCCGAAGCCAATGAATGCCTCTTCAAGCTCGCCCGCAAATGGGGTTCCCTGGACGGCCGGTTCGAGATCATCACCATGAAGAACTCGTTCCACGGCCGGACCCTCGCCACCATGACCGCCACCG
>CAZTHE010000047.1:0-29290 GCA_964613495.1 uncultured Acidobacteriota bacterium | reverse complement strand
CCAAGTACCAAAAGGGATTTGAGCCCCTCATGCCCGGCTTCTCCCTGGCGGAGTTCAACAACCTCGATTCCGTACGCGCGGCGCTCACGCCCGCCACCATCGCCATCCTGTGCGAGGCCGTGCAGGGTGAGGGCGGGATTGTTCCCGCCACGCCCGATTTCATGACCGGCCTGCGCGCCCTTTGCGACGAACGGAAAATCCTGCTTTTCTTCGATGAGGTCCAAGCCGGCATCGGCCGCACCGGCCAGTGGTTCGGCTATCAGCATTACGGCATCCGCCCCGATGGCATCTCCATGGCCAAGGCGCTCGGCGGGGGCTTTCCCATCGGCGCTGTCGCCGTCACGCCCGAACTTTCCGACGTCTTCCAGCCCGGCAACCATGCCAGCACGTTCGGCGGCACGCCGCTCGCCTGCGCCGCCGCACTGGCCGTGCTGGACACCATCGAGCAGGAACACCTCCTCGACCACGTTCGGCAGATGAGCGATCTGTTCCTGGCCGGCCTGCGCCAACTCGCGGGCCGGCATGCCAACATTCAATCCGTGCGCGGCCTGGGCCTGATGATCGGCCTGGTGCTCAACATTCCCGCCAAGCCCATCGAAGCCAAGCTCCGTGAAAACGGCCTGCTGTGCATTGCCACCGGCGATTACGTCCTGCGTTTTGTTCCGCCGCTCATCGTGCAGCCCGCCCATATCGAGCAGGCCCTCCGCCTCATCGACCAATCGCTCTAGAACATGGGCGAGGTGGCTGTTGCCGCAGCCGTTGGGCGCGAAGCGGTCCGGGCCGTGTCCGGGCCCGTTGCGGCCAGCCACAGATTATCCCCATCTGCACGGAGCTGGCGGGTCCGGAACGCCCGGCCTGGCCCGTGACCCGCATTTGCACTTGATTCCGGGGAGGATTCGCAGTACCCGCTAGGGTGTGGGCGCAAGGCGACACTGGCTTGCAGCGTGGGCGGGCGGCATTTACCTGGCCTGCCACCCGGCCCCTGCCGCTTCCGCCGCCCCGCCCCCCGCAGAGGGGGTTGTTTTGGCGGAAGAGATACACCCCGGCGCCCGCAGCGGCTGGTCCAAGGAAACAAAGCTCAAACTGCTCAATACCGCCGTCATCGGCGGCATCGTGGGCTACGGCGTGATGTATTGGCATTATGGAGAAACATCCCCCCAGGTGGTGGATGAGGACTGGTTTGAACACGACAGTGCCCATGGCGGGGCCGACAAACTGGGACATGCCATCAGCACCTATTACGCCGTGATGGTCTACAGCTGGCTGTACGACCGCTGGGGATATGAACCCGCCCAATCCACCCTCTACGGCACCCTGTCCGCCTGGTCCACGTTCTGCATGATCGAGGTGGGCGACGCCTTCAGCCGCCATGGCTTTTCCGTCGAGGATCTGGTCATGGACAGCGCCGGGGCCGTGGTGGGCTATCTGCACCGGCGGATCCCCGGTTTCCGCGCGCGGGTGGATTTCCGGGTGGAGTACTGGCCTTCCTACGGCGCGCGCAAGGGCACCGACATCGATTATGTCAGCGACTATTCCGGCTATAAGTATCTGGTGGCCCTCAAGGGCGACGGGATCGAGGCCCTGTCCTCCACCTGGCTGCGCTTCTGCGAACTGCAACTGGGCTATTACACCCGGGGATATCAGTCGCAGGACGAGGACTACTACGGAGATCCCTACCGGGTCCTCTACGCCGCGGTCGGGGTGAACCTCTCGCACATCTTCCACAAGCACAACTGGAACAAGACCGCCGCCTTCCTCCACTACTACCAGGTGCCCTGCACCTACGCCCCGCTGGAATACAACCTCGACGATTGAGCCCGCCCACGCCCCCCCTATCCCCAGGCGATTCTTTTCCTTCTACTTGATGAACAGCATCTCCTGGTAGGTGGGCAACGGCCAGAATTCGTCGGGCACGATGCTCTCGAGCTGGTCCGCCACCGCGCGCACGGCGTCCATCGCCGGCATGACCTGCTGGCGGCAATGCCGGGCGTGGGCGGCCAACTGGCCGTTCCCCGCCTGGGCGATGGCCGCGCGCAATGCCTCGATGCGCGCCTGCAGATCCGCCGCCAGGCCGCACAGCTCATCCAGCACCGTCGTGCAATGCTTCTGGCCCAGCGCCTTCAGCCCCAGCGCCGTTTCCGCCAGCAGCTTCTGGTAGGATACCGCCGCCGGAAAAATCAGCGTCTTGGCGATTTCAAAGGACAGCCGCGCCTCGGTCATCACTTCCTTGACGTACTTCTCCAGGTAAATTTCGTTCCGGCTGTGGAATTCACGCACCGACAGCACGCCCATGCGCGACAGCACCTCGTCGTTGGCCGCGGTTTCCGCCGCCAGAATCGCCTCCGCCGTGTCCGGCGCGTTGGGCAGCCCGCGCCGGGCCGCCTCCTGCTGCCAGGCGGCGGCATAGTTGTCCCCGTTGAAGATCACCCGGCCGTGCGCCTTCATGATCTTCCGGATCACCGCCTGCACCGCCGCCCCCAGCGCCGGGGCCGTCCGGGCCGGCGCCGCCTCCAGTTCATCCGCGATGTACGCCAAGGAGTCCGCCACGATCGTGTTCAAGATCACCAGCGGGCCCGCCACCGACTGGCTGGAACCGACGGCGCGGAATTCAAACTTGTTGCCGGTAAAGGCAAACGGGCTGGTGCGGTTGCGGTCGCCGGCGTCTTTCGGCAGCGGCGGCAGCGTATCCACGCCCACCGTCAGGAAGCCCGGGGCCTGCGCCTTGCCGGAGCCGCCCTTGGCAATCTGCTTGAAAACCTCCGTGAGCTGCTCGCCCAGGAAGATCGACAAAATGGCCGGCGGCGCCTCGTTCGCGCCCAGCCGGTGGTCGTTGCCCGCATGGGCAATCGAGACCCGCAGCAGCGTCGCGTGCTTGTCCACGGCGCGAATGACGGCCGCGCAGAACGCCAGAAACTGCATGTTGGCGTGCGGCGTTTCGCCGGGCTCCAGCAGGTTCGCCTTGCGCGTGCCCAGCGACCAGTTCAAGTGCTTGCCCGAGCCGTTGATGCCGGCGAAGGGCTTTTCGTGCAGCAGGCAGGCCATGCCGTACTTCTGCGCCACGCGCTGCAGCGTCGTCATCATCAGGTACTGGTGATCGGTCGCGAGGTTGGCGTTCTCGTAGATGGGCGCGATCTCGTACTGCGCCGGGGCCACCTCGTTGTGGCGCGTCTTGACGGGGACCCCCAGCTTGTACAGTTCCCGCTCGGTCTCCAGCATGCACGCCAGGACCCGCGCCGGGATCGCGCCGAAGTATTGATCCTCCAGCTCCTGGCCCTTGGGAGGCTTGGCCCCGAACAGCGTCCGCCCGGCGTTGATCAGGTCGGGCCTCGCGAAGAAGAAGTTCCGGTCGATCAGGAAATATTCCTGCTCGCAGCCGGCGGTCGAATACACCAGGCCCGGTTCCGGATTCCCGAAGATCTTCAGGATCCGCTGCGCCTGCAGATTCAGCGCCTGCATCGAACGCAGCAGCGGGACCTTCTTGTCCAGGGCGTCGCCGGTCCAGGAACAGAAGGCCGTCGGGATGCAGAGGGTGGTCCCGTTCGGGTTCTCCAGAATGTAGGCCGGGCTCGTCACATCCCACGTCGTGTAGCCGCGCGCCTCGAAGGTGGCCCGGAGGCCGCCGGACGGGAAGCTGGAGGCGTCGGGCTCCCCCTGGATCAACTGCTTCGCCGAAAACTCCGCCAGGACGCCGCCTTTGCCGTCCGGCTCGAGGAAACTGTCGTGCTTTTCCGCCGTCTGCCCGGTCAGGGGGTAAAACACGTGCGCGTAGTGCGTGGCCCCCTTTTCAATCGCCCAGTCGCGCATCGCCACCGCCACCGCATCCGCCACGGAAATGTCCAGCTTCTCGCCGTTGTCGATCGTGCGCCGCATGGCCTTGTAGACCGCCTTCGGCAGCCGCTCCCGCATGACCGCGTCACTGAACACATTCACGCCGAACAGGTCCTTCGACGGCGTCTCGGAGAAGCTCAACGGTTTTTCAATCGGTTTATAGCTGGTGACCGCCGCAATCGCATTCATTCTCGAAATACTCATCGGTTCGATTCCCTTTCCAACGAATCTTCCTTCGCCCGCCCCGGATTCCGGCGCGCCGGCCAAAGGAATATGGCCCATACAACCTTCCCGGCAAAGTCTGGATGCAAAAAGCACGCCTAAACCGGGCGACGCGGCAATATAGACGCAATATATTTATTATCAATATTTTGCAACGTTATGGCGGACCGGGGCGCAGACGGCAAGATACTACATTTTTGTAGCAGCTTGTGGTTTTCCGCTACATAAATGTCCAATATCGGAGGTTTCCCGGAGAGGCCGCGGGGCCTATTCCGTGTCCATGCCCCAGCTCCGGAACATGTCCTTGTAGAAGTCGGGCAGCGGGAAATCCGGCAGCATGAACATGTGATGGTCGCGGTAGGAGAACACCCCGTGCTCGTTCTCCTTCAGCCCCGTCATCAGCGTCTGCATCCTGACCCGCGGCACGGCGACCATCAGGTCCCCCTCCTCGGTGAGGGCCCGCTGGTATTCGCCGGGGTCCGGGATCACCACCCAATATTCGCCCGTTTTGATGGGATTGACGACGGCCCAGGCGCACGAGGGGGGAAAGGAGTGTTCCTTCACCAGCGGCACGTCCTGCACCTTCAGGGAAAGCAGCAGGCCGCGCACCTGCGCCGGTTTCGCATAGAGGATCACGACGTCGGGGATGAAGCCGGCGCTTTTCAGGGGCGCCGACAGGATGCCGATGTATTTCCCGGCATCGAAACAGTCGTACGGGTGGCTCCACTGCGTGACCGATTCGGGCCGCGGCACCAGTCCGTAGGCCATGACGGCCGTCGGGCACCAGTTGTCCTCTTTCAGCATGGCGACCGTCGTCCCCTCGCGCCGCGACAGGGCGAACGCCTGGCATTGCGCGAGATGGTGCCTGCGGTCTCTCTTCGGCCGCACGGCTTCCGCCGGGATGTCCGCTTCTTTCTCCAGCATCTTCACGGCGATGGGAGACGTCCGCAGCATCAGCATCCTTTCCAATTCTTCACCGTAGGTGTGGAACTCCGCTAGGGTAGGCATGGGCATGGCTCCTCCGGTCCGGGATTGTCCGGCCGGCACGAACACCGCGTCCCGGGCCGCGCGGCCCGGCACTCCGCGCCGGAACACTCCCTCTTGGTTCGAAAATGCGCTCGCGCCGGAAAAGGACGCGGCTTCAGCCCGGCGCACCGCGGTCAGTCCAGATAATCCTCGACGTTCACCTCCATGAACTGGGCGCGCTTGAAATCCTCCCTCAGCGCATACGGCACCGTGCAGTCATAGATCATCTTGCAGGCGATGCCGGGCGCCTTGCAGTTGGGATGGAACGCCGGCGAGGACGACGGGTCCAGGACATGGCAGAACACCCCGGGGATGAAGACGGTGCTGACATCCCCCTGGAACCGCGTCGTCATGGCCCAGAGGACATCGTCCGTATCGTAAATGTCCACGTCCTCGTCGACGAGGATGATGTGCTTGAGTTCCGCGAACGCGGCGAATGCGGCCAGCGCGGCCTGGCGCTGCCTCCCCTCGTCGGTGTCCCTGGTCTTGCGCACCTGGAGGATCGCGAGGTACTTTCCCCCGCCCGAAGGATGCGCGTAGACGTTGGCGAGACGGCCGGGCTGGCTGTCCCCGATCAGGCGGATGATGCTGGCTTCCGTCGGGATGCCCAGGAGATTCACATGCTCCAGCCCGGGCCCGACCAGGGTCTGGAAGATCGGCCTGGTCCGGTGCGTGATGGCCTTGACCTTCAGCACCGGCAGGGCAGGCTGGGATTTCCCCATGTATCCCGGGAACTCCGGCATCATGTATCCCTTGCCGGTATTGAGGTCTTCCGCGATGCGCCGCCCCGGCAGGATCTCCCCCTCGATGACGATCTCGGCGCGCGCCAGCGCCTTGGCTTTGACGGACACGCAGTCGACCATCTCGACGGCGCGCCGGCGGAGGGCGCCCGCGATGCTCAACTCGTTGAAGCCGATCGGCGTCGTCGGCGCTTCGAAGCAGGAAGTCAGCAGGATGGCCGGATCCAGGCCGATGTTGATCGACACGGGCAGCGGTTTGCCCATCTTCTCCGCCTTGGCCCGGAAATGGTCGATGTGCCTTCCCGTAATGAAGTAGACGCTGATTTCGTCGGGCCCCTGCACGCACATCCTGTGAATGGTGACGTCTTCTTCGCCCGTTTCGGGATCGGCGGCGTACAACAGGGCGACGCAGAAGGTCGGCCCGGCATCCAGCGCGGTGACCGTGGGTACGGGCAGTATCTTCATCACGTCGACGTCTTTGTCGTGAATGACTTCCTGGCAGGGAGCCCGGCCGTGGGGCACCGTCACGGGGGCCACGGGGCGGCGGACGGCATCCAGGAGGTCCAGCGGCAGGCGTTCGCGCGTGCTCCCCATCAGGAGCGCCGTCCGCTCCCGCGTGGCGAGGACGCCGGTCACCACCGGGATGGAATACCCCTTGACGTTCTCGAACAGCACCGCCGGCCCCGGGCGCGTCGGCGGGACCACGGGCGTACCGGCCCCGATCTTCTTATAGATCCCCGCCAGCTCGCAGCAGGCGTCCACGGGTTTTTTGATGGTGAGCAGCTGGCCGGGGATGTCCGCCAGGTAGTCCAGCGCGGAGTGCAGGTCACGGATATCCCCCGGCGAGGCGGGAGCATGGTCTTTGGACATGGGCGGTTCCTTTCCGGCAAACGCAAGGGGCGTCCCGGCCCCACGGCTGCGCGCATACAGGATAGGCGATCTCCCGCCCGAATTCCTCACTTTTATAGAGGCATCCCTTCCCGTGGATGGCCCCCGGACGCCGGTTTCCTGTTTTTGGCGTCTCAGATCATGTCGGCCACGAGACCGCCGAATTCCCGGGTGGTCAGCACCTTCGCCCTGTCGTATCCCTGCGGCGCCAGCTCCGCGGTCCGGTAGCCTTTTTCGAAAACCGCGAAGAGGGCGTTCCACACCGCGTCCGATTCCCGGCGCAGGTCCATGCATTTCTCCAGCAGAAACGCCACGCTGCCGATCATGGAGTACGGGTTGGCCTTGTTCTGGTCGGCGATATCGGGAGCCGATCCGTGCGCCGCTTCCACGTACCCCTTTTGGGGTCCGATGCAGGCCGAGGGCATCAGGCCGAGGGAACCGAGAACGCCCCCGGCCTGGTCCGTCAGGATGTCGCCCTGCATGTTTTCGAGCAGAACCACGCCGTTGAACTGCGTCGGGTTCTTGACCAGCTGGAATGCCGCGTTGTCCACGAGCATGGAGCGGTATTCCACGTCCGGGTACGACTTCCCCACGTCCTCCGCCACTTCGCACCAGAACCGCGAAGTCGCCAGCACGTTGGCCTTGTGGATATTGGTGAGGGGCTCCCCGCGTTTGCGCGCCTCCTCGAAAGCGACGACGGCCACGCGCCGGATCTGCGCATCGGTGTACCTGCATTCATCCTCGGCATATTGCATCCCCGTCTGGGGCCCTTCGGTTTTCTTTCCGAAATAAATGCCGCCGACCAGTTCGCGGATCATCAGGATGTCGAGCCCATCCCCGAGGACGCCTTCCTTCAGCGGCGAGAAGGAGGCCAGGGATTTGGGCAGCCGGACGGGCCGGTAGTTGGCGAAGGTGTCGTAGCGCCGTCGCAGCGGGAGGATGGCGCCGATCTCCGGCCGCATGTCCTGCGGGATCCGGGCCATTTTGTCCACGGCGAGGCCGACGGGCCCCTTGATGATGGCGTCGGCCCGGTCGCAGATTTCGACGGTCTTTTCGGGGAAAGGGGACCCGTCCGTAAAATACGCCCCGGCGCCGAAAGGCGCGTAGACCAGTTCGAATTCGTGGCCGAATTTGGTCTCGACCCTCCTCAACGCCTTGATGGATTCCGCCACGATTTCCGGGCCGATCCCGTCCCCCTCGAGCACCGCAATTGTCTTCTTCATCTTGAACCCTCGATCTTCGTTTCGCGCGGAGATGCCGTCCGCTCCTTCCAAAGGCTCTAATAATACCCTAAAATCCGGGACGTCCCACCCGGCTTCTAAGCTTCCTCGAACTCTCCCGTCTTCCTGTTTTTCCTGACGTGGTCCCAGGCGAAATACCGGCCGTTCATGGCGACGTACACGCCCGGCGGCAGGCACTGGGCGAACGCCAGGGCGCTGCCCAGGTTGAAAAGGCCGTCCGAGCTGCCGAACTTGAACGGGACCATGGCGCCGGTCAGGACGACCGTCTTGTTCATGCCGGCTTCTCCCAGCACGCGCGCCGTCTCTTCCATGGTGTCCGTGCCGTGGGTGACGACCACGCTGTCCTCCCGGCACTTGACACAGTTGTCGAGGATGATCCGCCGGTCCGTGTCCGTCATTTCCAGGCTGTCGATCATCATCAGCGTCCGGATGTCCACCTTCACCTTGCACCTGCCCAGCTCGAGCATTTCGGGCAGATGCGAGTCGCGGAAATAGAGCTTGCCTTCCAGTTCGTCGTATTCCTTGTCGAACGTCCCCCCGGTAACGAAGATGCGCACGGTCATAGGAGTCTCGGCCTCGAGAGCGGTGGAATTCGAGGGTATTGTAAGTCACAAGGACCGCGCTTGGTATGCAATTGTTCGAAACCGGCCTTGCGCCCGCGGGCCCTCGCGGCCGGGCCGTATGGGAGACTCCGCCCTTTTCCTGTATACTTGGCGATTCCCGGGCGGGAAGGGCGCGAACCCGTATGCTGCAGAGATACTATCCCCATTACCGAAGCCTGCTGACCCTGGCGATTCCGCTCGTGCTGACGCAGGCGGGTCAGATGACGGTCCAGCTGATCGACAACGCCATGGTCGGCCACGTCGGCACGGCGGAACTGGCCGCGGCGTCTTTCGCCAACAGCATCTACGTGGTCGTCATGCTGTTCGGGCTGGGCGTCTTCCTGGGCATCACCCCGTTGCTCTCGCACGCCCGCGGCGCCGGGAAGGACGGCGAGGTGGCCGCGCTCATGAAAAACGGCTTCGCGCTCTCGGGGATCCTGGTCGCCGTCGTCACGGCGGTCGCCTGGGCCCTGACCTGGCTGATGCCCTTCATGGGGCAGACCGGGGACGTGCTCCGCCTGTCCATCCCCTATTACCGCGTCCTGGCGCTGTCGACGATCCCGTTCCTGCTGTTCGTCCTGCTCAAGCAGATCGGCGAGGGGCTGAGCAACACGGTCATCGCGATGGCCGCCACCATCGTGTCCAACCTGATCAATGTCGTCCTGAACTACGCGCTGATTTTCGGCAAGCTCGGGTTCCCGAAACTGGGCCTGCTGGGGGCCGGCTACGCCACTCTGATCGCGCGGATTGCCATGCCGCTGCTGCTCCTTGCGGGATTCCTGGCCCTGCCGCAGATCCGGCGCTATTTCGTGCTGATGCGAGCGGCCCGGGCCTCCCTCCCCGGCATCGGGAGGATTTTCGGCGTCGGCCTGCCGATCGCGACGCAGCTGATACTCGAGGTCCTGGCCTTCTCCTTCAGCACGGTGATGATGGGGTGGCTGGGCGACGTGCCGCTCGCCTCGCACCAGGTGGCGATGGGCCTGGCGACGTTCACCTTCATGGTCGCCAACGGCGTGGCGATGGCGACGACCATCCGGGTGAGTTTTCAGCTCGGCACGCACGGTTTTGATAACATGAAGCACACCTGCGCCTCGGCGGTCCACATGGTCCTGGGCTATATGGGCCTGTGCGGCCTCGCCTTTTTTCTCTTCCACCACCAGTTCGTCTCCCTCTTCACGTCCGACCCGCGCGTCATCCGGCAGGCGGCGGCGCTGCTGCTGATCGCGGCCCTGTTCCAGCTCTTCGACGGCCTCCAGACGGTATGCCTGGGCATCCTCCGCGGCTTCGCCGACGTGAAGGCCCCTATGCTCTTTTCGGGATTTTCGTACATCGTCGTCGGAGTCAGCGTCAGCTACCTGTGCGCCTTCACGATGCGCCTCGGCCCCGAAGGGATCTGGTACGGCTTCGTCCTGGGACTGGCCACCGCGGGCGCCCTCCTGTCGTTGCGCATCCGGAAGAAAATGCGCGGACTCGGACGGACTGGATAAAAGAAATTCCAGATTCCGGATCGGGTTCATCCGCGGCCGTCCTCTGGAATCTGGAAGGAATTACCCGCATCGGCCGGTTCAGCAGAAGCTTCATGAATAATGCGGCCTAGGACAAATCGAAGTGCATCTCGACCGTCGCCGGGCGGGCCCCGAAGGACCGCTCCACGAGAGTGACACCGCCGTCCCGGCCGATCAGGATGACGGTGGAAGAACGCGTCCCGTAGCCGGGACTCTCGATGAACACCGGGGAGAGCATGCGCTCCATCTCGAGGCCGACGCCGGTGTCCGGCAGCAATTCGTCCGGCGGGACCGCACGGTCCACGAGGCACCGCAGGACGGTTTCCGCAGACGGCTCGTCCGCGGCCAGGGCGGCGCGCAGGGCTTCCCTGCCCTTTTCCACTTTCGGCCAGGGGGTGTTCAACAGGTGATTGCTGAGTCCGTGAATGCCCGGCGGGAGTTTCCCGATTCCCTTCCCGTGGTTGGAATACCAGTACAGCGCGTCCGGCTGACCGGCCAGGAGATTGAAGCCGCTGTACCGGTCCGCTTCGCGCGACACCCGCTCCAGATAGGCATCCGGGAGGTCGCGTCCGAGGAGGTAACAGGCCACCAGCCGCCCGCGCGAAGGGGAGCCGTCGCGGTTCGCGGCGGGATGGCGGAAATTCGTGACCGCGGCGACGCGGCCGCTCCGGGTGATGCCGATCCAGGTCCCCCCTTCCCGGAGGTCCCGGCCGGCGAGCAGATCCGGCGCTTCCGGCCAGAAAGCGGCCGGCGCCGTGGGGCGGTCGAAAAATTCGTCGCGGTTCGCGGCAATCACGAGGCGGAACTTAGGGTGCGCGTCGACGGCAACAAGAATCAGGCACATATCAACCCGGGAGTCAGGTCTGAGAAATTCAGTTTTTCCGCCACGGTCTATAGGCTAACTCTCAAAAACCGAATTTTCCAGACCTGACTCCCCGGGGAATTTACAGGTGGAAGTCGCCGGCGGCCTCGGGCTGGTAGAGCACCTCCTCGATCCGCAGCCGGCGGGTGCCGGCCGGAACGGTCCATTCCACGGTGTCGCCCGCGCGGTAGCCGATCAGCGCGGTGCCGATGGGCGCCAGGATCGAGATCTTGCCCTGCTCGAAATCCGCCTCGCTGGGAAACACGAGCTGGATCGACATTTCCTTGCCGGTATCGAGATCCTTCACGCGGATCCGGCTGTTCATGGTAACGACGTTGGCGGGTATCTTTTCCGACGCCACCGTCGAAGCCCGGTCCAGTTCTTCCTCCAGGTGATCCAGGTAGGCCCTGTCCTTCGGATTCCAGCGCTGCGTCCCCTCCAGGAGTTTGCGGAGCCGCTGCATGTCGTAATCGGTAACGTGGATGTTTCGCTTCGTCATAGATGCCTCCTATTGGACCCGGAGCCCCGCATCGGCGGATTCCGCGTTTGCGCGGCTGGGGGGATTTTCCTGACTCGGATAAAATCAGCGGCTGGGGGCCGTAGTGTCCCGGTGACCGTTCACCCGCACGGCCTCCGGGACATCGTGGCCGCAGTATTTGCAGGTCGCACCCCGCTTCCCCGACCGGCGGCGCACGGGGAGCGCGCCCGCGCAATACGGGCCGGTCCGCCAGAGGCGGACACCGGCGAGGCTGGCTCCTGTCGTGAAAACCGGGTGCATGGCGTGACAGCTCTTTCGTCCTGAAGACGCTCAAGGGGACGCATTCGACCCGCGCGGGAATACGAGGGTCTCCTCCGTCCATTTTCCTATCTATAGTGGCCCATTTCCCTCCAAACGGCAATCGGGAAGAAACTGGAAACCGGCATCGGAGTAGATGAAAGGCGCTTCATCCAATGGATGGGATCCTGCGCTCCAAAGGATGGCGGCGGTCCCGCCGTCCCGCGCGGCCTCGGCGGGGCAACAAATGGGCGCGCCGCCCTGCCCGGCCCGGCCCGCCGCGGTGCGGCGTCGCCTCCCTTTTCCATTGCACCCGCCCGGAGCGCGTGCTAATGGTACAGGCACCGGGCAGCTGCCCGTGCGGGGAATCCGGAACGACAGAGAGCATCCATGAAAAAGGCAAACGCCCGCCTGAGGCACGGCAGGAAGACGGGGGCCGCCGGGACACGGCGCGCGGAACGGCCGCAGGGCTACCCGGCGCGCCTCCTCGACGAGCGGCTGAAGGAGCTCCACTGCCTGTACACGATCTCGAAGGTTTTCGACAAGAAAGGCCAGTCCCTCGACGCCGTCATCCGCCGGACGGTCCAGCTGATTCCCACGGCCTGGCAGTATCCGTCCGTGGCCGGAGCCCGGGTGATCCTCGAGGGAAAGGATTTTCACACGCGGAAATTCCTGCGCACCGAGTGGATCCAGGAATGCCCCATCATCGTTCAGGGGGCTTCGGTCGGGACCGTCGCGGTGAGCTACCGCGAAAAGCGGCCGCACCACGACGAAGGCCCCTTTCTCAAGGAAGAGAGAAACCTGCTCAACGTCATCGCCCAGCGCCTGGGCGACATCATCGAACGCAAGTGGTCGGAGCAGAAGCTGATGCGCTACCAGGAGGAGCTGCGCTCCCTGGCCACCGAACTCGCGCTCAGCGAAGCCCGGGAGCGCCGCAGGATCGCCAAGGCCCTCCACGACCGGATCGGGCAGGTCCTCGCACTGATCAACATCAAGATCGGGGCGCTGCTCGGGAAAGCGCCGTCGAAGGATGCGGCGAAGGCACTGCGGGACATCCGCGCCCTCGTTTCGGAATGCGTCGCCCAGACCCGCTCGCTGACCTTCGACCTGAGCCCCCCCATCCTTTACGAACTCGGGTTCGAAGCGGCGCTGGAGTGGCTGGCCGAGCGCATCCAGCAGCGGTACGGCGTCGACGTCGCGGTGCGCTGCAGCGAGCCGGGTGCGGCCCTGAGCACGGAATGGCGCGAAACCCTCTTCACGGCGGTGCAGGAACTGCTCGTCAACGTCGCGAAGCATTCCAAATCGCCCGCGGCACGCGTCGCGCTCAGGCGAAGGAACGGGAAGATCCTGGTTTCGGTCGAGGACCGGGGCATCGGGATGGATCCCGCCGGACGGATGAGCGTCAAGCCCGCGTCGGACGGCTTCGGTCTTTTCAGCATCCGGGAACGCCTGGGCTCCATGGGGGGCCGCGTCGAAATAGAGTCGAAGCGGGGCCGCGGAACGCGCGTGACCCTCTACGCGCCGGTCGACCCGGCCGGGAAAACAGCAGAGCGGGGGTGAGCGATGACGATCCGGATCCTGATCGCCGATGACCACAAAATCGTGTGCGACGGCCTGCGGGCCCTCCTGGAAGCCGAGCCCGAAATGGAAATCGTCGCCCAGGCGGCAAACGGCCGGGAAGCCGTGAAACTCGCGCAGAAACTGAAACCGGACATGGTGATCATGGACGTCGCGATGCCCGAGCTCAACGGCCCCGAAGCCGTGCGCCAGATCCTGGCGGAGCGGCCCCGGATGAAGGTCATCGCCCTCTCGATGCACGCCGACCGCCGGTACGTGACCGGGATGCTCTCCGCCGGGGCCTCGGCCTACATCCTCAAACACTGCGCCTTCGAAGAGCTCGTGCGCGCCATCCACACCGTCCGCTCCGGCCAGTTCTACCTGAGCCCGGCGATCGCCGGCATCGTCGTGAATGAGCTGGCCCAGGCCAAGGCGGCGCGCTCGCGCGCCCCGCGTTCCGATTCCAAGGCGCTGACGGCCAGGGAGCGGGAGGTGCTGCAGCTGATTGCCGAGGGGCACAGCGCCCGGGATATCGGCCAGCGGCTGCACCTGAGCGTGAAGACGATCGAGACGCACCGCCGGCAGATGATGCAGAAGCTGGACATCCACAGCGTCGCCGACCTGACCAAATTCGCCATCCGCGAGGGCCTGACGTCCCTGGAAAAATGAGGCGGGCCCCGCCCCCGGACGGTTCCGCGGTTCATCCTTTGGATGGCCGGTTTCAATCCGAATGATGGCGTCTTTTCCGTCATTCTCCCCGCAAAATCGAGTCGATCCCCGATTGCCCTTGCGGCCGCGGAGCCCGAAGATGTAAACGGCGTCTGTGCCGTGGGAGAGGCCGCATGCAGCCCGACATCTTTGGGAACCTGAACCGGGAGAACGAGGTCCTCGCGAAGCTGCAGGATTTCGCCGCCGAAAACCGCCTGGACGAATACCAGGTAGGGATGGCGCGGATCCTGAGGTTCAAGCAAAACCACAGGCTCCTCGATGCGACCCTCGAATTCGCGAGACGCATCGAGCGGGCATCGGACATCCTGATCGCCGAGGTGCTCAACGTTCTCGTGGCGCAGGACCTCCCGGTCTCCATCCGGGCATCCGCCGCCGCCGCATTGGGCTACCTGATCTCCCGCCGTCCGGCGGAGGCGGCCTCGGACTTCGACCTGGACATCGTCATCGATTCCATGGCACACGTGCTCGGAAGAACGGAATCCCGGATTCTCAAGAAGGCCCTGTTCCAGGCCATCGGGCTCGCGCGCACACGCAACGGACACCGGTAGAACGGGATTCCAGATTCCGGATTCCAGATTCCAGATGACGGACCCTGGTCATACTCTGCCGATGGAAACCAGCCATTTGGAATCTGGGATGAAGACTTGCGCCGGCAAATCCGGCGCATTCATCCGGGGAGGAACCGATATGAACCTCAACGAACTGCGGCAGCATATCGTGGAACTGGCCTTTGTCGAAGAGTCGGACGCGCCCGTAGTCAACTGTTGCCTGAACGTGGGCTCCCGCTACCGGAAGGCGTTCAACGACCAGGTGCGTGCGGTGAAATCGAGGATCGAGCCGAAAATGCAGGCGGAGTTCTGGGAGATCCTGGGGCGCATCGAGGTGGTTCTCGGGACGGACCTTCGCAGCGGGACCCGGGGCGTGGCCGTGTTCGCCCGGGGCGGAACGCACCCCTTCTTCCGGCCGCTGCAGTTCGGCGCGCCGCTGCCGAACCGGGTCACGATCAGCAGGACGCCGCAACTGTACCCGCTCGTGGAGCTGAGGGACAACTACTACCGGTACGTAGTGCTTCTTTCCACCGAAGAGTCGGCACGCATCCTGGAGATCGATGTCGGCACCGTGAAGGAGACTTTCCGGATCGCGCGCCCCGGGTTGCGGCGCCGCGACGGACGCGAATGGACCCGGGACCATCTTCAGAGCCACACCCAGGCCCGCCTGCAGCAGTTTGTCCACGAGCAGGTCCGGCTGCTGGACCAGGCAGTGACGTCCGGAGACTACCGGCACCTGGTTCTGGCCGGAGACCCGCGCGCAATCGCGCACGTACACAAGGCATTGCCCAGGCACCTGCGCGGCATCGTGATCGGAACCGTCCGGGCGTCCGACAAGGACAGGAGCCCGGATCTCGGGGAGGCGACCCTCGCTGCGTTCGAAGCTCACAAAGAAACGGAATCCCTCTCCGTGGTCGAACAGTTCGGCTACGAGATCGGGACGCAAGGCGCGGCCGTGCAGGGGACCGTGGAATGTTTCCGGGCGCTGCAGGGCTCCAACGCCCGCACCCTGATCCTGTCGCAGGCCTACGATCCCGGGCCGGGTCACGCCTGCCGCGCCTGCAACGGGATTCTGCCGGAGCGGCGGCCCCGTGCCTGCCCGGCGTGCGGCCGGACGGATCTGCGCCCCATCGACATCAGGGAAGAAATGGTCCGCATGGCGGAGCGGAACCGGTGCGCGATAGAAATTGTGAAGAGCAGCGGCGCCATGACGCCGTATGGGGGCGTGGGCTGCCTGCTGCGCTATTTCACCCCGGAACTGGACCGCAAGCCGGCGGCATAGGACCGGGCGCGGCCGGCCTCAGAGAAGCTCTCTCGAGGCGGAGTCGAGTTCGCCCGGATCGAAGCGGACGAGGGCCAGCTCCGGACCGTCGTGCGCGGCCGAAAGGGCGAGCGTCCGGCCGATGCGTTCCTTCCATGCCCCCGTGAGGCGGGCGGATTCGTGGATGTGCCCGTGCAGCGTGAGCAGGGGCTGCCGCGCCTCGATGAAACGCCGGACCGCGATGCTCCCCACGTGGACGTCGAGTTCCACGTGCTTGTACCGCTTGCCGTCCAGGGCGGCCCGGTCCAGCGCCGTGTCATAGGGCGGCGCGTGAAAGAGGAAAATCGAGCGGGAGAGGTCCCGGCCGGCCGTGAGCCGCTGCAGGTCGGCCTGAATCGTCTGGTTTTTCAGGACGCTCTTTTCCACGGAAACGGACAGCCAGCCTTCTTCCGGCGCGACACAGAGCGGGTCCAGATACCGGGACACGTCGTACCGCTCCCAGTCCTTGAGCAGAAACGGCGTCGGGGGCACATACGCATAGCCGTAGACGGAATACTCTCCCCAGGACACGACCCTGTTGTGCACGTGGTGCCAGAGTTCCCGGCTCTGGTAGGCCTCGATCGCCTGCTCGTCGGTCCTGGCGTCATCGTTGCCGAGGATCATGAAAAACGACGGGCAGGACGGCCCGAGGATTTCCCTGAGCCCCCGGAACCCGGGGGCGAAAAAATCCTCGAGAAAGCTGTCGTATCCTTCCACGTTCGCCAGGGACCCGAGGCCGGAGGGCAGCAGGTCGCCCCCCAGGAAGACCGCGCCGGGAACCTCCCTTTCGATGGCTCCAAACAGCTTCCGGTACCGGTCCTCACGCCCGTGAAGGTCGGACACAAAAAAACATCGGCTCATACAACCCTCGCCCTAATATTAAAGAAAGCGGCGGCGAAATACACGGGGTGCGGGGCGGGAATCTGCCGCACGCCGGCAGGATGCGGCGAAGCCGCGGCTTCGGCGCTTTTTCAGCTGCCTGCCGGCTTGCCGAGCGGCAGGAAAAGGGCCGGGTCGGTCGTGGCGCCTATCTTCACGGCGTAGCTGGTCTGGTTCCTGATGTCCTGATCGGTAATGAAGTGGGCGCTGATCAAACCGTCGGTCTGGTGCCCGGTCCGCAGGTAGTTCACGTGGCTCAAACAGAGGCTCCAGCCTTCGAGCCAGGCCCTCAGGTCCTTTTCCTGGGATTTGGTGCCGGCGAAGTGAATCAGCAGGTCTATATCGCTCTGCGGGCCCGCGGTCCCGTTCTGCGTGCTGCCGAACAGGTACAGCGCCTTCACCCCGAACCGGTCCGGGTCCATGCGCTCGGCGATCCGCTCCACGCTCCGCAATCGCCACAGCCAGTGGCTGTTGACATCCGGTTCCACAGGCGCGCGCTCCACCCGTTCGAACGCGCCTTCCGCAGCCTCCTCCCTGGACGGGGGCCCCAGCACGGCCATCGCCTCGTCGAGCTCGCCGTTCATCAGGATCTGCAAAACCATTCCCTGCGACGTCTGCGCCACGTCGATGACGCGCACCGTGTCGGCCAGGTGGGCGTAGTCCGGCAGCAGTTCGGCCAGCCAGTTTTTCGAGCCCCGGAAAAAGTCCTCGTTGAACAGCGTCCCCCAGTCTCCGGGATAGAGCGGCAGATATCGGATCGACGCTTCGACCAGGTCCTGGAAAAAGTGCGTCCCGAAGGAAAGCTCCGGGACGTAATCCCGGTGTTTGTGCGCGATCTCGATCAGCATCGCCGTGTTGTTGATGTCGGAATAGGACACGCTCACGCCCAGGCGTATGTCGCCGCGGCTTCCCCAGCGCCCCGGGCCCATGAGGATGAACTGGCGCTTCGGCAGCAGCTGGTTCAACGCCGCCACCGCCCGGCCTACGGCCAAAAGATCCGCGCGGCTCGGCAGTTCGGCGTAAGTCTGCGGGTCGACGTAGACGATGTGCGTCAGGTTGGAGATGGTTCCGTTCGTGACATACCGGTTGGCGGAAAAAAGGACGCGGTCCTTCGGGACGTCCCTGGGAATAGACGCCGGCTGCGAACGGGCGCTGTAGCTCTGCAGGCGGCATTGCACGAGGTACAGGTCGGTGCCGTTGTGAGCGAACTCCAGATCGATCGGCCCGCGGAACTCCGATTGCAGCGTCTGCAGCATCGCGGACGCCTGTTCGATGAAATTCGTCCTCTGGAGCAGCCCTTCAAACGTGACCACCCACTGGTCCTTCTCCCTGTCCAGTCCCCCGCCCCATGGCTGGATGAGCCGGTCTTCCTCGAGGATCGACACCAACTGGTGGATCATCGGGTAGGCGTCGCCGTACCGGCGGAGGAGGTCGCGGATCTCGACTGTTTCGAACAGGCCGGATTCCAGGTTGATCACGTCGATGCGCTTGGGGGAGTACCGGACCTTTTCCTCGACCGTCACGTTGACGCGCAGCGACGGCTGCCCGGGCGATACGAGGATGGGGTAGTCGTCCTGCACCCGGTCGACGGCCCGCGTGCCGAGGCCCGGCACCATGCGCAGGAGCCCGTCCTCGCGGCGGATCCGGCGGGACCATTGGAATTCGTTGCGGCTGAAGGCCACGCCCGCGAAGGCGGGCAGGTAGTACGGTCCGACCCTCGTCCCCACGACCTCCTGGATCAGGATCCCCATCTCTTCGTGAAAATCGAGCAGTCCGCGCTGCGTGCGGTACCCGATCGGGTCCGGGCCGAAGGTGGACGCATACACTTCCGCCACGGCATCCATCAGGGCCAGCATGCGCTGGTGCTTGCTCCCCTGGTTGGCGATGAACAGGCTCTTGTACTTGCCGGCGAACGACGTTCCCCTGCTGTCCTCGAGGAGGCTGGAACTCCGGATGATCAGGGGGGCATCGGGCAGGTCATCCAGCGCGATGGACAGGCCGTTGACGATCTCCGGGGGGAACGACGCGCTCTTGAACACCTGGATGATGGCCGGGTATTCCACCTTCACCTGGCCGATGTCCTTGTATTTATGCTCGGCGATTTCCTCCAGGTCGTTGTAATTGATGAAATCGTGCAGGCTGTCGGAGGTGATGTGCCATGTTTTCGGAGTCCGGATGCGCCGCAGGAGTTCGTTTTCCTCCGCCTTCCTTCTCAGGATCTGCGACGCGACGAAAAGGCCCGCCCCTTTGCCTCCGAGCCGCCCGTGGCTCCCCGCCGGGCAGATCATCCGTTCGAGCAGGTCGTGAAAATCGTTAACGCTGATGAACTGCTTGGCCACCTGCACGAAGTGCGCGTCGTCGTTCAGGATGCGCTGGATCAGCGAGACGCGGAACGCGCGCTCCCGGAGCGAAGAAAGCTCCACGCCCTGGGGGATGAGGTGGCGGTAGCGTTCGATGGCGCCGGAGATCTCGTGCAGCGACGAGTTGGGATTCTCCAGGACCTTGATCAGGAAGCCGGAACGGTCCTCGTGGATCCATTTTTGTATGAAGGCGAGGATTTCCCCCTCGCGCAGGTGCTGCCCCGCAAGCTCGAATATTTCCTCGCTCGCCGTGAGAAGGTCCTGCGCGGCCCCCATGCGCAGCGGACGGTTTTCGTCCCCGCTCCCGTCGCTCCCGTCGCTCTTCAGCGCGGGGCTGATGCGCTCCAGGATGCGGTGCGCCTGGGCGTACCCGGACCAGGAAAGGTGGTTCAGCATCTTCCGGGAGATGCGGACGAGCAGTTTGGGGTCCGTCCTGCGCAGCAGGTCGAGGATGACGGCCCATTCCTCGTGCGCCTCGGCCTTCAGCCTGCGGCTTTCGAAAATGGTCTTGAGGCGGGTGTGCAGGATCCGGTGCTTGAGGCGGTCCGCGATCGTGTTGATCAGCTTGCGCTCTTCCTTGAGAAACGGGCCCTCGTCCGCCGGCGGCCGCTCCTCCGTATAGCGGACGCTGAGGCGGCCCACGACTTCATCCTGCACCGTGATGTCGGCATGCTGCACCCAGGGGGAATCCCCGTAACCCTCCGTGCAGACCACGGTTTCGCCGTACGTGATCTTCGCCTGGCAGATGTCGGGAAACTGCCACCCGGAAGGGATCGTCGCCACGATCCGCCGGAATGTCTCCTC
Organism: uncultured Acidobacteriota bacterium; assembly: GCA_964613495.1. Lineage (GTDB taxonomy): Bacteria > Acidobacteriota > UBA6911 > UBA6911 > UBA6911 > UBA6911. Next base: position 9,424 of record CAZTHE010000047.1, on the reverse strand, counting down.
CAGCGAAAGGTCCGGCTTGCTCATGATCTCCTCGACTTCGTACAGACAGTTGAGTTCCTTCGCGCGTTCCTTCAGGTCGATCACGAGCTTTTTTACGGATTTGCTTTCCATACCGCTCCTCGGGAATCCGGGCCGCAGCCGTTGCGGCGGCCCGCCGGCCCGAGCGGAAGCCACGAATTGCACGAATTCGGCAAATCAAATCCGGAAGCCGCCGTTGCGGCGGCCCGCCGGCCCGAGCGGAAGCCACGAATTGCACGAATTCGGCAAATCAAATCCGGAAGCCGCCGTTGCGGCGCCGCAGGGACGACACAGCCCGCCGCGCCCTTGTATGACTCAAATTCCTTTCAATCCCTACCCCGGGGTTCCGTCGCCCGCCCGGCGGGCTTCGTCAGTCCGGGCCCGGCTGCGGCGCGCCTTCGGCGCAAACCGGATCAACACCACCCGCGGTCTTTGCAGGCGCGCGCGACGCGGTTGACGGCGAGGACGTATGCCGCGTCCCGCATGGGCAGCTTCTGCTTCTGCGCGACATCCAGCACCGCATGGAAGCCCGCCGTCATCTTGGAGTCCAGCTTGTCGAAGACCTCTTTCTCGTCCCAGTAATAGTTCATGTTTCCCTGCACCTGCTCGAAATAGCTGCAGGTTACGCCGCCGGCGTTGCAGAGAATGTCCGGGACCAGGAACACTCTGCGCTTTTCGAGCAGAACGTCCCCTTCCGGCGTCGTGGGACCGTTCGCCCCTTCCGCGATCAGCTTGACCCTGGGCTTGATTTTCGGCACGGTGACCGCCGTGATCTGGTTCTCCACGGCCGCCGGAATCAGGATGTCCACATCCTGCTCCAGCCACGCCTCGCCGGGGAGTATCTCGTATCCCAGGTCCTGCGCCTTGGCCCGGCTGATGGTGCCGAACGGGTCGCTGATGGACTTGAGCTCGTCGAAACTGATCCCCGTCTTCTTCCTGCAGCAGAAGGTCTTGTTGTCGGCCGGATCCCAGCTCGAGACGCAGATGCAGGTTCCACCGATCTTATGGTAGAGCTCGACGGCGTACTGGGCCACGTTCCCGAATCCCTGGATGCTCGCCGTCGTGTTCTCCGGCTTCAGGTTCAGCTCCTTCAGCGCCTCGCGGACGGTGAGGATCACCATGTACCCGGTCGCTTCCTTGCGCCCGAGCGACCCGCCGATGCTGACGGGTTTGCCCGTGATGAATCCGGGGTAGCGCCCCCCCTGGATCTTCTCGTACTCGTCCAGCATCCAGAGCATGTCCTGGGCGTTGGTCATGACGTCCGGAGCGGGCACGTCCAGGGTCGGGCCGATGTCGCGGGCGATCTGCCGCACCCAGCCGCGGCACAGCTGCTCGATCTCGTTCAGGCTGAGATTGTGCGGATCGCACACGATCCCGCCCTTGGCCCCGCCGAGAGGGATGTCCACCACGGAGCACTTCCACGTCATCCACATGGCCAGCGCACGGATCGTGTCGATCGTTTCGAGGGGATGAAAGCGGATGCCGCCCTTGCAGGGTCCCCGGGCGTCGTTGTGCTGGACGCGGAACCCGCGGAAGATCTGTATGCCGCCTTTGTCCATGCGGACCGGAATGCTGAAATGGTATTCGCGTATGGGATTGCGGAGCAGGTCCCTCGTCGGCCCGTCGAGGCCGAGCAGCCCGGCGATGCGGTCAAACTGTTCCTGTGCGGTTGCGAAGGGGTTGTACGATTTTTCCGATGTTTCGGCGACTGTGGTCTTCTTGACGCTCACGGGCGTCGCTTTCTTTGTGGTCATGGTTCTACCCTTTATAAAAATATGCTTGATGCCCGCCGCCGGCAGCCCCGGGGAACTGCCCCTGCCCGGGATTGCAGGAAGCGGGCGAACAAAAAACAGTCTTTGCCATCTCCTGCCGGCAAAAGTCCGCTGTCGCGTTCGGCTATTCTAATGGAATCCGGCCCGGCAGCAGTACAAGAAAAGGATGCCGCCGGCGGATTCGATCTGCCGCTTCCGGTCTATAATGGAACCTCGTTCATGGGAGGACCGGGGTATGGCGGCCGGGGATGCTTCTTCGCTGACTTTCCATACGCTCCCCCCTGCCGGTTCGAAACGGGCGGCGGATCCGACCAAACACACATCTGGAGGGGCTATGTTGGAACGAACATTTATGATGCTCACCGGCCTGGTATTCGGGTGCGCCCTGGCGGCCCACGCTCAGGCAGGACCCGATCGGTCGGCCCGCTGCAAAGCGGTTGCCGGAGTTCAGATCCCCGGCTTCGCACTCGAGATCACCCGGGCCGAGTGGCACCCGGCGGGCAAGAGTCCGGCGCAGCCCGGTCCGGCGGGCATGGCTCCCGTGGAACTGCCCGCCCACTGCCGCATCGACGGCATGCTCGACCGCCGCACGGGCCGCGAGGGCGCCGCCTACGGCATCGGCTTCGCGCTCGCGCTTCCCGACGCGTGGAACGGCCGGTTCCTCCAGCAGGGGGGCGGCGGCCTGAACGGGACCGTGGGGATGCCCCTCGGCGCAGTGGCGGCGGGCGGGCGGTCCGCTCTGGCGCGCGGCTTCGCCGTCGCGAGCACCGATACCGGGCACCGGAGCGGGAACGGCGCCTTCGACGCCGGTTTCATGCGGGACCAGCAGGCGGCGCTCGACTTCGCCTACGCCGCCGTCGGCCGCGTGGCCGCGTTGTCCAAACTGCTGATCGCGCAGTATTACGGCGCTCCGGCCGACCGGTCGTATTTTACCGGGTGCTCCACCGGCGGGCGCGAAGGCATGCTGATGGCGCAGCGCTACCCGACCTATTTCGATGGCATCGTCTCAGGCGCCCCCGCCATGCGGACCGGCCACTCCAACCTGGCGCTCCGGTCGATGGCGGTGACCTACAACCGGATCGCGCCGCGCGACGCCCAGGGAAAGCCCCTCACGGCGCAGGCGCTCTCGGACGGCGACCGGAAGCTCGTCCTCGACGGGCTGAGGGCCGCATGCGACTCGAAGGACGGGCTGGCGGACGGCATGATCTCCGATCCGGTCGGGTGCACATTCGATCCGGAGGCGTTGCGGTGCGCACTCGATGCCGCGAAAGGCGACGGATGCCTGACCGGGCAGCAGGCGGCGGCAATCAAAAAGGCGTTCGCGGGCCCGAAAGACTCCAAGGGAAACCAGGTCTACCCGGGCTTCCTATACGACACGGGCATCGCCGAGGGGCGCGGCATCCCGGGCGTCCTGCGCAGCCCGAGCCCTCCGGGGCCGCCCATCCAGTCCCTGGAAATGGACGTCGACCGGGAAGCGCGCGCGGTCGACACCGATCCTCAGGCCATCCTGACCGACACCTGGAGCTGGACGAATCTCAATACCTTCTCGGGCCGCGGCGGCAAGCTCCTCTTCTTTCACGGCGTGAGCGACCCGTGGTTCTCCGCCCTCGATACGGTGGACTACTACGAGCGGGTCGGGAGGGACAACGGCGGACCCGGCGAGGTGCGGAACTGGAGCCGCCTCTTCCTGTCCCCCGGCATGGGACACTGCTCGGGCTCGACTCTTTCGACCTGCTATCGGCCGTCGTCGACTGGGTCGAAAAAGGCGTTGCGCCCGATGCCGTCCCGGCGACGGGACAGTCCCGGCCGGGGCGCAGCCGCCCCCTCTGCCCCTACCCGCAGCATGCGCACTACAAGGGCCGGGGCGATCCCGAAGCCGCCTCGAGCTTCGAATGCCGGGAATGATCGGGAAATTTGTCGGGCCCTGATCCGGGATGTCCAGGGACGGGAAAGGAGACGGCCATGACCCATCTCACGTCTTTGTCGAAGCGCCAGAGGGTCTGGTTCATCGCAACACTCGCGGCTATAGGCATACTCGCGGCCGTCGGATGGATATTGGAACCGGCCGAGGGGGAGGCCCGGGCCCCCGCCTTCACGACGGCCATGAGTATCCGCGATATCGCGCTGCGGCTGGGCGTGACCGGTAAAGCCCTGGCCCGCGAACTGGGACTTCCGATCGAAGCGCCGAAGGCGAAGCCGCTGAAAAGCCTCGGCATCCGTCAGGAAGACCTGGATCGCACGGCCGCTCACCTGGAGAGCCACCGTCCCGCACGGCTCCGGTATTTCCTCTTCGCCGCGCTGGTCGTGTGGGGACTCGTATTTCTCTGCCGGCTCGGGCGTCCGGACGGCGCAACAGAAATCCCGAAGCGTCTCTGGTATCCGCGCACTCCTTACCTCATCGCTCTCCTGGCGGCCGGCCCCGTCTTCGGCTTCTGGCTGGGCAAGTCGCCGAATCCGATGGAGGGCGTCGTCAAGGTATTCAAGGCCATGGTCGGCCTGTACCCCTCGGTCGCGGACAAGTTCGTCGCCCTGGTGTTTTTCCTGGCCCTGGCCGTCGTGGGGAACAAATTGATATGCGGTTGGGCATGCCCTTTCGGTGCGCTTCAGGAACTGCTCTTCAGTTTGCCGGTTCTGAAACGAGTCAAGCGAAGGAAGATCCCGTTCCTTTTATCCAACGGCGTGCGCGCGATCCTTTTCCTGGCGGCTTTGCTGCTGCTTTTCGGCTTCGTCGGCGGCGAAAAAGGCTTCGTTCTCTATCACTCCATGAATCCCTTCAACCTGTTCGACCTGGATTTCGAATCTGCGCCGATTGCGCTGACCATCGTCCTCGCCCTGGGGCTGTCCCTGCCGCTGTACCGGCCGTTCTGCCAATTCATCTGTCCTTTCGGTTTGATTTCCTGGCTGGTCGAGAGGTTCAGCCTGGCGAAAGTCCGCATCGATCCGGTCCGGTGCAATAAATGCGGCGCGTGCGCCCAGGCGTGTCCCCTGGAAGCCGCGGGAGACCGGGTTGCCGGCAAACGGTTCGCCGCCGAGTGCTACAGTTGCGCCCGGTGCCTGAAGGTCTGCCCGGAGGACGCCATCGCCTATGGCTTCGATCGCCTCGGCGGAACCGGCGAGGATGGGACGAAGCGGATTTCCTGATGCTCGACCCGAACCGGCGCCGACAACCGGCGATGCGGCCTGGGGCAAGACGCCGTTGACCGGTCTGCAGCCTGCATGGCGCGATCTGCGGGTCATTCAGCCCGCTTTATTATCGACTGAAGATTTCGGGCTAGATCACGACCCCGGCGCGGATTCTCGCCGATTCGAGCGACGTCAGGTCGAGCTGCGGATCGATCAGCACGACCCGCGGATTCCTCCGCTGATCGTGCGGCACCTCGCCCCGCACGCCGGGACCGATGAGATAATAGTCGTATTCCGGGCTGCCCAGCAGCTCGTCGAGATCCGGAATCCTGCCGATCGAGGCCGAAAGGATCCGGACATCGGGGGACGGGATCAGCTCGCGCATCTGCTCGATCATGTAGCGCACCCTGTGCGAGGGGTGCGAGTAATGCACGAGCAGCACCGAGGAGCCGGGCCTGATCTTCGCCAGCTGCTGGATCGTGCGTTCCGAGACGCGCACCTCGACGGAGATGGCCGCGACCTTCCTTTTGGATACCAGCGTCCGGACATATTCGTGCAGGACATGATTGACGAGGATTTTCGGAGTGAGCGTGCCCTCCTTCATCGCCGCTTTAAATTCGCTGAAGGACAGTCCCGTCACGGGAACCTGCCAGAGCCGGGAAATCTCCGCCGCGGTCTGAACCGCGATCTCCCCGCGAAAATCCACGAACGAGATGAATGGCGCGTTGCGTTCGCTCTCCTGGGCGTGCCGGCTCAGGTACCGGCCAAAGGCCGTCGGCGACACCCCCATCCGGCGCGCCTCCGCCGTGATCTGCCGGCTCAACTGGAGGCAGTTCTCGTTGATCGTGTGAGGCGACTCCGTCGCGGTCGAAATCACGCTGCCTTTGCCGCGCGTCAGCACCAGCATCCCGGACCGCCGCAGGGCCAGATAGGCCTTGTGAATCTGGCTGTGATGGACGCCCGTCTGTTTCTCGATGTCCCGAATCGACGGCAGCGTATCGCCGTTCCGCAGAATTCCCATCATCACCGCGAACTTGACCTGCTCTTCGATCTGGGCGACGACCGGAGTGGAACTGTGCTTCTCGATATAGAATTCCATCCCTCTCCTCCCGGGCCTTCCGAACGCTTTGGCCCGCAATCCAGATCCGCCTGCATACTATGCTTTGAAGGCATTTCGCCCTGCGGTTCGCGCGACCGGAACGAAATGGGCCGCTGCAGGGATGGGAGCCGGAACGCCCCCTGCCGAAAGAGCATTATATCCCCGATTGAGAAAAAGAAAACGCCTCGTTCGCCGCGGCCATCGATCGGCCTCCGGTAACAGCCCGAAAAGAAAGAATCCCGGGCGCCCCTGGATCCAGGAGCGCCCGGGATGGGGGAGGGGCGCCGCGATTGGCTGAACGGCGCCCGATTAAAAGCTGAACCTCAGTTTTGCCTGAAACGTCCGGCTGCCGACCTTGGTACCCAGGTAGCCGAATGGAGTCGTATTGCCGTTGATGCTCAATGCCGGCAGGTTGGCGTAAAAGATGCGCGTGCTCGCGGTGTTCAGACTCTGCGACGGCTGCGCGTGGTTGAATATGTTGGTTGCGTCCACTCGAACCATGAAACTCCTGGACTCGCCGAGCCTGACCGATTTGCCCATGGCCATATCGACATTCCAGGTCGGCGGACCGGAAAACCGGTTCTGCCCGAAATTGCCGCGCGTGCCGGGCAGGGGATTCTGGAGGACGATATTGCCCTCCGGATCCTGGAGCGCGAAGAGTCCGGTGACGGCGGTTCTCAGGTTGTCCAGCTCCGTAACCATGGCTTTCTGCGGATCGTCGACGGAAGTGAAGTAGTTGGCAAAATAGTTGCCTTCCTTGGCGCCCGGCTCCCAGTAAACCCCGATCTTGTCCCACGGGAATTCTCCGACCAGATCCGGCACGCCGGTTCCGTAAAGCATGTTGGCGGCGGTGACGTTCGCGGGGCTTCCGCTGCTCACGTTTACGATCCAGCTCGCCTGCCAGTTCTCCAGCAGCCGGGCCAGCGCCCCGGAGCTGTTTCCGAACAGCATCCTGTTCGGACCCAGCGGCAGATCGTAATTTCCGTAGGAAGTGAACACATGCCTGCGGTCGCTCGAGAGAAGCGTGTAGTCCGCATCTCGGTCCAGCGGATCCGTATAAGCGGAACCCATGAGGCCCAGGTTCTTGCTCCAGGTGTAGGACGTCTGGAAGCTGAATCCGGCGAGCGGCCGCATCGTAACCTGCGCCTGCATCGAATGGTAGTTGGCGCTACCCCAGTTGGTGTACATGTTCACCGTCCCGAACTGCGGGTTGGCGACGATGAAGTTTTCGGGCAGTCCGGCCGTCCGGAGCAGCCACCCGTTATCCGTCACCCCCCGCGGCGCGTTCGGGTTCGCCCAGGTGTTGATGGCGCCGGCCAGAGTCGCGTAGTTGCCGTTGGCCAGCGCGTTCCGGACCGGGGGCCTTCCGGGGGGATTCCGCAGATACGACGCCCCGCTCTTCTCTCCCCGGACCGGGGCGAAGATCTGGTCCAGCAGCTGGGTCGCCGGATTCGAGTCGTCGCCGTATCGTGCGGCGTTGAAGGCTTCCAGCAATCCGTTGCTCCGGAAATTGGGAGTGTTGATGTTGAAGAAACCCGCGTTCTTCCGGGTCAGGGTGCCGACGTAGCGGACATCGACGGTCAGGTGAGACCCGATGTTGCGCGTAAGGGCCAGCGTCATGTTTTGTATGTAAGGGGTCACGAAATTGGGGTCGTACACGGAAAGGGTCTGGGTACGGTCATTAATGGGAATCGTCGTCATCGGCTGGGCGGTTGTGGCTACGGGGATGACGCTCGCTACGCTCGCCAGATCCAGATAGACGTTGCTGGGCGTATAGGTGGCCGACGCCGTGCTTCCCGGAGGATTGGCGATGATGCCTTCCGACGTCGTGTTCGTCTGGCCGCCACCCACGTAGCTGATCTGGTATCCGCCGCGCAGCGTGGTCCGTCCCTTGCCGAACCAGGGCAGCTGCCAGGCGAATCCGACCGCGGGGCCGAAGTTGTTCATATCTTTCCCATAAACGCTCTGGTCGGGATTCGGCGAGTCCGGCCCGATGAAGATCAGTTCCGTCATATCGGCACGGTCCCCGGGATTCCAGAACGCCTCTTCCCAGCTACGCCCCGAGATCCCGAACGCCGCATAGCCGCCGCCCCTCAGGCCGGCCGTCAGGCCGTTTTTGAGATACGGCACGCCGTAATATTCGTAGCGCAGGCCGAGGTTCAGCGTCAGGTTTTCGTGGATCTTCCAGTCGTCCTTGAAGAAAAGGGCGATTTCCTTCTGACGGATATCGCGAATCTTCCGTTCCTGGGCCAGCGGATCACTCCACGAGTCCAGGGAACCCGCGGAATTGATGAAGTACAGCTGGCTCACCGATGCCAGGGATCCGGCGTGGAAGTTCAGAAGGTGCTGCATCAACGCCCGGTTTCCCGTCGTCGTCGTGCCGGCCAGGCCGGGGATATTGGTGCTGTCGATCCCCTGCACGGCGAGTCCCACCGCGTCGCCGCCCGTGGCATAGGGATTGATGTTCATGCCCCAGTTGGTCCCGTAAACGGTGGATTTCGTCTGGTTGAAGCGGAGTTCGACGCCGCCCTTGAAAGAATGCGCGCCCCGGATCCATGTCATGTTGTCGGCATAGGTCCATCGGGGGCTGAGGTCCTTGTTCGTCCATCCGAGCAGGCCGCCCCTGCCGCCGAAGTAGTGGCTCGATGCCACAGAGAACTGCGCGCCTCCGGACCCGGGACTGATGACCAGGGGGAGTCCCGCCACTTTGGGCAGCTTTTCCAGTAGTTCCCCGCCCGTTTCGGGATTTTCCAGCGGGAAGTAGCCGTTGTTTCCCGTGCGCATCAGGCCGAAGCGGGCTTCGTTGAGCAGCGTCGGCCTCAATGCGGACGTCAAATTGACCGTTATGACCTGAGGCTGCCGCTCCGTGCGGCCGCCGTAGCCGTCCGGCCACACTTTGAAACTGTTGTCCGCCCAGTTCTTCTCCAGGCTCCAGGACACGCTGACCCGGTGCTGATCGTTGAGGATGTGGTCCACTTTGAGATTGATCTGCTTCCGCTGGTTGTCCTCGCCGATGCCGTACATGTTGTCGGCGCCCCGCGTCCCGCGCGTCCACCGGTAACCGGCCGTGTTCAGGCCGTCGGTGCCCGACAGGTCGTAGTTGTTCGCCTCCGGCATCTGGGACAGGAAATCGGCGATGAAGCCGGTCGTATCGGCCTGCGTCCGGTAGGGGTCCCAGGTCGCCGTATAATCCACGTCCGTGGCGGGATTGAAATCCGAGCAGTCCTCCATCTCCGGAGTTCTCAGTAGCGGGCCGAAAACGCTGGCATAGCGGAGGATGCCGTTATGCGGCTCCCAACCCTCCAGGGGATTCCCATTTTTGTCCACCATCGACGGCAGCAGGGCCGGGGGAGTGATGGGATTGCCGGCCGTGTCCACGGAGGCATAGGTCGCGGTTCCCGTCACCGTGAGG
>CAZTHE010000046.1:25304-30265 GCA_964613495.1 uncultured Acidobacteriota bacterium | reverse complement strand
TGCATGATACCGGACACATGCGGCCCGGAGGCCGCAGAAACCGGGCGGGAATTCCGTGAACGTTCTCCATCCTCCGACCAAGGCTCCGATCAGACCGGCATCGCGCCGCACGGCGGCGAGGATCGGCGCGATTCTGCTGGCGGTGCTGTTTTCGTCCCACGCCGGCGTGGCGGAGCCCGAAGACCGGCTGGCGCCGGTCCTCAGGCGCATGGAGACGGCCAGCAGGAGTTTCCGGAGCTTTGCCGCCGATACCGCCTCGACAAGGTACACGGCCATCGTGAACGCCTTCGATGCGCCCGAGAAGGGAATATTTCTATACCGGCGCGCGGATGACGGGAGCGCGCTCATCCGGTGGGAGATCCGCAGTCCCGGGAAGAGAATCCTGACGATCCGGAACGACGAAGCGCTGGTGTACGAACCGAACATCAACTCGGCGCGCAGGTACAGGCTGGGGAAGAACCGGGACAAGGCGGAATACCTGGCGCTCGGGATCGGGCAGTCCCCGTCGGACCTCAGGAAGACATTTCATATCGCCTACCGGGGCGGAGAAAAGATTCGGGGGAACGCGTGTTCCATCCTGGTGCTGAAGCCGAAGGACCCGAAGGCGGCCGCGATGTTCGCTTCCATCACCGTGTGGATCAAGGACTCCACCGGCGTTTCCGCCAGGATGAAACTGGAAGAACCCTCCGGGGATTACTTCCTGGTCAATTTTTCCAGCGAGCAGTTGAACCGACCGATCGACGAATCCCGATTCAGGCAGCGGCTCTCCTCCGGCGTGGAGATGATGGAGGTATTTTAGCGCTCTCGCCCGAAGCCCCGGGAAGCCACGAATCGCACGAAACAGGTGCAATTCGTGCAATTTGTGGCTTTTTAGCGAGAAGGCAGGTTGGGAATCCGGGCAAATTATTGATTTTCCCGCCGCGCCGGCCTCCTGTATGCTGCCCACGGAGGGCCGGCCATGAATACGAAGATCCGACTCGGCATCAGTTCCTGTCTGCTGGGCAACCAGGTCCGCTACGACGGCGGGCACAAACTGGACCGCTTCCTCACCGAGACGCTCGGGAGGTATGTGGACTACGTCCCCGTCTGCCCCGAGGTGGAGTGCGGGATGCCGGTGCCGCGCGAGTCGATGCGGCTGGAAGGAGATCCCGGGGCGCCGCGCCTGGTGACGACGCGCACCAGGGTCGACAAGACGGAGCAGATGGCGGTCTGGGCCCGGCGGCGCGTCGCGGAACTCGAAAAAGAGGGGCTCATGGGCTTCATCTTCAAGAGCGACTCCCCCAGCAGCGGCATGGAGCGGGTGAAGGTCTATAACGCCGCGGGCATGTCGGTCCGCAGCGGCGTCGGCATGTTCGCCCGGGCGTTCATGGAGCGCTTCCCGCTGCTGCCCGTCGAGGAAGAGGGGCGGCTGCACGACCCGGGGCTGCGGGAAAATTTCGTAGAGCGCATCTTCGCGCTCGCCCGGTGGAGGGAGCTGCTCGCGGGGAAGGCGGGCCGGGGAGACCTGGTCGCGTTCCACTCCAGGCACAAGCTGCTGATCCTGGCGCACGGCACGGCGCTGTACCAGGAGATGGGGCGGCTGGTCGCGCGCGTGAAGCAGATGCCGCTCGAGAGCGCGTTCGACGCGTACCAGGAGCTGCTGATGCGGGCGCTGAAACTCCGCGCCACGGCGAAGAAGAACGCCAACGTCCTGATGCACATGGCCGGGTATTTCAAGGAGCGGCTCGCCGCCGGGGAAAAGGCCGAACTGGGCGAGGTCATCGAGCAGTTCCGCACCGGCCTGATCCCGCTCGTCGTCCCGGTGACGCTATTGAAGCACTACGTGCGCAAGTACGACGAGCCGTACCTGAAGGACCAGGTCTACCTGAGCCCGCACCCGGTCGAGCTGCAGCTGCGCAACCACGTCTGACGGCTACTGCACCGCCGTGCTGGTGGAGGACCGGCCCCCGCCCATCTGCTTGTCGCGCTGCGCCTGCAGCGCCTGGATCAGGCCGTCCACGATCTGCGTGGGGATGGCGATCACGGCCTTCACCGGGGCGGGCAGCAGTCCCGTTTTCTGCATCTTCAGCCCCTCTTCCTCGTTCTGCGGGCCGATGACCTCGCAGAAGGTCAGGGTGCAGTCGACGGGGGACGCGCTGACCTGGACGTAATTGGCGTATATCCTCGGGGAGGTCAGCGTGTGGTCGGCGACGATCTGTACGGGTCTTTCCTCGTTTGGCATGATGTCCCTCGAATAGGAAGTGCCGCTAGCCCGGGGGCCAGCGGAGAATTCTGCCGCCCAGGACGTGCACGTGCAGGTGAAACACCGTCTGGCCCGCCTCGGCGTTGGTGTTGATGACGGTCCGGTATCCGGTGCCGTCGATTCCCTGTTCCCGCGCCATGCGTCCCGCCACCGCCAGCAGGTGGCCCAGGAGCGCCTCGTCTTTTCCCAGGTCCTCGTTCAGCGAGGCGATGTGCCTGCGCGGGATGACCAGCAGGTGCACGGGAGCCCTGGGGTGGATGTCCTGAAAAACCACGCAGGCTTCGTCTTCGTACAGGATTTTCGCCGGTTTTTCGTGCGCGGCGATCTGGCAGAAAAGGCACCCCCGGATCTTCATCATCAATTTCTTCCAGAAATAGAAAAACAGCTTTTGGACGGCAAAGGGAATCATCCTATTTGACGCGCTCGATGTCGGCCCCGAGGCCGGCCAGTTTTTCCTCGATGCGGGAATACCCGCGGTCCAGGTGGTACACGCGCTCGATCCAGGTCTCCCCCTGGGCGACCAGGGCGGCGAGCACGAGCGAGGCGCTGGCCCTCAGGTCGGACGCCAGGACGCGGGCCCCCGTCAGCGGGCGCCCGCCGCGCACGATGGCCTGGCGGCCGTCGATGGTGATGTCGGCGCCCATGCGGATCATCTCCAGGGCGTGCAGGAACCGGTTCTCGAAGATGGTCTCCGTGATGACGGCGCTGCCGTCGCCCTGGGTCATCAGCGCCATGTATTGCGCCTGCATGTCCGTCGGGAAGGCCGGGTAGGGGTACGTGCTGACATTTTTCGAGAGGATCGGGTCGCGCCCGCGCACGCGGAAGCTCCGGGAGCCCAGCACGACTTCCGCCCCGGTCTGGCTCAGCTGGCTCAGGACGGCCGTGAGCAGGCGCGGTTCGCAGTTGGCGATTTCGACGTCGCCGCGCGTGATGGCGGCGGCGACGGCGAAGGTCCCCGCCTCGATCCGGTCCGGGATGATGCGGTGGCGGCACCCGCGCAGCCTGCGCACGCCGCGGATCCGGATGGTCCGCGTGCCGTCCCCCTCGATCTGGGCCCCCATGCCGCGGAGCAGTTCCGCGAGGTCGGTCACCTCGGGCTCGCAGGCGGCGTTGTCCAGAATGGTTTCGCCGTCGGCCAGCGTCGCGGCCATCATAAGGTTTTCGGTTCCCGTGACCGTGACGGTCTCCATCAGGATATAGGCCCCGTGCAGCCCCTCGGTCGAGGCCTCGATATACCCGTGCACGACGTCGCACTGCGCCCCCATGCGTTCGAGGCCGGCCAGGTGCAGGTTCACCGGGCGCGCGCCGATGGCGCAGCCTCCCGGCAGCGAGACCCGCGCCTTCCTGAACCGGCTGACGAGCGGCCCGAGGACGAGGATCGACGCGCGCATGGTCTTGACGAGTTCGTAGGGGGCCTCGTGCGAGCGCACTCCGGCCGCCTTCAGGGTGGCGGTCCCGTCGCCGCGGACTTCGGCCTCCGCGCCCATTTCCTCGAGCAGCGCGCGCGTGGTCAGGATGTCGCGGACCTGCGGGACATTTTCCAGCTGGACGGCGTCCGCGGTCAGGAGCGAGGCCGCCATCGCCGGCAGCGCCGCGTTCTTGGCCCCGCTGATCTCCACCCGTCCCGCCAGGCTCTTTCCGCCGACTATGCGTATCTTATCCATCGTTTCTCCCGGAATCCCTGGTCCCGATCAGGCAGCGCGGAATCCCCTGCAGGTCGTTCACGACCGGGTGCAGGGAAAGCCCCTCGTTCTCCATGAGCCGCGCGATCTCCTCCGCCTGCCCGGCGCCCGCTTCGAGCAGCAGGCTGCCTCCCGCGGCCAGCCGCGCCGCCGCTTCGGGGACCAGGCGGCGGACTGGATCCATGCCGGTGGGCCCGCCGAACAGCGCCTCGTGGGGCTCGTGGTTTTTGACTTCGGGAGGCAGACTATCATAATCGTCGAGCGCAACATAAGGCGGATTGCACAAAACGAAATCGAGGCACGGTTTTTCCGGAAAGCACGCGAGGAAATCGGAGCGCACGAACCGGATGCGGTCGGCGACGCCGTGCCGCCGCGCGTTCTCCCGCGCGACGGCGAGCGCCGCGGCGGAGATGTCGACGGCCCACCCCAGCGCCCCGGGGACGTGGCGGGCGGCCGACACGGCGATGCAGCCCGATCCCGTGCCGATGTCGGCGAAGCGCACTCCGGCGGACGCGCGGCGGCGCATGAGCGCGATCGCCTGCTCCACCAGGAATTCGGTTTCGGGGCGCGGCACCAGGACGGCCGGCGTCACGCGGAAGGCCAGGCCGTAGAATTCCTGTTCGCCGGTCAGGTACTGCAGCGGCTCGCCGCCGGCGCGCCGGCGGACGAGGTCGCGCACGAGCTCCCGCGCCGCGTCGTCGATTTCCTGTTCCGGGTGGCTCAGGATGCGCACCCGGTCCCACCCGAGCGCGAACCCGGTCAGCAGGTCGGCCGTGAGGGCGGGCGCGTCGATTCCCGCGCGCTTCAGTTCCCCGAGGGCCCACGCCCGTGTTTCGCCAACAGTCCGCATGCGTTTTCGTCCGCCAGAGGTTTGAACGGCCCCCGTTTCCCGGCTCCTGCCGCCTACACCGCTTCCTTCAGCCTTTCGGCCTGGTAGTGGGTGAACAGGGCATCGAGCACGGGCGCGATGTTGCCGTCCATGAAATCGGTCAGGTTGTGCAGGGTCAGGCCGATGCGGTGGTCCGTGACGCGGTTCT
>CAZTHE010000046.1:0-25294 GCA_964613495.1 uncultured Acidobacteriota bacterium | reverse complement strand
GTGCCGACCTGGCTGCGCCGGTCGGCGGCGATGGACTTCTGCTGCTCCTGCTGCGCGATGTCGAACAGCCGGGAGCGCAGCACGCGCATGGCCTTCGCGCGGTTCTTGATCTGCGATTTCTCGTCCTGGCAGGAAACGACCAGGCCCGACGGGATGTGCGTGATGCGCACGGCGGAGTAGGTCGTGTTGACCGACTGGCCGCCCGGTCCGGAAGAGCAGAAGGTGTCGATGCGGATGTCCTTGGGATCGACGACGATTTCGACCTCGTCGGCTTCCGGGAGGACGGCGACGGTCACGGCGGAGGTGTGGATGCGGCCGTTGGCCTCGGTGGCGGGGACGCGCTGGACGCGGTGCACGCCGCTTTCGTATTTGAGCCTGCTGTAGGCGCTGTTCCCCTCGACGATGGCGATGATTTCCTTGAACCCGCCCACTTCCGACTCGTGTTCCTCCATGATCTCCACGCGCCAGCCGATCCGTTCGGTGTAGCGCGAGTACATCCGGAAGAGCTCCGCGGCGAACAGGGTTGCCTCGTTGCCGCCGGTCCCCGCGCGGATTTCCAGCAGCACGTTCTTCTCGTCGTTGGGGTCCTTCGGCATCAGCAGGAGCTGCAGCTCCTTGCGGCATTCGGCTTCGCGCTCCTCGAGCATGAGGAGTTCCTCGTCGGCGAGCTTGCGCATCTCGGGATCCGTCTCCGAGGCGCTCATCGTCCTGCTTTCCTCGATCCCTTTCAGGACGTCCTTATATTCGCGGAATTTCTCCACGACGACGCGCAGGTCGCTGTGCGACTTGGCGAGCTTCTGGTAGTTGGCCGGATCGCCGAAAACGGCGGGGTCGGCCAGCTGCGCGTTCAGGTCCTCGAATTTCTTTTCCAGTGCGTTGAGTTTGTCGATCATAGGGCGTCCGTAAGATGAATGAGATTGGGGGAAAACGGGAAGGGGGCGCGGGGAGGCCCGCTAAGCTGCCGTCTGGGCTTCGCGCGATTTGATGCCTTCGAGGTCGAGGGCCTGTTTCAGGGCATGGATGGCGACTTCCAGCTGGTCGTCGGAAGGCTCTTTGGTCGTGATGCGCTGCAGGGCCAGCCCGGGCATGACGAGCGTCCGGAAGAATCCCTTGCCGCAGCGCGGCGCCGAGAGGCGGATCAGCTCGTAGGACAGGCCGGAGACGACGGGGATCAGGACCAGGCGCGAGAGAAAAATCGCCCAGAAGGCGTCGAACTTGAAGAGCGAGAACACGAGGATGCTGACGACCATGACGAACATCAGGAAGCTGGTGCCGCAGCGCGGGTGCAGGGTCGTCTTCCTGCGGGCGTTTTCCACGGTGAGTTCTTCCGCGGCTTCCCACGTGTGCACGACCTTGTGCTCGGCCCCGTGGTACTGGAACACGCGCCGGATGTCCTTCATGCGGCTGATGCCGAACAGGTAGGCGAGAAAGATGGCGACGCGGATCAGGCCGTCGACCAGGTTGAACACGAACCAGTTGTGGATGGCCGGAATGTAGCCGCGCAGCCAGGCGGTGAGCCAGAGCGGGATCAGGATGAACAGCACGACCGCGATGGCGACGCCGGCGATCAGGGTCAGGGCGACCGGGACGGTGGAGCTTTCCTTTTTGGCCCTGGCAGGCGTCCCGGGCTCCTCCAGGTCTTTCATGGAGACGGCCATGGAGTAGTTCAGGGTGCGGAGCCCGAGGACCATGGACTGGATCAGGACGGCGAAACCGCGGATGACGAACCAGGAGAGCGGCTTGCAGTACGCGGACAGCCGCTTGACCGGTTCTTTCTTGACCTCCATCGACCCGTCGGCCCGGCGCACGGCGACCGCGTAGGCGTTCGGCGTGCGCATCATGACGCCTTCGATGACCGCCTGGCCCCCTACGAGGATATCTTCGGGCGACGCGTTGGAGTTGGTTTTCGCCATCGGGACTCTCAGTTCTTGGCCGCGCCCTCGGCCTTGATCTTGCCGTATTTCCGCTGGAATCGCTCGATGCGGCCGGCGGTGTCGATCAGCTTCTGCTTCCCGGTGAAGAAGGGATGGCACGCGGAGCACATGTCCAGCCGGATCTCCGGCTTGGTGGAGCGGGTCTCGAACTTGTTGCCGCAGGCGCAGCTGACGGTGATTTTGTGATACTTGGGATGAATGGCTTCTTTCATTTCCACCTCGTCGAACGGGCGCACTCCAGCCGGAGTACGCACCGAAAAAACAATTAGTATATCATCGGCCGTCGCTTCCTGCCACCCAAAATCCGCTTCAACCTTCCCGGGCGATTCGGCGCGCCCGGCCGGAGCCCGGGCGGGACGGGAAAGCCGTTTGGCGTGAAGGATTTATGGATCTGCCGTCCCGGGGGGAACGCAGCGGGTGCCGCGCCTTCCCGCAGGGCGTCGAGCCGGGACGGCCTGTGCCGCCAGAGATGCGAGCTTCCGCGCGCCGGCGCCCCCGGGAGCGCTTCTTTGGGCGGATCGCGGTCTCCGTGTGCGGGAGGGATCGACGCTATACAATTTTCTATGCGCCTGGCGCCGCTTTGTTTTTGCGTTACGGGGACGGGTTGCCTATAAAGGGGAGGCACGACACGAAGCAGGTTGCGGCTTGATGAATTTGCAATATCTTTGCCGGATGCCTGGCTTACTTTTTGCCGGACAAATTCCGCACCCAGGCCACAATTTTTTCTCCGGAATGACCCCGGATGTCACAAATTTCATCCAGGATGATTCCCGGCCGATAAGAATCCAAAGTGCCATCTCCATCGGGGTAAACGATTGGAAGGAACTCCCCGATCCAGATTTCCGCGATCGCAAGATCACGGCCCCATTGAAGCGGCACTCAAAAAGAGAATGACCCATTGAGCAAGAAACGGTGTCGGGCAAATCAGTGTATTCAGCGAGCTCCGAGATTTGCAGACACTGTCTGGCGGATTTAAGGGAATTGGGATTCCAGCAAACGAATTAATGAGATTGATTTCCGTATTCAATAGAGGAGCAATGATTTAGCTCTTTGTTAGATTTCTGCTGGATACGGACATTTATCAGACCGAATGAAGCGCAGTAAATACGGACCCCCACCAGATGTAAGATCGGTTCTGCGCCCGGCTGACGATCGTAAGCTGCTGCCGATGTTGGTGATGTGAGAAATGCCTGCACATTCCCGACCATGCGGACCCCCGATTCCGGAGTCAAGTTGGCCGGTGATTCCGGACGGAAGTTGGCCGCCTGTTCCGGCGGGATGTTGGCCGTGCAGCCCGGAGCGACTCCGAAAATGGCCGCCTTCACCCGAATCCGCAAAATGCCGAAGGCGGCAGTGGAAACACAGCCCGCCCTGTTGCGCGATCCGATCTGAAGAAGCTTCGTTCGATCGGGACCCTGGAAGCGCTCAAAGATCCGCCTTCCAGTTCATAGGGATTTGGCCGGCGAATGTATGCGATTGGGGGGCGTGATTTTACGGTGGTTGCGGTATCGAGGAAGGGCGCGCCGCACTGCGGCCGAATATTCGCGGCAAAATTGCATTACGGCCATCACTGTGATAGCTTGTTCAATTCGTTTTGGCTCCCCGGCCGGGCAAGGACCGGGTTTGTGCCCGAGGCGTGAAAGCAAAGATCCAGGACACTATGCAGCGGATGAAAGTATTTTTTCACAATAACTGCTTCGACGGGCTGGCCTCCGCGGCCGTGTTCAGCAACTTCTACCGGAACGCGATCCGCAAAGACTGCGAGTTCCTCTACGAGGGCCTGGCGCACAAGGCCGGACAACTCTTCTGGGACGTGGAGTTCGACGGGGACCAGAACGCGATCGTCGACTTCAAGTACTCCAGCGACCCGCGCCTGAACTGGTGGTTCGACCACCACCAGAGCGCGTTCCTCAGCCCGGAGGACGAAGCCCACTTCCGCGCCGACCGGAGCGGGAGGAAATTCCACGACCCGTCCTACCGCTCCTGCACCAAGTTCATCGTCGAAATGGCCCGGAAGCACTTCGATTTCGATTCGAGCCGCCTGGACGACCTGGTCCGCTGGGCGGACATCATCGACGGCGCCCAGTTCCACGACGCGCGTACCGCGGTGGAACTCGGCGAATCGGCGATGAAGCTCATGATGGTGATCGAGGGGGTGCGCGACAACACCCGCATCTACACCCTGATCGACGAGTTCCAGGCCAGGTCCCTGGACGAAATCATGGAAGTCCCGTGGGTCCGCGAGGCCTTCCGGCCGCTCTACGAACGCCACCTCGCCTCCATCGACCTGATCCGCCGCGGCGCGCAGTGCTCCGGCGGCGCCGTGTTCTTCGACGTCAGCGGGCACGACCTGGAAGGGTACAACAAGTTCATTCCCTATTACCTGTTCCCCGAGGCCACCTACTGCGTCGGAGTGAGCCTGTCCAGCTTCAGGGCGAAAATTTCGGTGGGTTCGAACCCGTGGAGCACCCGGCCCCGGACCCACAACCTGGCCGTGATGTGCGAGCGCTACGGCGGCGGCGGGCACCCGGTCGTCGGCGCCATTTCCTTCGCTCCCGATGAGCTGCCGAAGGCGCGCCTCATCGCACAGGAGATCGTGGACGAGCTGCGCGGCAACGCACAGAATCCCTGCTAGGCTTCTTCCCGAATCCCGGGCGGGGTTGCGCGCCTGTCTTGGCCCTTTTCCAAACCGCTTCCGGCAGAGGTCTCCAATCCGGGACCCGGGGCGGCTCAGGCAGGAGGCCCCCATGCTTCTGATAAAGAACATCGCCCAGGTCCTCACGCTCCGCGGCGGCCCGGCCCCCAGGGTGGGCGCCGCCATGTCCGATCTGGGGATCATCGAAAACGGCGCCGTCCTCATCCACGGCGACCGCATCGTGTGGGTCGGCAACACCAAAGACATCCCCGTGCGCGACCCCGGCACGCGCTATCAGACCCTGGACGGCATCGGGCTGGACCTGATCGCCATGCCCGGCTTCGTCGACTCGCACACCCACCCCGTGTTCTCGACAGGGAACGCCGAGGACTACGATCGGCTCATACGGGGAGAAGACGCCGGGGACCCCGGCGCCTGGGGAGCCGGTTTCGCCGCCATCGTCGAGCACCTGCGCGCCGCGACCGTCAACCAGCTGCTGGAGAAAATCGAGGCCCGCTTCCGGCAGTTCCTGTCTCACGGGACGACCACGATCGAGGCGAAAAGCGGCTACGGGGCCGACTGGCAGGAAGAGATCAAGAACCTGCAGATGCTGTCCGCCCTGCGGAGCCGCAGCCGCCTGGAAGTCCTGCCGACCTTCGTGGGAGCCCGGCCCCTCGGCGGAGAGACGGCCGTCGCGCAACCCGATTATTTGAAGGAAATCATCGAAGTCATAATCCCGAGGGCCGCCCAGGAAGGCCTCGTGCAGTTCTGCGACGTGTACTGCGAGGAGGACCACTTCACGGTCGAAGAGGCGCGCTCCATCCTCCTGGCGGGCCGCAAGGCCGGGCTGGGCCTCCGGGTGCACGCCGACAAGCGGGTGCACGGCGGAGGGGCGAAGCTGGCCGCCGAACTGGGCGCGCGCAGCGCCGACCACGTGCAGCGGATCGACGATTCCGACATCGCGGTCCTGAGACGCTCCGGCACCGTCGCGACGCTGCTTCCGGGCTCTTCCTTCAATTCCGGGGACAGGAGCTACGCGCCCGCGCGCAGGCTGATCGCCGCGGAAGTGCCCGTCGCCCTGGCGACCAATCTCAATCCCGTCTCCTGCTTCACGATGAACATGCAGGTCATCCTGGCGATCGCCTGCACGCAGATGCGCATGACGCCCGCGGAAGCCTTCACGGCCGCCACCGTCAACGGCGCCTACGCGCTCGGGATATCGGACAAGGTCGGGACGCTGGAGGAGAACAAGCAGGCCGACATCGTCCTCATGGACGTGTCCGACTACCGGGAACTGCCGTATCAGTTCGGCGTCAACCACTGCGTCGTGACGATCAAGAAAGGGAACATACTCATCAACCGGCTGGAGCAGCACTGATGGAAACCGAGGCGCAGTTTTCCAGGGAAGAATCGGACAGGATCGGCCTGGATGCGTATGTCGCCAGGGTGGCGGCGGCCGTCGCGCTGCCCGGAGGGGGAAGCGCGGCGGCGCTGGCCGGCGCGCTCGCGGCCGGTCTCGGCGAAATGCTCGCGGGCCTGACGGAGGGAAGGGAGCCTTTCGCCGCCGCGGAGCCGCGGGTCCGGGAGCTGCACGCCCGGCTCTCCGAGTGCCGCCGCGAGATGCGGTCCCTCATGTACGAAGACCCGGCCGCGTACCGGGGGCTGCTGGAGGCGATCCGCCTGCCGCGCGGCACCGAAGACGAGCGGGCGGCCCGCGCGGCCGCCGTGGAAACCGCCGTGCGGGGCGCCACCGAGACGCCGCTGCGCACCGCGCGGGCGGCGTACACCATCCTCGAGTGCCTGCGGGTGCTGATCGAAATCGGGAACCCTCACGCCGGCAGCGACGCGGCCGTGGGGGCGCAGCTGGCCTTCGCGGTGCTCAAGGGGGCGCACTACAACGTTCTCGCCAACGTCCGGATGATGCGGGACGCCGGCTATGCAGGCGACTGCCGGTCGGAGATCACAGACCTCGTGGACAGGAGCCGGGAGATTTTGCGGGGCATAGACCTGCGGATGACGGGATCCGGACCGCTTCGGCCGTAAAAATGCCGGGGATCAGGCCTTCTCGTCCTTGGCCTCGGGGTCTTCCTTGGCGGCTTTCAGCGACGATTTGAAATTGCGGATGCCTTCGCCCAAACCCTTGCCCAGCTGGGGAATCTTGTTGACGCCGAAGATCAACACGACGATGACAAGAATGACGACGAGCTCAGCGGTTCCAAGACGCGGAATCATAGGTACCTTCTTTCCTGTGGCATAATCACCCCGTGAGCATACTGAAGGAGCGCGGCGAAGTCAATTCCCCGCGCGGCCCGGCCGAATTCGTGCTGAATTCGCTTGTCTGGCGGATCGAAATGGCTTATAAATCAGCACGTTTAAGCATCATTATGGAAGAGGCATCTTCGGACTCAGGAGCATCCGATACGGCTTATAAGACTTCTCTCGCATTTTTCTGACTTCCCCCGAAAGCTCTCGATGGTCCGGGTATTTGACATTCGATCACGCACACGGCCCATGCCCGGCAGGGAAGGGGCTTGCCGCGGCGGGGCGGAGGCGCTCGCCGGAGGAGAGCAGGATATTCCGCGGAAAGGAGCGGTTCCTTGAAGATAATCGGTGAAAAAATTAACGGGACGCGAAAACGGGTAAAGCAGGCGATCGAAGAGCGCGACGCGGCCTTCATACAGGACCTGGCCAGGGAACAGGCCTCGGCCGGCGCCGATTGGCTCGACGCCAACGCGGGCACCGCGCCGCAGCGCGAACCCGAAGACCTGGTCTGGCTCGTCGAAAACATCCAGGCCGCCGTCGACACGCCCGTCTGCCTCGACAGCGCCAACCCGAAGGCGCTGGAAACGGCGATCAAGGCGGTCAAAAAGACGCCGATGATCAACTCGATCAGCATGGAACCCAACCGCCTGGAAGGCGTGCTGCCGATCGTGGCGGCGAACGGCTGCCCCGCCGTCGCCCTGGCGATGGACGAGAAGGGCATCCCCAAGACCAAAGAGGAACGCATCGCCATCATCGGGCGCATGCTGGAAAAAACGCGCGCCCTGGGCATCCCGGACGGCAACCTGTATTTCGATCCGCTGGCGATGACCATCGCGACCGGCATGGAGAACGGACTGATCTTCTTCGATACCATCCGCGAAATCCGCGCGCAGTTCCCCGACGTCCACATGACGTGCGGATTGAGCAACATTTCATTCGGAATGCCGGCCCGCTCCTTCATCAACCGCGTGTTTCTCGCCTTTTCCATGGAGGCCGGACTGGATTGCGCCATCTGCGACCCGAACAACCAGGACATCAGGACGACGATACTGGCGGCCGAGCTTCTGCTGGGACAGGACAGGCACTGCCTGAAGTATACTCGCGCATTCCGCGCGGGAGTTTTCAACAAGTAACATTCCCGTGGTAGAAAGCATCCGGGTACCGGAATAACACTTATCTAAAGGAAGTAAAAAGGAGAGCATATGTCGAAAGAATTGGTCGATGCCGTTGTTGATATGCGCGAGGAAGACGCAGTAAAGATTGCCGAAAAACTGCTGAACGAAGGCGCGGAACCGCTGGGCCTTCTCGATGATTGCCGCGAAGCCCTCGGCATCATCGGCGACCGGTTCGCCGCGGGCGAATGCTTCGTCCCCGAACTGATCCTGGCCGGCGAAATGCTGCGGCAGATCGGCGCGATGGTGAAGCCCCGCATCTCGGGCTCCGGCGGCGCCGCCCCGAAGAAAATCGGCCGGATCGTGTTCGGCACGGTCGAGGGCGACATTCATGACATTGCCAAGGACATCGTGGTGTTCATGCTGGACGTCAACGGCTTCGACGTCATGGACCTCGGCGTGGACGTCCCCGCCGCCAGGTTCGTCGAGGCGGTCAAGGAATTCAAGCCCCAGGTCGTCGGCCTCAGCGGCTTCCTGACGCTGGCCTACGATCCGATGAAGAACACCGTCCAGGCCCTGAAGGACGCCGGGCTGCGCGACAGCGTGAAGATCATGATCGGCGGCGGTCAGATGGACGACCAGGTCGCCGCATACGCCAAGGCGGACGCTTACGGCAAGGACGCCATGGCCGCCGTGAACCTGTCCAAGGGATGGGTGGGAGCGAAATAGCCATGCCAAAACCGGAAAACTTTGACAGGATGACGCCTGACCAGAAGCGTCAGGCGCGTCTGCAAGCCTGGGTGAATCACGAAGGGCTCGAATTCACCGATCCGGCGGCGGAAAAAGGATACCGGGAGCGGGCACAGCTGTTCGTCGATGTTTTCACTCTGAAAAAGCCCGGGCGGGTACCCGTGACGATCGGCACGGGTTTCTACCCGTTTCTGTATGCCGGGTACTCGTGCAAAGACGCCATGTACGATACCGGGAAGCTCGGCAAAGCGATGAAGAAGTTCCATGCCGACTTCATGCCGGACGCCGCCGCCTCCGCCGGGCTCTACGTGCCGGGCCGGATCCTGGAAATCCTGGACTACAAGCTCTATCACTGGCCCGGGCACGGCGTCCCGGAAAACACCCCTTACCAGTGCGCGGAAGCGGAATACATGAAGCAGGACGAGTACGATGCCTACCTGGGCGATCCCAGCGATTACTTCATCCGCACCTACCTGCCGCGCGTGATGGGCGGCCTGGAGCCGTGGAAGGAACTGGCGCCGTTCACCAACTTTCTGGAGCTGCCGTTCATCCCCTGGGGCGTGCTCCCCTTCGGGCTGCCGCACGTCCAGGAGACGTTCAAGAAGCTCATGCAGGCGGGGGAAATCGCGCTGGAATGGGCGGGAAAAGTCGCCGAAATCGACAATTCCACCATCACCGAGCTGGGACTGGTGAAATACCAGGGCGGCTTCTCGAAGGCGCCGTACGACGTCATCGGGGACACCATGCGCGGCACCCGGTCGATGATGCTCGACACCTTCCGGAAACGCAAGGAGATCCTGGACGCCTGCGAGCGCGTCATCCCGTTCATGACGCGGATGCCCTACGGGGCGTACGCCTGGGGCAGCGCCCCGAGCGTGTTCTTCCCGCTCCACAAGGGCGCAGACGGCTTCATGTCGCCGAAGGATTTCCAGGCGCTGTACTGGCCGTCCTTGAAGGCCGTCATGCTCAACCTGATCCGGGAAGGCATGATCCCCTTCCTGTTCGTCGAAGGGAGCTACAACCAGCGGCTGGATCTCATCACCGATCCGGACATCCCCGCCGGGAGCACCATCTGGTACTTCGACAAGACCGACATGAAGGAAGTCAGGAAACGCCTGCAGGGATGGGCCTGCTTCGCGGGCAACTTCCCTTCGTCGCTTCTGAAGACCGGGACGGTCGACCAGGTCAAGTCGCACACCCTGCGGCTGCTGGACGACCTGGCCGGCGACGGCGGGTACTACATGGTCAACGGCGCGATTCTCGACGAGGCCGATCCGGACAACCTGCACGCGTTCGTCGACACCACCAAGGCCTACAAGCTGTAGGCCGGGAAAAACCCGACTCGATTCGGCCCGGGGAGGAGCGATTCCTCCCCGGGCTTTTTTTATTCGGTCGCCGCGCCCGGCATACCAAACTGCGGCCGGTTCGGTTAGAATGAGCGCCATGCGGATACACGAGGAGCTGATCGCCACCGGCGGGGGAGTGCGCGCGACCTGGGCGGAAGTGGACCTGGGGCGCCTGGCCAATAACCTCGACGCGATACGGAAGCGCGTGGCGCCGGTCAGGGTCATGCTGGTCGTCAAGGCCAACGCCTACGGGCACGGCCTGGCCGAGGTGTCCAAAGCCCTGGCCGGGAAGGCGGACTGCGTCGGCGTCGCCGTGCTCGAAGAGGGAATCCTGCTGCGGGAACTCGGCGTCACGGCGCCCATCCTCGTGCTGGGCGGCATCTGGGGCGACCAGATCGGGAGCTACCTGCGGCATGACCTGACGCTGACGGCCTCTTCGGTCGAGCGGCTGGAACAGATCGACGCGGTGGCCCGGCGCCTGGGAGTCCGCGCGAAAGTCCACCTGAAGATCGACACGGGCATGGAGCGCATCGGCGTGCATTATTACAGCGCGCACGCCCTCCAGGAAGCCGCCCTGCGGTGCAGCCACGTCGAGGTCGAAGGCATCTATTCGCATTTCGCCAACGCCGACGCCCCGGACCTCGCGCATGCCCGGCTGCAGCTGGAGCGGTTCCACGAGGTGCTGGGCTTCTACGAGCGGCGCGGCCTGCCGATGCCCGTGCGCCACATGGCCAATTCCGCCGCCATGCTCCGGCTGCCGGAGAGTCGTCTCGACATGGTGCGGCCGGGCATCCTGCTCTACGGCGTGTATCCTTCGCCCGACGTGCCCCGCACGCTGGATGTCCGCCCGGCGCTGGCCTGGAAGTCGCGCGTGGTCTATTTCAAGGTCGTCAAGCCCGGGCACGCCGTCAGCTACGGCTCCACCTGGCAGTCGGATCACGAGACGCGCGTCGTGACCGTGCCCGTAGGCTACGGCGACGGGTATTTCCGCAGCATGTCGAACCGGGCCCGGGTCCTGATCCGGGGGAAGAGCTACCCGCAGGTCGGCAGCATCTGCATGGACCAGCTGATGGTCAACATCGAAAGGGATTCCGCGTACAACGGGGACGAAGTGGTCCTCCTGGGCGAGGCGGACGGCGAACGCATCTCGGTGGAAGACATGGCCGCGTGGGCGGGCACCATTCCCTACGAGATCCTGACCAACATCAACACGCGCGTCCCGAGGGTTTATCTGAGGCAGCCGGCAAATAAATCCTGAAGCGATCGTGTTACGCATCGCGCGAAGTGCCGCAGGCACTATTCTGGCAATGCTGCAGCGTCCCGAAGCGACGATTTCGGGAAAGCGCCAATCGGAAATACGCGGGCGCAGCATCCCAAAGGGACGATTTTGGGAAAGCGCCAATCGGGGGATACACGGGCGCAGCGTCCCGAAGGGACGATGCAGCAAAGCCCGGGGTGACGGAGCCCGCAAAGCGGGCGACGGAACCCCGGGTAGGAATTGGGAAATGGGGTGAGTCCTGTAAGGACGACACAGCTGCATCGTCCTTTCAGGACTCCCGTCCTATTTGCGGTCTGACCCGGGGTTCCGGCCGCTATGGCGGCCTCCACCCCGGGCTTTGCTGTGCCGCGCCTGCGGCGCTGAAGCATCTGCGCATCGCCGACACTGTGCCGCGCCTGCGGCGCTGAAGCGTCCGCGCATCCCCGACACTGCGCCGCGCCTTTGGCTGAAACATCTGCGCATCCCGGGCGCAGGATCTGAATTTGCTTTTGCTGCGCGCGGGCTTTGGACTATCATCGGGCCAGCCCGCGGCATTCATGAAGACTCTGTCGCGGCGCTTCAGCGAAGAAATGGCGGATCCACGCATGGAAACCTTCATGATCCGGATTGACGACCGGGACATCGAGGCGCCGGAAGGGATGACGATCCTGCAGGCGGCAGAAAAGGCCGGGATTTCCATCCCCACGCTCTGCCATCACCGGGATTTCGTCCCCAGCGGTTCCTGCCGCGTCTGCGTGGTGGAACTCGAAGGATCCGCCCGGCTGATCGGCTCCTGCCACACGCCGGTCGCGCAGGGCATGGTCGTCCGCACGCGTTCCGCACGGGTGCTCGCCGCCCGGAAGGCCACGGTCGAACTGCTGCTCGCGGGACACACCGGTCCCTGCGTCCTCGACGCCGGGGCCGACCGGTGCGAGCTGCACCGCATCGCGTCGGACCTGGAAGTGGCGCCCCCGCGCTTCCGCATCGCGCGGCCCCGTTTCTACCCGATCGAGAACGTCAGCCCGTACGTCCACCGCGACCTGTCGCGCTGCATCCTCTGCTCGCGCTGCATCAGCGCCTGCGGCGAAATCGCCGGGCAGTACCTGTTCAACACCGGCTACCGGTCCTTCCGCTCCAAGATCGTCGTCGACGCCGACATCCCGCTCGACACCGATGTCTGCAAGGACTGCTACGTCTGCGTCGAGTATTGCCCCACGACGGCGCTCGTAAAGGCGAAACGGCCGGGCGACAAGAAGCGGGGAAAGAAGATGGAAAACCGCACGCCGCAGCCCATACCCCGCGAAGAGCATTGCGGCAACCTCCTCACGATGCTCAAGAAGGCGCAGGAAAAGTCCCGGCACGTGTCCCCGCGGTTCATGGCGGCCACGGCCGACGCCATGAACCTCTCGGTCGGCGAGGTTTTCGGCGTCTCGTCCTTCTACTCTTTTCTGTCGACCAGGCCGCTCGGGAAAAACGTCATCCGCCTCTGCCGGAGCGTTCCCTGCTACCTCAAGGGCTCCGAGATGATCCTGAAGTGCATCGAGGAGGAGCTCGGCATCCGGCCCGGGGAAACGACCCGCGACCGGGCTTTCTCGCTCGAATGGACCAACTGCATAGGGGCCTGCGACCGGGCGCCCGCCATGCTCGTGAACAACGACGTGCACGGGAACCTGACCCCGGACAGGATTTCCCGGATCCTGAAAAAGTATTGAGGCCGCGCCCGACAGGAGAGGTGCCGTGCAAAAACGGGTCGTTTTGAAAAATTGCGGACGGGTCGATCCCGCCAGCATCGAGTCCTTCCTCGAAAAGGGCGGCTTCGCGGCGCTGAAAAAGGCGCGGCGGCGGATGACGCCCGAAGACATCATCCGGGAAGTGACCGCGTCGGGCCTGCGGGGCCGGGGCGGCGCGGGATTTCCCAGCGGCGCGAAATGGGCCCTGGCGCGCGCGCAGCCCGCGGAGCGGAAATTCATCGTCTGCAACGCCGACGAAGGCGAAGTCGGAACCTTCAAGGACCGCTACCTCCTCGAGCACGACCCGTTCTCCCTCGTCGAGGCCATGGCCATCGCCGGCCACGCCATCGGCGCCGGCAGGGGATTCATCTATCTCCGGCAGGAGTACCATTTTCTGGCCGCCCGGCTCCGCGATGCCATCGCGCGGTCCAGGGAGCGCGGATTCCTCGACCACATCGACATCGAGCTGCGCGAAGGGGCCGGCGCCTACATGTGCGGCGAGGAATCGGGCCTGATGAATTCCATCGAGGGACTGCGCGGGGAAGCCCGCACCAGGCCCCCCTTCCCGCCGCAGAGGGGATTGTGGGGATATCCCACCGTCATCCACAACGTGGAAACCCTGATGAACATCCCGCACATCGTCCTGCGGGGCTCGGCGTGGTTCGCGAACATGGGGACCGGGCAGAGCAAGGGCACGAAAGTCTTTTCTGTCAGCGGCGACGTGGACGCGCCGGGAGTGTACGAACTGGAGCTCGGCAGCCGCCTTTCGGAGCTGGTTTATAAGCTGGCGCGCGCCCGCGACGTCGGGATGGTGCAGATCGGGGGGGCCTGCGGCCGGGTGCTCCCCGCCGAAGGGCTCGACGTGCCGCTCGCGTACGAAAGCGTCCTCGGAGCGGGCGCCGTCGTGGTCTTCGACCGCAGCCGCGACGTCATCGACGCCATGTTCCGGAACGCAGAATTCCTGGCCGACGAATCCTGCGGGCGCTGCACCCCGTGCCGGGACGGCTGCGAGGCGATGCTCGAAATCCTCGGAAGGCTCAACCGCGGCGAAGGGGCGGAGGAAGACATCGGCGCGCTGGAGGACCTGTCGCAGGTCATGGCGTCGTCCGCCATGTGCGGCCTGGGACAGACGGCGGCGCTTCCCCTCATGGACACGCTGAAGCATTTTCGGAAGGACTACGAAAACCGCATCGGGCAGTCGGAGTATTTCAGGGCGCTCCGTTTTAAAGCCTGACGGCGCACCATCAACAGGAGCGATAGGAATGGCCAGCAAGAAAGCAGCCGCACCCCCGGGTGCATTGACCCGGTACCCGTGCCC
This sequence comes from uncultured Acidobacteriota bacterium, assembly GCA_964613495.1. Classification (GTDB taxonomy): domain Bacteria; phylum Acidobacteriota; class UBA6911; order UBA6911; family UBA6911; genus UBA6911. The sequence continues at coordinate 10,949 of CAZTHE010000046.1, read as the reverse complement.
GTATTGCCGGGAAACGCTCGAGTCCGTCGATGCGGTCAAATCGCACGTCCTGAAGCGCCACGCGGCGGAATCCCTTCCGGAACCCGAGGGGACCGTCCGCCTCACCGTCAACGGCCAGGCGCACACCCTGCGGGTGGAGCCGGACTGGACGCTGCATTATCTGATACACGACGTGCTCGGGCTGACGGGAACGAAGCTGATGTGCGACCGCGGCGCCTGCGGCTCCTGCACGGTCCTATTGAACGGCCGCCCGGTGCTGTCGTGCATGACCCTGGCCGTCGAATGCAACGGGAAGCAGGTGGAGACGGTCGAGGGCATCGCGGCGGCCGGCCACCCGCTGATCGAGGAATACGTGAAGCATCACTGCATGCAGTGCGGTTTCTGCACCCCGGGGTTCGTCGTCACCGCCAAGGCGCTGCTGGATCGCAACGGCAGCCCGACGGAGCGGGAGATCCGCGAGGCCCTCGGCGGGAACCTCTGCCGATGCGGCACCTACCCGCAGCACCCGAAGGCCATCCTGCAGGCGGCCAGGATCCTGCGCGAGGCGAAATGACGGGCCGCATCCAGAATCCCGAATCCCCCGTCCCGTCTGCCGGACGGGGCCCAGGAGGCTGCGCATGAAGAAGTTCACCCACATCTCCGCCCGGAGCATCGACGAGGCCGTCGCCGCGCTGCGGCAGTACGGCGACCGGGCGTGCATCATCGCGGGCGGGACCGACATCCTGGGAAAGATGAAGGACGACATCCTGCCGTGGTATCCCGAGGCGCTGGTAGACATCAAGGGGATCGCGGGGCTGGACTTTCTCCGGGAGGAGAAGGGATATTTGCGGATCGGGGCGCTGACGCGGCTGGAGGACATCGCGCGGGAGCCGCGCATCCGCGAGAAATATTCGGCCTTGGCCCGGGCCGCCGGCCGCACGGCTTCGCCGCACCTGCGCGAGATGGGGACGCTCGCCGGCAACCTCTGCCAGGACATACGCTGTTGGTATTACCGGAACCCGAACAACCGGTTCCCCTGCCTGCGCAAGGGGGGAGGCCGCTGCTACGCCATCGAGGGAGACAACCGCTACCACTCGATCCTGGGCGGCAGCGTCGAGGGGGGATGCTACGCCGTGCACCCGAGCGACACGGCGCCGGCGCTGATCGCCCTGAACGCCAGGGTGCAGACGACGAAGCGGACGCTGCCGGTCGAGGACCTGTTCCGGGTGGACGTCGCGCGGACGACGGTCCTGGACTGCGACGAAATCGTGACGGAGATCCGCGTGCCCGCGCCGAAGGCGGGTTCCCGGAGCGCGTTCCTGAAATTCGCCATCCGGAAATCGATCGATTTCCCGATCGTGAACTGCGCCGCGATGATCGCGTGCAGAAACGGGTTTGTCGCCTCGGCGCGGATCTGCCTGAACGCGGTCGCGGTGCGTCCGTACCGGGCGGCCGGGGCGGAGAGAGCCATCCTGAAAAAGCGGATCGACGAACCGCTGGCGGAGGCCGCCGGAATCGCGGCCCTTTCCGGCGCGAAGCCCATGGGGCGCAACGGCTATATGGTGCAGATCGCCCGGGTCCTGGTGAAGCGGGCCATCCTGGCGTGCGCCGGTTAGGAGTGGGATGCGCATCGCCGTTCACATCTATCCCTCCCTGCGCCGGTACCTGCCCGAGAGGGAAAGGATTTCCCGGACGAAGGAATGGGAGATGCCGGAAGGGGCGGACGTGCGGCAGCTGATCGACCGGCTGCATTTGCCGGAGCAGATACGGGTCACGGTGCTGGTCAACGACAGCAGCGTGGACCCGGCAACCGGGCTCCGGCCGGGAGACGTCGTTCGCGTCCTTCCCCAGATGGGGGGAGGGTAGACGCGCGCTTCGCGACCCGGCGGGGCGCGGGGAGCCTTACTGGTCGGCGCTGTGCTGGATCGCCTCTTCGGGGCAGTTTCTCACGCACGCACAGCACTGGATGCATTCGCCGATGTTGACCGGCACCGCCTTGCCGTCCTGCAGTTCGTACACGCTGGACGGACACCCTTCCGCGCAGTCTCCGTGCCCGATGCACTTTTCGTAATCGATCTTGATGGTGACTTCACCGCTGGTCCATTCTTTGACGCTCATGGCAACTCCAGATTCTGGCGCGCGCCGGGGCGGTTGCACCGCGGGGAGCACGCATATTCCCTTTCACCGCATCCGGCGGCGCACCGCGTGAGTGCTTCGCCCTGCGGGCCGATCCCGGCCTCTCGGCCAAAGAGCAATCCATTTTAGACTGAGGCTTCTTCGAAGGCCAGTCCGTTGTTGGCGAGGCGTCACCGCAGTCCCAGGTCGGTCATCTTGGCCCGGGTAAACACCCCGCGCCGGATCAGGTCGGCGGCCAGGCCGGCGCACCAGCCGCAGGCGTCGCACTGCTTGTCGCAGTTCGTGACTTTCTCGAAAAACCCTGCGGCGTCCAGGCTCTTGTTGTCCAGGTGCATCAGGTGCGACATGGCCACGGAGTACAGGTTGCCGGCCATCAGTTCGAGCAGGTCCCCGTCCCAGCTTTCCCCCATGTAGGCTTCGAGCGAACGGAGGACCATGCTTTTCGAACTCGTCCGCCCGACGAGCTTGAAATAGCCCGTGACCGGCGCGTACTTCCGCGCGTCCTCCGGGCGGATCCAGCACGACTGCAGCAGCTGGGCCGGGTCGCTTTTCGAAAGCTGCAGGCAGTTCAGGCTGAAGACGTTGTCCTCGGGCTTTCCCCCCTGCGCCCTGTCCGGCTTCCTGGACTTGTGGGCGATGTAGTTGAAGTGGAACTTGCGGAAGGCGCACCGGAAAAGGCAGCCCTCGTTGACCATGAGCTTGATCTCCGCCCCGGTCGCGTCCTTGATTCTCCGGAGCAGGCCAGGGCTGCGGTTGATGTCCACGTGCGGCGTGATGACGTCGGCGCCGGCCTTCCTGAAGATCACGGCCTTTTGCACGCAGTCGATGTCGCCGAGCACGGAGGCGCAGATTTCCAGTCCCGGAAACCGCCTCCGGACCTCCCGGACATAGAGCGGGTTGGAGATGGTGACGGCCTCCACCCCGTGCTCCTCGTGCGCGCGCCGGAGATAGTCCATGGTGGACCGCAACACGGCGGGCGTGTACCAGTCGCCGCCCTCGCAGACGGAGTTGAGCAGCAGGTTCACGCGGATCCCTTCGCCGTGGATTTGTTTTACAACGCCGGCGAAAGCGTCGAAGTCCATTTCGGGCGCGATTCTACCCGAACCGGCGGCTTCCTGCGGACCGGACAGGTAGATTTCCCGGATGCGGTTTCCTCCGTACTCCCTGTACCGGAAGATTTCCGCAAGCGTTTCCGGGTCGTTGTTGTACGGCACCGAGAATTCAAGGCTGCCCATGGACTACTCCTGGTTCAAAACGGCTTTCGATGGTGCAAGAAATGCGATCGTGCCGGGAAGACGCTGTTCGCTCGATCAGATTCCAGATTCCAGATTCCCAATTCCAGATTCCAGATAAGCCCGGGGATCTGCAATCTGGAATCCATATCCGGCCTTTGGAGATTCGCAGCCTCCCCGGCCGCTGATCTGGAATCTGAAATCTGGAATCCATTCCCGATCTCGGATCGTCCATCATCCCTGCGCCGCAAGTGCGTCGACGACGGGCATCAGGTTCTCGCGCTCCAGGCCGACGGCCAGCATGCGGATGGGCGGGGTTTCGCCCGGAGCGGGCGCGCTCTCCGCCTGCGGCGCCGCATCCGCTTCGGGCCACGGCCCTCGGGTGAGCAGGAAACTGCCCCGCGACGGGCGGATGCAGGTCTCGGCCCGCGTCAACGTCTCCACGGCCTCGGCCGCGGACAGCGTGCGTTCGTCCACGCACCACAGCAGGAGGTCCGGCCGGCAGAATTTTACCGCGTCCCCGACCAGCGCGATGTCCTCCGGTTTGTCGGAGATGTAGACGAGCGTCAACCCGTTCTGGAGCGCCTCGAGCAGAGGCGCGTCCACCGGACGCCAGTCGCGCGCCCGGCTGGCATTGGCGGCGTTGTAGCTTCCCTTCCGGAATTCCGATTTGAAGCCGACGTACCGGTTCAGCCTGCCCGAATACACGATGAAATCGGGGGCCGCGAAGATCGAGTTCGGCGACTGGCTGAAGGGAAAGCCGGAGGAATCGGCCGGCGCGGGCGCCTCTTCGACCGGGGCGACGACGGCCGATTTCGCGCGGTCGGCCGCCTGCAGTTCCCGAATGGGAACCCGGAGAGCATTTCGCACTTCCAGGAGGCCGGTCAGGGCGAGCACCGCCCACCTCTCGAATCCGCCGCGGTACACGGCGGGGAACAGCGTCTCGATGCCGCGCGACGCCCGGCGCAGAAACGCCTCCGGATCGTCCTTCTTTTTCAGGAGGTCGAACAGCGGATCGAAAAGCTCGCGCGAGAGGCTGTCCTCCGGATCGCGGAGGAAGCGGGAGCACTTGTTGACGACCGGAGGGTCTTCCAGGCGCAGCCAGCCCGCCGCGTCTTCCGCGGCGCGGCACCAGGCCCGTCGCAGATCGTTGGCGTCGGAGAGCCACCCGGGGAAGGCGTCGCCGAGGAAGGCGCATCTTGCGGCGTTGAACAGGGCATAAAATTCCCCGCGGACCTCTTCCGGAATGCTGGTGACCGACCGGCCGATCTCGATCCCGGGATGTGCGGCGATGAAATCCGTCAGCGCGGCGTAGGCGCCGCGAAACCTTTCCTGCATGGATATTCCTCCGTTCGCCCGATTCCCGGAACCGCGGGGGATGCGGCAGAGAGGCGGCGCGGCGGCGGGGCGCCGCGAAACCTTTCCTGCATGGATATTCCTCAATAATGAGGGCTACGCGCAGGCGAGGATCGAGCGTTTCACCATGGCCTTGGCGATCGGGATTTTCCACTTGTTCCGGTCGCCCGGGAGCGCGCGGGCGTTCGCCACGGCGGCGGCGCCGGCCGCGTCCGCGCTCGCCTCGTCGATCGTCTTTCCCCGGATCGCATTTTCCGCCTCGAGCGCCCGGACCGGCTTGTTGTAGACGGCGTTGAGACAGATGCGGGCATCGCCGTTGCCGATCACGGCCGCGCAGTTCACGATCGGGAAGTCGATCGACTTGCGGATGGCGAACTTGATGTAGGCGCTCTTGACGCCCGCCGCCGGCGCCGGGACCTGGATCTCGGTCACGATCTCGTCGGCGCCGAGGACGGTGGAGCCCGGGACGGCCATGTCCCAGAAATTTTCCGCCGGGATCACGCGCTTGTTCGTCCTGATCTTAGCGTTCAGGGCCACCAGCGCCGGCGCGGTGTCGCTCGGGTTGACGGCGACGCACATCCTGACCGCCCCGAAGATGGAGTGGTAGCGGTTGTCCCCCGCCATCGCGTAGCACGTAGTGCCGCCCTTGCGGACGCAGTTGAACCGGTTGTCGGGATTGCGGAAATACCAGCAGCGGTTCATCTGGCAGATGTTGCCGGCCAGAGTCCCCATCTCGCGGATGTGCGGCGTCGCCGTCCGGTGCGCCGCCTCGGCCAGGGCCGCGTATTTTGCGCGGACCAGGCCGCTTTTGGCGATATCCTCCAGGCGCGCCAGCGCGCCGATCCTGAGCACGCCGCCTTCTTCCCGGATTGCGTCCATCCCCCGGATCGTTTTCAGGTTGACCACGACTTCGGGATACTTCGGCAGGACCTCGAACCTCAGGGCGCCGAGGAGATCGGTGCCCCCGGAGAGCGCGGCGGCGTTCCCCGCGCGCAGCAAGGCGGCGGCTTCCTCGATGGTCTTTGCGTCCACATGCGCGAATTTTTTCAGTGTCTTCATCTCGGGCTCCTGTTTCCTCTAGAGCACTGCATCAGGCCTTCCGCTTCAACGCGGCGGCGGCTTCCAGAACGGCCGGGGGGTGGCGCTGGTACGTGGCGCAGCGGCACAGGTTGCCGCCCAGAGCGTCCCGGACGTCGGCTTCCGTCGGGTCGGGGTTCCGGTCCAGCAGCGCCTTGGAGGTGCAGACGAATCCCGGGGTGCAATAGCCGCATTGAAACGCGTTGTTGTCGATGTATGCCTGAATGATGGGGTGCTTCGCCTTCGCGATCCCTTCCGCCGTCTCGACCACGGCGCCGTCGCATTCGCAGGCCAGCGTCAGGCACGAGAGCACGGGCCTGCCGTTCATGATGACCGTGCAGGAGCCGCAGGCCCCCAGGCCGCCGCACCAGTCCTTGGGCGACGTGAAACCGATCTCATCGCGCAGGATCTGCCGCAGTGTCCAATTGGATTCCACCAGGAAGCGGTATTTCCCGCCGTTGACCGTCAGTTCGACGGGCGTGAGTCCCGCCGCGGCCCCGGATCCGGCTGCGGCGCCCGCTCCGGCGGCCGACCCGGCCCTGGCCTGCGCCGCGGCATCCGTGGCGATGGCGATGGAGCCGAGGGTGGGCGCTCCGACCGCCAGCCCGGCGTCCTTGAGAAAATCCCTGCGGGAGATATGCCCCGACCCATCCTTGTCTTCCTGCCTGATCGGCTTGTCTTTCTCTTTTGCCATTTTTGTTCTCCCCCCTCGGTCAGCTCCAATAGATAGGCGCAGAGGCGAATTTGTCAAGCCTTTTCCCCGCACCCGGGCGGGCGGCCGCCCACACTTCCGCCCGGTGGATATTCTGGATGTGCAAATCGGATGCGCGTCGAGTCCGGCGCTCAGATGAACATTTCGTCATCCTGCGCGGACAGATCGGAAGGGTTTCGCCGCCGCCTGAACAGGACATCCAGGCCCATCCGGACTCCCCTGGCCACCGCGCTGACCTCGTTGATCGGGGTCAGGATGCTGTCGCGCAGCACCTCGATCGCCTCTTCGGCCCTGCGCATCGCCAGCTGGAACGAATCCTGGATCCGCATGAATTCCAGCTGCGCGGAGCGCGTGGTCTCGCCGATGAAGCTGTCCAGCTCCACTACCCGGCTATGTACGAGCTGGGTGGTATGAACTAAGTTTTGCGTAATTGGCTTCAGGCTTTCGGCGGTGCTTTTGACGGTTTCGAGCCCCTCGGAGATCTTGGCCGACATGGACTCGGCGTTCCGGAGCATGTCGTTGCTCCAGACGCTCAGCCATTTGTCCAGGTTGCGGATAGACTTGTAGATGCCGAAAAACAGCAGACCTTGCAGAAGAACGGCAAAGGCCAGTATTCCAGTGAAGACAAGCAGAAGTGTGTCCTGCATCTAGACTTACGCCTTTTCTTTTTCTTCCCGGTAGGCCCGCTTCCCCGCCTCGATCGCGGCGCTGATCTGATCCCGCTGATGCTGCAGCACTTCCTTGCCGCGCTCCACGACCTCGGTGGTTCTCCCCGCGACGGATTTCGCGCGCGTGGAAACCACGTCGGCGCCTTCCCGGGCCTTCGACATGATCAGCTTACGAGTTTCCACACCGCTTCGAGGTGCGAGCAAGAGCGCTGTTGCGGCTCCAATCGCCGCGCCAAGAACGAAATATAGGGCCTTTTCACCTGCGGAGCCGTCGTCACTCATAAGATTCTCCTCTTTACATGAAATTTTGATAACATGCGGCAGTGCCGGTTGTCAAACTCCAAATCCGCCGCCCGCCGCGGGGCGGAGGGCCGGACCGGGCCGCGTTTTTCGGGAATGTTCGCGGCGGCTGCCCCGTTGGCATATAATGGCCTGCCATGAAGACCGGGAAGAGGAAAATCGGTGCTCAGGGGCGGGGGGGGGACCGCGTCGGCAGGATCCTGGAGGGGTTAAACCGGGCCTATCCCGACGCCGGGTGCGCGCTCCTCTACGACACGCCGCTGGAACTACTGGTGGCGACCATTCTTTCGGCGCAGTGCACGGACGCGAGGGTCAACCTCGTCACCCGCTCGCTGTTCCGCAAATATCTCTCCCCGCGGGATTACGTCCGCGTTTCCCAGGAAGAGCTGGAGGGCGATATCCGCTCGACCGGCTTTTACCGCAACAAGGCCAAAAGCATCCGCGGGGCGTGCGCCATGATCCTCGAACGGTTCGGGGGCTCGGTGCCGGACACGATGGACGCCCTGCTTCGGCTTCCCGGCGTGGCGCGCAAGACCGCGAATGTGGTCCTCGGCGTCGCATTCCGCAAGGCGGAAGGGATCGTGGTCGACACGCACGTCTTCAGGGTGAGCCGGCGCCTGGAACTCAGCGGCGCCGAAACGCCCGAGAACGTCGAGCGGGACCTGATGCGGCTCGTGCCCCGGGACCGGTGGATCTCCTTTTCGCACCAGGTGATCCTGCACGGCAGGACGACGTGCCAGGCCCGCAAGCCGCTGTGCGGTGACTGCACCCTGGAGACCGTGTGCGAATCGCCGGACAAGACTTCCGCCGCGAAGCGCCGTTGATTCCAGATTCCAGATTCCAGATTCCGGATAATACCGTGGATCTCCGATTCGGGCAGAAGTGAGCGGGATCGAGACGGGGGATTGCCCGGGATCGTTTGCTTCAACGCCATCTGGAATCTGGAATCTGGAATCAACGGCCTCCTCACCGCGGGGCTTCATGTATAGGGCGGGTCAGCCGATCAGGACCACGTGCAGGTCCATGACGTTCGTGCGCGTCGGGCCCGTGACGATCAGGTCTCCGATGCGCCGGAAGAATTCATGGGAGTCGTTGTTCTCCAGCGATTCTTCCAGGAAGCGCGCGCCGAACTTCATCGAGCGGATCAGGGTGGTGTTGTCCGCGAGGGCGCCCGCGGCGTCGGTCGGGCCGTCCGTGCCGTCCGTCCCCAGGCTTGCCACGAGGCAGGGCGCGGGCATTGCGGCCAGTGCGCGGACGCAGTGCAGCGCGAATTCCTGGTTCCTGCCGCCTTTCCCGCTACCGGTCACCCGGACGGTGGTCTCCCCGCCGCTCAGGACGCACGCCGGGCGGCGCAGCGGCCGGCCCTCGGCCGCGATCTCCGCGGCCACGCTCATGTGAAGCCGGGCCGCTTCCCCGGTGTCTCCCTCCAGCCGGCTGGTCAGCACAGAGGCGTGGTATCCCAGGCGCCTGGCGGCCCGCGCGGCGGCCGTGCAGGCCTGCGCGTTGCTCCCGACGATGCGGGTGACCACGCCGCGGAAAACGGCGTCCCCCGCCTTAGGGGTCTCCCCGATCTGCCCGGCGGCCCCGCGTTCGAACCTGCGGCGCACGGCCCGCGGCACCCGGTCGAGGATTCCCAGCCTGCGGCAGATCTCCAGGCACTCCCCGTAAGTGGTCGGGTCCGGCGCCAGCGGGCCCGACGCGATCGTGGCCAGGTCGTCCCCCACCACGTCGGAAAGCACCAGGGCCGCCACACGCGCGGGCGCCAGCAGCCGTGCCAGGCCCCCGCCCTTGAGGCCGGACAGGTGCTTCCGCACGGCGTTCATTTCATAAATGCCGGCGCCGGATCGCAGCAGGAGGCGCGTGCACTCCAGCTTGTCCTCGAGCGTGACGTCCCCGGCCGGGGAGACGAGCAGGGCCGAAGCGCCGCCCGAGAGCAGGCAGAGTACGAGGTCGTCGGGCCCGATGCCGTCGCGCGCGAGGGATCGGATCCGTTCCGCCGCGGCCAGGCCGTTGGCGTCGGGGAGCGGGTGGGCGGCCTCGAGGACTTCCAGTTTGCGGAGCGGCAGCGCGTGGCCGTACTTGGTCACGAGCAGGCCTCCGGAGAGCCTGCCGCCCAGGATCTTTTCGACGGCCCGGCCCATCGGGGCGGCGGCCTTTCCGGCCCCGATCACCCAGATTTTTCGGGCCCTGCTCAGATCAAGCGACGTGCGGCCGATGCGCAGCGCCGCGCCGTCGCGCTTCAACGCCCTGCGGATCGCGGCTTCCGGTTCCACGGCGCGCACGGCGGCGCTCCAGATGCGTGTTGCGTCCTGGCGAAGCATGCGTCGGGATTTCACGGGATGCCCATGGAGGTCTGGCTGACGTTCCTGAAGATGCTCTCGTAGAGTTCCGCGAAGACCGTCACGACCTGCGGATCGAACTGGGTGGGTGCGCACCGGTTCAGCTCCCGGATGGCGTCCTCCGGCGATTGCGGCAGGCGGTAGGGCCGCCCGCTGGTGATCGCGTCGAACGCCTCGACGACCGAGATGACGCGCGCCCCCAGGGGGATGAGGTTCCCCTTCAGCCCGTCCGGATACCCGGTGCCGTCGTAGCGTTCCCGCTTGTGCCGGATGTTCTTCAGGACTTCCTCGTCGTCGAGGATGGGCCGCAGCACCTCGTCGGCCAGCGCGGCCCGTTCGCGGATGCAGCGCATCTCGTCCTCGGTGAGCGCGTCCCGCTTGTTCAGCAGCCGGTCTTCGACGAGGATCGTGTCCACGTCGTGGAGCAGCGCGGCGAGGTACACCTTGCGCACGCCGTCGTCGGTCATCCGCAGCTCGCGGGCGACATACCGGGCCTTTTCGGCGACGCGCCGCGAATGCCCTTCGTTGAAGGGCGTCTTCAGGTCCAGCAGGTGGACGAACACCTGCGTCATCGAATAGAAGAGGCGGCGCGTTTCCGCCGCGCGCTCTTCGGCGATGTGTTCGAGATATCGTGCGTGTTCCCGGCTCGCGTTCTCCAGCCGCCGTTTGTCCATCGCCCGGTTCACCGAGATCCGGACCTGGTCGAGCTGGAAGGGCTTGGTGAGAAAGTCGTAGGCTCCCAGACGCATGCTCTCGATCGCCGCCTCCGGGCTGCCGACGGCCGTGACCATGAGCACGACGACTTCGGGATGCGCCGCCTGGATGTCCCGCAGCAGCTCCGTCCCCTGCCGGCCGGGCAGCCGGATGTCGACCAGGGCGACGTCGAAATCCTGCGAGTCCAGGGCCGCGAGGGCCGATTCGGCGTCCCCGACGGCCGTGCACGCGTAGCCCGCCTCGCCGAGCGCCGTGTGGAGCATCTCCCGGATGTAGGCTTCGTCGTCGACGATCAGAATTTTCCCGTTGTTCTCGCGCATTGGATTTCCAGCCATAGTTTTTCTGTTTTCCACGGTTTCGCGATTGGACTGTTCCCTGTTCTTATATCACGAATCATGCGGGCCGGGGTAGTGCGCCCAACAGGCTCCTGCAAATC